>DASREB010000052.1:0-12421 GCA_035652275.1 Burkholderiales bacterium
ATTCCTCGAGGTGAAGTACGTGCTGGTCGGCGGCATCGACAAGTAGCGCGTGGGCGGCGAAGAGTTCAAGGACGACTTCCGGCGCGCGCTGCCGAAGGAAGTCGTCCGCGAGCTCACCCGCCGCTCGGCCTGGCGCGCCACGGCGGCAGTGCTTGCCGACGTCGCCGTGCTTGCCATCGCGATCGCGGCGGCACTCGCCTTCTGGCCGAATCCGCTCGTCCTGATCGCGGCGATCATCATCATCGGCACGCGGCAACACGCGCTTTTCGTAATCGCGCACGACGCGGCGCACTACCTCCTGTACGAACGCCGGTGGCTCAACGATGCGGTGGGCCGGGCATGCGCCGCCGCGCAGGGGCTCTCGATGGGCACCTACCGGGTGATCCACCGGCTGCATCACAACAATCTCTACGGCGAGCTCGATCCAGACACCGCGCTGCACGGCGGTTATCCGCGGGGGCGGATGTACCTCGTGCGCAAGCTCGCCAAGGATCTGAGCGGCCTCACGGCGTGGAAGACGTACGCGTACTTCCTCGGCGGCGCGCCAGCTCTCAACACGGCAACCAATGTGGCGGTGCGGCCGCTTGACGACACGTCGGCGAAGCTGCGCCACGAGGCGCGCGCCGACCGCAACATGGTTATCGCGCTGCACATCGTCGCGCTGGTCGCATTCGCCGCCAGCGGTTATCTGATCCAGTATCTAGTGCTGTGGGTGCTGCCGCTCGTTACGGTGGTCCAGGCAATCCTGCGGCTACGCGCGATCGCCGAGCACGGCGCGACGACCGACTTTTCATCCCCGCTCACCGCCGCGCGCACCAACCTAGGGCCGGCGTGGCTGCGCTGGCTCGTTTTTCCGCACAACGTGAACTTCCACGTGGAGCATCATCTTTACGCCTCGGTGCCGCAGTACAACCTGCCGCGGCTGCATGCCGAGATGAAGCGTCAAGGAATGCTCGAGGGCGCCGAAGTCATCAGCTTCCGGCAGACGCTGGGCAAGATCTTCGCCGAGAAAGAAATGGTGAGCCTCACCAGCTCCTGAAAAATAGGGACTGTCCCTATTTTTTCGGCCTAAGTCGGCTTTATTTTCAGGCGCATCGGTCGCATCGGCGAGCCGACAAACCCGGCGCGCCGGTACATCGCCTGCGCGCGCTCGTTCTGCATGTCGGTGAGGAGGGTGATGCGCAGCACGCCATCGGCGCGCGCCTGCGCCACGACGTGCTTCAGCAGCGCCTCGCCGATACCGCGCTTGCGCTCATCGAGATGCACCACCAGGTCCTCGAACAAGGCGGCCTTGCCGCCTTCGGCGGTGCTGACCGTATAGAGCAGGCTCGCCATTGCGACGACCCGCTTGCCTTCGCGCGCGACGAACACCTTGCCGATTGCGGGATTGGCGAGGATCGCTTCCAGGGCGCGGCGCTGCTTTTCGGCGTTCGGCTGGAACTCGGCCTCGTCGGTGAAGAGCACATGCAGAAGCTCCACCAGCTGCGGCAGGTCCTTCACCGTGGCCTGACCGTACTGGAGCTCCATGGCCGCTATCCTAGACGTTGAAGCGGAAGTGGATGACGTCGCCGTCGCGCACGACGTAATCCTTGCCTTCGAGGCGCAGCTTTCCCGCCTCTTTCGCGCCCTGCTCGCCACCGTGGGCGACGAAATCGTCGTACGCCGCGACCTCGGCGCGGATGAAGCCGCGCTCGAAGTCCGTATGAATGACGCCCGCTGCCTGCGGCGCCGTAGCGCCGGCCGGAATGGTCCAGGCGCGTACCTCCTTCGGCCCGGCGGTGAAGTAGGTCTGTAAACCGAGCAGGTCATACGCCGCGCGCACCACGCGGTTCAGCCCCGGCTCCTGCATGCCCATGTCCTCGAGGAAGAGCTTCTTATCCTCCTCCGGCATGTCGGCGATCTGCGCTTCGAGCGCCGCGGATATCGGCACGACGGGCGCGCCTTCCTTCCCGGCGTAGCGCTGCACCGCCGCGAGCGCCGCCGGCGAGCCGTTCTCCGCCACGTTCGCCACGTACATCGTCGGCTTCATGGTGAGGAGGAAGAGCGGCCTCAGCACCGCGTGCTCTTCGCGCGTAAGCTCGGCGCCGCGCGCGGGCCGTCCCTGGTCGAGCACGGCGCGCACTTTCCTGAGCGCGGCAACCAGGCGCTGCGCTTCCTTGTCACCGCCCGACTGCGCGACCTTCTCGTGCTTCACGAGCTGGCGCTCGACCGACTCGAGATCGGCGAGCGCGAGCTCGGTGTGGATCGTTTCGATGTCGGAGACCGGATCCACCTTGCCGGCGACGTGCACGACATCCGGATCATCGAAGCAGCGCACGACATGCGCAATGGCGTCCGTCTCGCGAATGTTGGCCAGAAATTTGTTTCCCAGCCCCTCGCCCTTGGACGCTCCGGCCACCAGGCCGGCGATGTCGACGAACTCGACGACCGCGGGCACCACCTTCTGCGGCTGCACGATCTCGGCGATGACGTCGAGGCGCAGGTCGGGCACCTCGACGATGCCGACGTTCGGCTCGATGGTGCAGAAGGGATAGTTCTCCGCCGCGATGCCCGCTTTGGTGATCGCGTTGAAGAGCGTCGACTTGCCGACGTTCGGCAGGCCGACGATGCCGCACTTCAAGCTCATTTCTTACGGCCGAATAAGCCGCTGAGCAGGCCTTCCTTCTTCGCGGGGTCCGTGACCGCCTCGGCCTTTTTCTCCGGCTCTTTCTTCGGCGGCTCCTTTTTCTCCGGTGCTTTCTTCTCCGGCTCCTTCTTCGCCGGCGGCTTTTCGTCGGTATGCAGCTTGTTCATTGCGGCCTGCATGTCACCGCTCAGCATCTGCGGCAGCAGGGCGAGGGATTTCTCGATCGCCGCGTCGATCGCGGTTTTTTCTTCGGCGCTCGGCCGCTCGAGCACATAGTCCGCGCCTTCGCGCCCCGGTGGCGGCTTGCCTACACCGAGGCGCAGCCGCCAATACTCATGAGTCGCGAGGCGCTGCGAGATGTCCTTCAGGCCATTGTGGCCGGCAATGCCACCGCCCTGCTTGAGGCGCACCGTGCCTGGCGGGAAATCGAGCTCGTCATGCACGACCAGGATTTCCTCCGGCTTGATCCGGAAAAACGAGGCGAGCATCTGCACCGGACGCCCGCTCGCGTTCATGAAGGTCTGCGGCAAAAGCAGCCAGACGCCGTCGGCGCCCGCCGGGCGGCCGACGAGCGCCTGGAACTTCGCGTCCTTGCGCAGGACGACGCCGTTCGCCTGCGCGTAGCGCTCCACCAGCCAGAAGCCGGCGTTGTGACGCGTGCGCTCGTACTCCTGGCCGGGATTCCCCAGCCCGACGATGAGGCGTATGCCCAAGGCTTACTTCTTCTCTTTCTTCTCGCCTTTTTCGGCAACGGCCGGCTTCTCCGCCTTGGGCGCGGCTTTGTCGCCGCCCTTCTCGCCCTCGGCAGGCGCGGCTTCCGGCGCCGCCGCCTGCTCGGTGGTCGGCACCTCGGAGGGCGCCACGGCCGCGGCCGCGGCTTCCTCTTCCTCGGTGATCTGCGCCGGCACGACGACCGTCGCCACGACCGGGTTCTCGTCCTTGGAGAGCGTCAGCTCCACGCCCTTCGGCAGCGGCACGTCGCGGATATGCAGCGAGTGGCCGACGGCGAGATTACCCAGATCGATCTCGATGTACTCCGGCAGGTCGGCCGGGAAGCAGACGACGTCGAGCTCGTTCAGCACGTGGTTCACCACGCCGCCCTGCTCCTTCACGCCCGGCGACTTCTCGGCGTTCACGAAGTGCAGCGGCACCTTCATGTGGATTTTCTTGTCCGCCGAGACGCGCTGGAAGTCGATGTGCTGCACCTGCGCCTTGAACGGATGCATGTTCACCGCGCGCAGCAGCACCTGCTCCTTCGCGCCGTCGAGCGCGAGCGTCAGGATGGAGGCGTGGAATTTCTCGTTGCGCAGGTTCTGGTACAGGTCCTTGTGGTCGAGCTCGATGGTGATCGCATCCTTGTCGCCGCCGTAGACGATGCCAGGTACCCTGCCCAGGCGACGCAGGCGGCGGCTCGCACCCGTTCCCTGCGCTTCGCGCTTGCGCGCATTGATTTCAATTGCCATTTCGTTGCTCCTGGTTAGAGCCGACCCCGCGACCAGGTGTCGGCCGGTTGCAAAAACTGCTGGTTGCAAAAACTACTCAATGAAGAGCGAGCTGACCGACTCCTCAGTGTAGATGCGCAGGATCGTCTCGGCGATCAGGCCGGCCACCGAGAGGCTGCGGATTTTCTTGCAAGCGCGCGCGTCTTCGCGCAGCGGAATCGTGTCGGTGACGACCAGCTCATCGAGCGGCGAACCGGCGATGCGCTCCACCGCGCCGCCTGACAGCACGGCGTGCGTACAGTAGGCGACCACCTTGGTCGCGCCTTCTTCCTTCAGCACTTGCGCGGCTTTCACCAGCGTGCCGGCGGTGTCGACCATGTCGTCCATGATCACGCAGGTGCGGTCCTTCACTTCGCCGATGACGTTCATCACCTCGCTGACATTCGCGCGCGGGCGCCGCTTGTCGATGATTGCCAGGTCGGATTCCAGGCGCTTCGCCAGCGCCCGGGCGCGCACCACGCCGCCGACGTCCGGCGACACGACGATCAGATTCTCGTAGCGCTGCTTCCAGACGTCGCCGAGCAGCACCGGCGCCGCGTAGATATTGTCGACCGGGATGTCGAAGAAGCCCTGGATCTGGTCGGCGTGCAGGTCCATGGTCAGCAGGCGAGCGACGCCCACGGAGGTGAGCATGTTGGCGACTACCTTGGCGCTGATTGCGACGCGCGCCGAGCGTGGCCGGCGGTCCTGGCGAGCGTAACCAAAGTAAGGAATCGCGGCGGTGACGCGCGCGGCTGAGGAGCGCTTCAGCGCATCGATCATCACCAGGAGCTCCATCAGATTGTCGTTCGTAGGAGCGCAGGTCGACTGCAGGACGAAGACGTCTTTGCCGCGGACGTTTTCGAGCAGCTCGACCATCACCTCGCCATCGGAGAACTTGCCGACGATCGCGCGGCCAAGCGACAGGTTGAGATGCTTGGCGACGTCCTGCGCGAGGCGCGAGTTGGCATTGCCGGTGAACACCATCAGCCGGTCGAGCGCGGCGCTGTTCATCCCGGTGTTCATCGCGGTCATAGTAAATGGCTGGGGAGGAAGGATTCGAACCCTCGTATGCCGGAATCAAAATCCGGTGCCTTAACCAGCTTGGCGACTCCCCAGTTGTCGAATTGGGGGGGCCGCTTGCGCGCCCCCGAATCCAAGTTAATCAGCCCAGTCATACAGCGGATGCCGATCGAGCCCCGGCGCCACGAATCCGCTCATCCCGGACGGCAACTGGGCGTGCACCGCCGCGGCTTCGGCCTGGGTTGCGAACTCGGCGAAGAGGCATGCTCCGGAGCCCGTCATGCGCGCTTGCGGGCACCGTTGCTTGAGCCACGCGAGCTGCGCTGCCACCGCGGGGTAGCGGCCGACGACCACGGCTTCGAGATCGTTCGTTCCCTGCCCCGCGAAAAAGGGCGGTATTGTGAGTCGTTTGGACTGCCCTGTCAACGCAAACGAGTAGATTTCCTTCGTGGAAACCGCGACTTGCGGCGTGATGACGAGGTACCAGGCGGAAGGCAGCCTGAGCGCCGTCAGGCGCTCGCCGATGCCTTCGCCGAGCGCATTGCGCCCGTAAATGAAGAAGGGCACGTCGGCGCCCAAGCGCGCACCGAGATCCTGCAGGTCGTCCCGCCCAAGGCGCAGTTTCCACAGCCGGTTGAGCGCCAGCAGCACGGTGGCCGCGTCGGAGGATCCGCCGCCGAGCCCGCCACCGACGGGCAGCACTTTCTCGAGCGTGATATCGGCTCCGGCGCGCACGCTGGTTTGCTGCTTGAGTAGCCGCGCGGCGCGCAGGCAGAGGTTGTCCTCGCCGAACGGGCCGGAGAAACGCAGCTCGCCGTCAGCGCGCGCGGCGATGCGGATGCGGTCGGCGCGGTCAATCAGCCGAAGAACGGTTTGCAGCTCGTGATAGCCGTCGGCGCGGCGGTTGAGGACGTGCAGGAAGAGATTGAGCTTGCCGGGTGCCGGAAGCTCGCTTACTTCCATGAGGTGATGGCAAGCCGAAGCTCGATGCCCTCGTAGTTGAGGCGCATCAGCGACGGGTGCTCGTCCTCGCCGTACGCCAGGTACTCGATGTGCCAGCCGCGCTGATCGAGCGAGTGCAGCTTGCCGTCGGAGGCTTTCACCTCGCGGGAGGGCGCACCCGGCGTCGGCCGCCCCTGCACCCAGTCGGCGAGGCCTTCGAGCGGCAGGCGAAAGCCAAGCGTGCGCTCGGTGAGCGACTCGGCGTCGGGGGCGCGGTATTCATGGCCGTCGGCGGTCGTGAGCTGCACCGCGTCGCCCTGGCGCACGATGCGCGCGACGCCCTGGCCCATCGGCGTGGTGATCAGCATCTCGTCGCCGTCGCTGGCGTGGCGCCACTGCAGGTTGCCGGTAAAGGCGTCTTTGGCGTAGCGCGCCGCGATGCGGCCGAGCAGCTCGAACTCGACTGCGGCCGGCGGCTTCAAGTCGACGTGGGCGCAGGCGGCGAGAAGCGCCGCCGCGGTGGCGGCGACTGCGCGCTTCACTTCTTCAGGCGCTTGATGGTCTTCAGCAGGGTCTCGTTGTCCGGCGCGGTCTTCAGCGACTCCTGCCAGATGCGATTCGCTTCGCTGCGATCGCCCATCACCCAGAGCACCTCGCCAAGATGCGCGCCGATCTCGGCGTCAGGCCGGTTGTCGTAGGCGCGCTTCAGCGTCTGCGCCGCGCCTTTCAGGTCGCCTTCCCGGTACTGCACCCAGCCGAGGCTGTCGACGATGAACGAGTCATCCGGCGCGAGCTCGAGCGCTTTCTCGACGAGTTTGCGCGCCTCGCCGAGGCGCGTGTTGCGATCGGCGAAGGAGTAGCCGAGGGCGTTGTAAGCGTGGGCGTGATCGGGCTTTACTTCGATCAGCTTGCGCAGGTTCTTCTCCAGCACATCGAACTTGTCGAGCTTCTCGGCAGTGAGCGCGTAGTCGTAGAGGAGCTCGGGCTGCTCCGGCTCCTCCTTCAGCGCCTTGCCGAGGAGATCGAACGCTGCCGTGTTCTGGTTGGCGTCGCGCAGCAGTTGCGCCTCGGCCACGGTGAACTGCACTTCCTGGCCCGGGTGGTCGGCGGCGCTCTTGTGCAGATATTCGCGTGCCGCGTCGAGCTTGCCTTCCTTGGCGATGGCGTTGGCGGTGCGCAGCCGCGCCGGCAGCGCGTGCTCGCCGTCCTGGATCTGGTCGTACCACTCGATGGCGCGCGGCCACTGCTTCTGCTCCTCGGCGATCTGCCCGAGGATGTAGCGCGCACCGTCCGGATCGCGATAGTCGGGCGCCGACACCAGGCGCTTCATGTTCTCCTCGGCGACCGCATAGTCCTTCACCTGCAGCGCGAGGAGACCGACGGTGTAAATCAGCTCGGTGTCGCCCGGATTCGCGGCGAGCAGCGCGTCGAGCTGCTTGCGCGCCTCCGGCATGCGCTTGTCCGCGACCAGGGCGCGCGCGTAGGCAAGGCGCCCGGGGCGCGACTGCGGATTCTTGGCGACGAAGTCGCCCAGGCGCTTTGCCGCCTGCGCCGGGGAGCGCTTCTGCAGCACCTGCGCTTCGAGCATCACCGGCGCTTCCCATTCCGGCCGGATCTCGGCCGCGCGGCGCGCTTCGGCGAGCGCCGTTTTGTCGTCATCGGCGAGGGCCGCAGCCTGTGCCGTGGCGAAGTGCGCGGGCGCGAGCTCGGGATGGCGCGAGGCGAGCTTCTGCACCACGCGCAGATTCGATTTGCGGTCGGGATTGCCGGCGAGCAGGCGATTGATCTGCAGGTAGCCGCGCTCCTGGTCCACGCCCTCGGTGTTCAGCAGCTTGGCGAGATACGGCTCGGCCTCGTCCACTTTCTTCGCCGAGACCAGAAGCGAGGCGATCACGCTCAGCGCCGCGGTCGATTGCGGCTCGATCTCGTACCAGGTCTTCGCCGCGTCGAGCGCAAGCTCATTCAACCGGCCCTGGTTCGCCACCTCCACTGCGCGGCGGGCGACGCGCGGGTCACGCGTGCGCTTGGCGAGCTCGAGATAGGTCTTGGCCGCGAGCGCGTAATCGCCGCGCTGCTGCGCGATCTCGCCAAGCAGCATGTCGTAGAGCGCTGAATCGTCATCAGGCGCAGGTTGAGCGAAGGCGACGGCATGGCCGCCGAGCGCCGCGACAGCAAGCGGAAGAAGGAAGCGACGTAGCATGGGGATTCGACTGATGTTAGGTATATTTGGTGCTGCGCACAAGCAATTGTCTTATAGATGCCTGAACTCCCGGAAGTCGAAGTGACGCGGCGCGGGCTCGCGCCGCATCTCGCGGGCCGCATTATTTCGGCCGTCGAGGTGCGCGAGCCCCGACTGCGCTGGCCGGTGCCGCAAGCAGTGCGCAAGCTGGCCGGCCGCACGGTGCGCGCGGTGCATCGGCGCGGCAAGTACCTGCTCGTCGACTGCGGTGATGGGCATTTGATCCTGCATCTCGGCATGTCGGGCAGCCTGCGCCTGCTGCCCCCCGGGACGCCCGCGCAGAAGCATGACCACTTCGATCTCGTGCTGGGCGACCGGCTGCTGCGGCTGCGCGATCCGCGGCGCTTCGGCGCCGTGCTGTGGACCGCGGATGACGTGCACATGCATCCGCTGATCGCGAGTCTCGGCGTCGAGCCGCTGTCGCGCGCCCTCGACCCCGCGCGCCTGCATCTGCTTACGCGCAAGCATCGCGCGCCGATCAAGCAGTTCCTCATGGATGGGCGCCGCATCGTCGGCGTCGGCAACATCTACGCGAGCGAGAGCCTCTTTCGCGCCGGCATCGATCCACGCACGCCGGCGAACCGCCTGTCGCTCGCGCGCTGCGCGCGCTTGTCGAAGGCAATCAAGGACACGTTACGCGCGGCGATCCGCGCCGGCGGCTCGAGCCTGCGCGATTACGTCGCCGCCGACGGCGAGCTGGGCGATGCCCAAAGCCGCCATTGGGTTTACGAGCGTGAAGGCCAGCCGTGCCGGCGCTGCGGTGCGAGGGTCAAGCGCCTGGTGCAGGGACAACGCTCGAGCTACTACTGCCCGCGCTGCCAGAAATGAAATACGGGTCCCGCTTTCGCGGGAACCACGGCTGATGACGTTTGCGATCTAGTTCTTGGTTTTCTGCTTAAGGCGCTTCGCCACCAGCGGATGGACGAATTCGCTGACATCGCCGCCCAGGCTCGCGATCTCGCGCACCAGCGTCGCCGAGGTGAACATGTGCTGCTCGGACGGCGTGAGGAAAATGGTTTCCATCTCGGGGAAAAGATTGCGGTTCATCCCGGCCAGCTGAAACTCGTACTCGAAGTCCGACACCGCGCGCAGTCCGCGCAGCACGACGCGCGCGCCCTGCTTGCGCACGAAATCGGTGAGCAGCCCCCCGAACCCCATTATCTGCACGTTCTTGACGTCCCCGAGCACTTCACGCGCCATGGCGATCCGTTCATCGAGCGTGAAGTACGGTTTTTTCGCCCTGCTGTCGGCGACGGCAAGGATCACGCCGTCGAAGATGGTGCTTGCACGGCGCACGAGATCCTCGTGGCCGCGCGTGAGCGGATCAAACGTTCCCGGGTAGACCGCCTTGATCATCGCTACTCCACTGGAAGAGCTGGTAGCTCACTTGCCCGGCGCGGGCGCGCTTCAGCTCGCGCCAGCGCCCGCCGAGCGTACATGCAGTGCTCGCTTCGATGTAGACGCGCGCGCCGTCGGCGAGCCGCGGCTCGAGCCGCTTTAGCACCGCGGGCAGCGCATTCTGCCTGAACGGCGGATCGAGGAAAACCACGCCGAATCGATCGCCCGCGCGTTCCAGGTACTGCAGCGCATCGCCATGCACGAGCTCGACGGTACGCGCGCCGATCAGCTCGCGCGCGGCTCGCAGTGCGTCGTTGGCGGCGCGATCGGCTTCCACCATGACGACGCGCGCGGCGCCGCGCGAGGCCGCCTCGAAGCCGAGCGCACCGGAACCGGCGAAAAGATCGAGGCAACTCTCGCCGTCGAGCCGCTGTCCCAACCAGTTGAACAGCGTCTCGCGCACGCGGTCGGGCGTCGGCCGCAATCCCGGGCGCGACGCGACGCGGATGCGCCGGCCGCGATACTCGCCCGCGATGATGCGGATTTGCCCTTTGCTAGAATGCATTGATCCATGGTAGCAGCGCTTTCCTGGGCCGCGCGCCTGAAGAACGGCCTCGCGCGCACGCGGGAAGTCCTGAACACGCCGGTCTCCGAGCTCTTCGTTCGCCGCCGCGTGGACGAGTCGCTGTTCGAGGATCTGGAGATGGCGCTGCTGCAAGCCGATTGCGGCGTCCCTGCCACCGACTGGCTGCTCACCGCGCTGCGCGAGAAAGCGCGCAAAGACCGCATCGAGGACGCCGAGACGCTCAAGCGCGCGCTGAAGGACTCGATCACCGAACTGCTCGCGCCGCTCGAGCGCACGCTCGACCCATCGCGCGCCAAGCCATTCACGGTGATGATTGCCGGGGTGAACGGCTCCGGCAAGACCACCTCGATCGGCAAGCTCGCCAAGTGGCTGCAAGCGCAGGGCAAGAGCGTGCTTCTCGCCGCGGGCGACACGTTCCGCGCCGCGGCGCGCGAGCAGCTCGTCGTGTGGGGCGAGCGAAACGGCGTGCCGGTCATTGCGCAGGCAGGCGGCGATCCGGGCGCGGTGGTCTTCGACGCGCTCAACGCTGCGCGCGCGAGGAATAGCGACGTCGTCATTGCCGATACCGCGGGCCGGCTGCCGACACAACTTCACCTGATGGAGGAGATCCGCAAGGTGAAGCGCGTCGCGACCAAGGCGCAATCGGATGCGCCGCACGAGGTGCTGCTGGTGCTCGATGCAAACACCGGCCAGAACGCGATCGCCCAGGTGAAGGCATTTGACGATGCGCTCGGGCTGACGGGCCTGGTGCTCACCAAGCTCGACGGCACTGCGAAAGGCGGCGTGGTCTGCGCCATCGCGCGCGAGCGGCCGGTGCCGCTCCTTTTCGTCGGCGTCGGCGAGGACATCGACGACCTGCGCCCGTTCAAGGCGCGCGAATTCGCCGAGGCGCTGGTTGGTTAGCTTCTCGGCGGTGGCCAAGCGCTATCCGGGCGGCGAGGAAGCGCTGCGCGGTGTGAGCTTCGCGGTCCAGCCCGGCGAGCTCTTATTCATCACCGGGCGCTCGGGAGCGGGCAAGTCCACGCTTCTCAAGCTGATTCCCGCGATCGAGCGCCCGAGCTCGGGCAGCGTGATCGTCAACGGCCAGAACGTCGGCGCGCTCAAGCGCGCGGCGATTCCCTACCTGCGCCGCAACGTCGGCCTCGTGTTCCAGGACCAGAAGCTTCTTTACGACCGCACGGTCTACGACAACGTGATGCTGCCGCTGTCGTTCTCGGCCCAGCCGCCGAAAGCAGCCGCGCGACGCGCGCGAGCGGCGCTCGACAAGGTCGGCCTGCTCGGCCGCGAGAAGGCCAATCCGATCCAGCTCTCGGGCGGCGAGCAGCAGCGCCTCGCGATTGCGCGCGCCGTGGCAAACCGCCCGGCGATGCTCCTGGCCGACGAGCCGACCGCCAATCTCGACGCCGAATCGGCGCGCCGCATCATCGACATCCTCGTCGAGTTCAATCGCGTCGGCGTGACCGTGCTCATCGCCACGCACGACCAGGCGCTCGTTGGGCAGTACGCGAAGCGGCGCATGCACCTCGACGCTGGCCGCCTGCAATGAGGGCCTGGCTGCGCCAGCATCGTCAGGCGTTCGCGCGTGGCGCCTCGCGCGTCGGCGTGCTGAACATAGTGGTCATTGGCGTGGCGCTCGCGCTGCCGGCGGGCGGCTACGCGCTGCTCGAGAGCCTCCGTACGCTCACCGGGCGGCTCTCGCTCGAGCCGCAAATCTCGCTTTTTCTCGACGGCAAGCGCACAGACGTCGACGGGCTCGCCGCGCGCATCAAGCGCGATCCACGCGTGCGCGGCCTGCGCTTCGTGCCGCGCGAGGACGCGCTGCGCGAGATCGGCGGCGTGCAGGGCGTGCCGGAGCTCGTCGAGGCGCTCGGACGCAATCCGCTGCCCGATGGCTTCGTCGTCAGCACGGTCAATGAAAGCGTCGAGCCGCTTGCCGCCGAGCTCGCCAAGCTGCCCGGGGTGGCGCACGTACAAGCGGACGCGCTCTGGGCGCGACGCCTTTCGTCGCTCGCGCGGCTGGGGCGCGCAGCGCTCTGGCTGCTGGCGGGACTCCTCGCCGCTGCGCTCGTCGCGGTGACCTTCAACACCATCCGGCTGCAGATCCTCACGCAGCGCGAGGAGATCGAGGTGTCGAAGCTCCTCGGCGCGACCGACAGCTTCGTGCGCCGGCCCTTCTACTACACGGG
>DASREB010000053.1:0-8561 GCA_035652275.1 Burkholderiales bacterium
CACGCGGGACATCATGCGGAACCTTGCGGGCGCGCGAAACGCCGCAGCGCGGCCCGCGGCGCCGCGTGCGCCCGCGTCAACAACGCGACCAAAACCCAAGGACCAAAACGGACCAAAACGGACCAAAAACCAAGGACAAAAACCAAGGACTATGGGGAAACGCATGTCATACGGAGCCTATATCGACGCCCCGCCGCGTCCGGCCGGGACCTGGACGCCCGGGAACCTCAACGAGATCGACATCAACGACGAGCGCGAGCTCAATTACTGGACGAACGAGCTGCGCATCTCGATCGGCGACCTGATCTGGCTGGTGCAGAAATACGGTCCGTCCACGGAGCGCATCCGCGCGATGGTGCGCTAGGACGGCCGCGCCGCCGCTAGACCGCGACCTTGCCGAGGAAGCTCTCGATCTCGGTGCGCAGGCTGCCGATCGAGGCGTCGACCGAGTTCGAGGCGGTGAGCACGGTCTCGGCGGCGGAGCGCGTGCCGACCGCGGCCTGCGTCACCTCGTCGAGCGCGGCCACCACCAGGCTGGTGCCGCGCGCGGCGTTTGCCGCGTTGCGGGTGATCTCGAAAGTCGCCGCGTTCTGCCCGGCGATCGAGGTGGAGACGTCGGCGGTGCGGGTGTTGATCTCGCGCATGCGCTCCTTGATGCCGCGCACCACGCCGGCGGCGCCGGTGGTCGATTCCTGCACCGCCACGATGTGGCGCGCGATCTCCTCGGTCGCCTTCGCCGTCTGCACCGCGAGCGATTTCACCTCGGAGGCGACGACGGCAAAGCCGCGCCCCGCCTCGCCCGCGCGCGCCGCCTCGATGGTGGCGTTGAGCGCGAGCAGGTTGGTCTGCCCGGCAACGTTCTGGATGAGCTTGACCACGTCGCCGATGCGCTCGGCCGCCTGCACCAGCCTGGCGTAGCGGTCGTCGGTCGCCTCGGCTTCGGCGACGGCGTCGCCGACGATGGCCGAGGTCTGCGCCAGCTGCTCGCTGATCTGCGCGATCGAGCCGGCAAGCTCCTCGGCCGAGCCGGCGACCGTCGCCACGTTGCCGGAGGCGTCGTTCGACTCGCGCAGCGCCTCCTCGGCGCGCCGCATGGTCTGCTCGGAGGCGCCGAACAGCGTGGTCGCCGTCGTCTTCATGGCGGTGGTGCTGCGGCCGACCATCGCCAGCACCTCCTCGACGCGGCTGCGGAAGGCGGCGATGGCGGAATCGATCGAGCGCAGGTGGTCCTGCTCGGTGATGTCCTCGTGCGTCGCCACCCAGCCGCCGTCGGGCATCGGATCGCGGGTGACGCGAATGCGGCGGCCGTCGGCGAGCGTGTCGATGCGGGTGGACGTCCTGTCGCTCGCGTGGCGGGCGAGCTCGGCGAGCTTGCCGCTCACCGCGCTCTCGCTGTTGTCGCCGGCGAGGATGCCGTGCGCGACGCGGTGCCGGATGATGTCCTCGTGCGCCGTGCCGGGCTTCGTGAGCTCGTCCGGCAGCGAATACATGCGCGCGTAGCGCTCGTTGCAGATGACGAGGCGGCGCTGCCCGTCGAACATGCAGAGGCCCTGGCCCATGTTGTTGAGCGCGGCGTTGAAGCGGATGTTCTGCGTCGACAGGCGGGCGGCGGCGCGCTCGCGCTCGCCGAGCTGGCGGTAGTGCAGGATCGAGAGCGCAAGGCCGATGCCGGCGAGCGCGAGGAAGAGACAGGCGGCGAGCGCGTAGCTTTCGTGCAGGAGGCCGCGCAGGAAGGGGCCGGCCGGAATGTCGATGACGAAGGCGCCCATCAGGTCGCCGAGCTGCCAGCGCGGGCCGTTCGGCTGCATCTCGTTGTGGCAGTTCACGCAGCCCTGCTCGCCGGCGAAGGACGGATAGATGGTGCGCAGCACGCGCTGGCCGCCGGCGTCGAGCAGGCCGGAGGCGGGCCGCGCGTCGCCGGCGGCGGCGGTGGCGAACTGCTCGATGGTGCGCGCCATCCCGGCGTCGACGGGCGGCGTCTTGATCTCGCGGCCCTGGCGGCCGACCCAGCGCAGCGTGAACGGGCTCTCGGCGCCGAGCTTGGCGTTGAGGGTGGCGATCGAGTGGGCGCGGAAGGTCGCCGGTACCGGCGCCCTGGCGCCGAGGTCGGCGCGGTAGCGGGTGTAGGTTGTCACAAAAGCGTCAACGAGCTCGAGCGCGGCCGCGTTCTCGCCCGCCTTCTGGCTGACGAAGGTGCGCAGGCTGCTGTTGTAGAAATAGCCGGCGACGCCGGCGCTGATCAGCCCCGAGAGCGCCAGGAATACGAGCAGGACCCCGCCGGAGCGGGAGCGAACGAGGCCGGAAATGCGCAAGAAACGCCCCATCGGCAATCACCGGATTCGCAACGGGGCGATCATCGGCAAGGAAGGTTAAAACTTGCTGGACGAGGGCGCGCGGACGCCGCCGCAAAGGGCCCGGATTATCCAGCTTCGGGCTGTAATAATGCCGGCGGCGAAAACCGTTGCCCGCGCGGGCCGGCGGGCGGCGCGGCGGCAGGCGCGGACATGCCGCGGTTCCTAGGAATGCGCGGGCGCCTGCGCTAGGGTTGCCCGGCGGGCCGCGAGCGGCGGGCGGAACAGCGCCGCCGCGACGGACGTTGAATGGCCGAACAAACGGGAGCAGTCGCACATGCCGCATTTCGGAATGTCCCGCCGCGAATTCGAGGCCGGCGCCAACAGCCGGCCGCAGGTGAACTGGCGGCGCGGGTTCTTCCGCATCTGGCTGCTGCTGTCGGCCGCCTGGATCATGGGCTGGGTCGTGCACCTGATGATCTACGGCATCAGCAGGGGCTTCCGCGACATCCACGAGGTCTTCGCCGTGCCCGTGCTGCTGATCGGGCCGCCGATCGCGCTGATGCTGTTCGGCCTCGTCGCCGGCTGGGCCTTCCGCGGCTTCAAGCCGGACGAGCTGGAAGAGAAGTAGACGGCGCTCCGCCCGCCGCCGCCGACGGCGCCGCAAGCGCGAACCGCGCGCCTCTCTCGTCGTCATTCCGGAACGGCGCGTCAGCGCCGTTCCGGACTCCGGAACGACACTCCGTCCGCGCGGCTGGATTCCGGGTTCGCTCGCTTCGCTCGCGCCCCGGAATGACCGGATGGAGATTGCGCGCCCGGGAACCGCGGCTCACCGCTTCCCGATCGCCTTCTCGATGCGCCGGTCGGGGACGAGCCACATCGCGGCGACGAGCACGTAGATCGCGATCGAGATCCAGGCATTGACGAAGGCGAGCGCGATCCCGGCAACGTAGAGCAGCGCCGAGACCTTGCCCTTGAGGTCGCCGCCGAGCGCGCGGGCGAGCCGCGAATGCCGGCCCTGGCGGTTAACGATCGCCATCTGCAGCAGCAGATAGGCGATCGACGGCATCAGCAGCACGGCGCCGTAGACCGCGGTCGGCACCGGCGCGGCAACGTTGTCGCCGAGCCAGGCGGTGGCGGCCGGGATCAGCGAGAGCCAGAACAGGAGGTTGCTGTTCGCCCACAAAATGCGGCCGTCGACATGCGTCACCGTGTGCAGCAGATGGTGGTGGTTGTTCCAGTAGATCGCGAGGTAGATGAAGCTCAGCACGTAGCTCAGGAAATGCGGGCCGAGGCCGGCGAGCGTCGCCCAGTCGGCGCCGTGCGGCAGCCTGAGCTCCAGCACCATGATGGTGATGACGATGGCGATGACGCCGTCGCTGAAGGCCGTCAGCCGTTCCTTGCCCATGAGTTTCGCTCCCCTGCCCGCGTGCCGCGGATAGTATAGGCCATCTCCCGCGCGCATCCCCGCTTTCGCGCGGGTGCGTGTTGCAATATCGCCGGCGCGTTCCCGCGCAGGCGGGACTCCGCGGACGTTCCGCAAACGCCGGCGCGCCCGGGCGCCGGCTTTTCCGCGGGCCCGCGCGCCGTCCCCCGGACGGCTAGGCCGGCGACGCCGCCGCGCCGGCGGAAAGGCCGATGACGTTGAACACCTGCACCGGGCGGTGGATGCCTTTCAGCGTGACCTCGCCGCGCGGCTCGACGTCGGCGGCGCCGTCGATCGCGCTGCGCACCTTCGGGTCGACGAGGATCTGCCCGTCGCGCGCCTCGGCGCAGAGCCGCGCCGCGAGGTTGACCACGGTGCCGACGGCGGAATAGTCGAGCCGCCCCTCGAAGCCGATCTGCCCGAGCGTCGCAAAGCCGTGCGAGATGCCCATGCCGAAGCCGAGCTCGTGGCCATGCCGGCGCCAGCGCGCGGTGAGCCCGGCGATCGCAGCGCGCATGTCGACCGCCATGCGCACCGCGCGCAGCGACGGGTCGGGGCAGCGCAGCGGGTCGTTGAAGATCACCATCAGCCCGTCGCCGGTGAAGCGCTCGAGCGTGCCCTCGTATTTGAAGATGAGCGCGCCGAGCGCGCTGTGGTACTCGCGCAGGAAGGCCATCACCTCCTCCGGCTCGGCGGTCTCGGCGAACGCGGTGAAGCCGCGCACGTCGCAGAAGGCAATGGTGACGTCGCGGCGGTGGCTTTCCAGAATCGTCTCGTTGCCCGTCGCGAGCACGGCCTCGGCGATCTGCGGCGAGAGGAAGCGCTTGAGGCGGCCCATGCGCTCGATCTCGGCGAGCTGCTCGGCGACCCGCATCTCGAGCGTGCGGTTCCAGGTCACGAGATCGGCGGCCTGCGCGTTGACGCGGTCGTGCAGCTCCTTGGTGCGCAGCATCGATTTCACGCGCGCGACGAGGCCCATCTGGTCGATCGGCTTGCCGAGATACTCGTCGGCACCGGCGTCGAAGGCGGCGAGCACGTCCTTGGGGTCGGATTTCGCCGTCACCATGATGATGGGCATGAAGGGCAGCGTCGGGTCGCTCTTGAGGCGGCGGCAGACCTCGATGCCGTCGAGCTTCGGCATCATGATGTCGAGCAGGATGAGATCGGGCAGGTGCGCGCGCGCGGCGTGCAGCGTCTCCTCGCCGTCGGCGGCCTGGATGAGCTCGTAGCCGTGCATGCCGAGCCGCGTCACCAGGATGTCCCGGTTGGTCTCGTGGTCGTCGGCGATGAGGATGCGCGGCGGGTTGTGCATCTTTTTGTCAGCGGCCTGTCAGCGGCCTTGTCACCGGCCCGGGCCGTCGAGGAAGGCGCGCACCCTGGCGAGCAGGTCGCGCGGGCTGTAGGGCTTGGTGACGTAGGCGTCGGCGCCGGCGGCGCGCGCCTTGCCCTCGTCGCCGCTCAGCGCATAGGAGGTGACGACGATGACCGGGATGTCTTTCAGCGCCGGATCGGCCTTGAGGCGGCGGGTGGCCTCGTAGCCGTCCATCACCGGCAGCTGGATGTCCATGAGGATCAGGTCGGGCCGCCGCCTTGCCGCGAGCGCGAGCGCGTCCTCGCCGTTCTCGGCCTCGATCAGCTCGTAGCCGACGGTGCCGAACAGGTCGCGCAGGATCTGCCGGTTGTCTTCCTGGTCTTCGACAACGAGGATGCGTTTGCTCATGCTGATGCCTGCGTTTCAACGATGGTCGGAACGGTGAAGATGAAGGTGGAGCCCTCGCCGACTTTCGACTCGACCCAGAGCCGGCCGCCGTGCATCTCGATGATGCTTCTGGCGATGGCAAGCCCGAGCCCGGTGCCGCCTTTCTCCTTGGTGGTCGAGGAGTCCGCCTGCTGGAATTCCTCGAAGATCTTGGCCTGGTCGGCCTCGGAGATGCCCGGCCCGGTGTCACGCACGGCGATGGTGAAATTGCCGTTGGAATTCGAGGCCTTGATCGCGACCTCGCCGGTGTCGGTGAACTTGATGGCGTTGCCGACGAGGTTGAGCAGCACCTGGGTGAGGCGCCGCTCGTCGCCGCGCGCCGCCGGCAGCTCCGGCGCGATGTCGACTTTCAGCCGGATGTTCTTGTTGCTGGCGAGCGACTCGACCGCGCTGAAGACGTTGTGCACGACGTCCTTCACCGAGTAGTCGCCAAGCGTGAGCTGCAGCTGGCCGGCCTCGATCTTGGAGAGATCGAGCACGTCGTTGATCAGCCCGAGCAGGTGCCTGCCGTTCGACTGCACGCGCGCGAGCGTCGCCGTCACCCTGGCGGGCACCTCGCCGTAGACGTTGTCGAGGATGAGCTCGGTGTAGCCGAGGATGGCGTTGAGCGGCGTGCGCAGCTCGTGACTCATGTTGGCGAGGAACTGCGACTTGTGCTGGCTGGCGAGCTGCAGCTCCCGGCTCTTCGCCTCGATCTCGTGGAAGAGGTTGGCGTTCTCGATCGCCAGCACCGACTGGGCGGCGAAGGTCTGCAGCAGCTCGATCGTGCTCGCGGGGAACGCGCCGGGCGCCTTGCGGCGCACGACGAGGGCGCCGACCGCGCGCTCGGCGCCGACGAGCGGCACCACCAGGCGGGCGCGGAAGCCGGCATGCAGCATGACGTCGGTCACCGGCGAGGCCGCGTTTTCCTCAAGGTCCGGCACCTGCGTCGGCACCCGAAGCTCGACGGTCCGCGCCACCGCCTCGGAAAACTCCGCGTGGTGGCTGCCGACCGCGGCGATCAGCTCCTCGCTCATGCCGCAGGTCGCGCGCAGCTCGTACTCGTGCTTCGCGTCGTTGAGGACGTAGATCGCGCCGCCGTCGGTGCCGGAGAGCTGCACCGCCTTGGTCACGATCGTCTCCAGCACGGTCTCGAGATCGAGCGTCGAGTTCACCGCGCGGCTGACCTCGCCGAGCGCGCGCAGCTCGGAATTGGACTGCTCGAGCTCGCGGGTGCGGATCTCGACCTTCTTCTCGAGGTCGGCGTAGGAGTCGGCGAGCCGCGCGGCCATGTCGTTGAACTGGTCGGCGAGGCTCTCGAGCTCGTCGCCGGTGCGGATCGAGATGCGCTGGGCGAGATCGCCGCCGCCGATGCGGGCGGCGCCCTCGCGCAGGGTGCGGATCGGGCCGACCATGCGGCGGGCGAGGAAAAAGCCGGCGAGGAGCGCGAGCAGCAGGCCGCCCATCAGCAGGACGGCGGTGCGCTGCAGCGAGCTGTAGAGCGGCGCGTAGGCTTCCGCCACCGGCAGGTCGACGAAAATCAGCCAGCCTAGATCGGACACCGGCGCGAAGGCGGTAAGCACGACCTGGCCCTGGAAGTCGGCGGCCTCGGTGACCGGCGCCTCCTCGCGGCCGGAGCGCGCGGCCTTCACCTGCTCGAGATTCGACAGGTCGCTGTTGCGCAGCACGAGGCTTATGTCGGGGTGCGCGATCAGCCTTCCTTTGGCATCAACGACGTAAGCTTTGCCGCGCTCACCGACCTTGATCTGCGAGACGACGTCCCAGATGAACTTGAGGTTGACCTCGGCGACGCTGACGCCGGCGTCGCGCCGGGTGCCGGCGAGCGAGAGCGTCATGTAGGGCTCGGATTCGCGGCGGAAGTAGACCGGGCCGTAATAGACCTTGCGCGCGACGGCCTCGGTGAATTTCGGATCCGCGGAATAGTCGGCGTTACTGCCGATCACGTCCATGGCGAGCCGCGAGACGCGCAGGAGCTCGTGCCCGGTCGGGTCGAGCTGCGCAAGCTCGGTGATCGCCGGTACCTGCCGCAGCAGCCGCAGCGCGTCGAAGCGGCGCTGCTCCAGCGTTCCCGTCGACCACGGCAGCTGCGTGGTCCAGCCGACCTGGCTTTCGATCTCCCTGATGAACTGCGCGATCTTGGCGGCTGCGGACTCGGCCTGCTCGCGCTGGATACGCACCAGCGAAGCCTTGTATTCGTTGTAGGAGAACCAGATCTCGAGGGCACCGCTCGAGACCAGCGCGATCGCGACCACGGCGGCGAAGATCGTGATGTACTTGGCAAGGAGCTGCCGCCGCGCGCGGCGGGCCGGCTGCCCGGACGGCTGAGTTGCCTCGACGGTCTGCGCCCCCGGATGCTTCATCGTCAAAAACCGCCTTCGCCGGCAGCCGTAAACGAAGCTCGAACGTCGAATGATACCATGCGGTCGCCGGGAGGCGAGCCCCCTCGCCGGTGCCGGTTCGATCACGTTGTCGGCGCGCAGCAGCATCGCCGGCGAAAATTCGGGCCCGCCATCATCACCGCGTGTTGAGTGTCCGGCGCGGGTTGAAAGTGATAAAATCTGTTTTGCAGGTAAGTACCAGCCGACGCGCCACTTCAAGCCCGCCGGACTTCGCATTGCGATAACAAAGCGGCCACGGATGGAAACAGGGAGGTCGTCATGCTTACACGTCGAGGATTCGCAGGTTTTGCGACGTGCGCGATCTGCGGAATTACGGAGTTTGTCGCCGCCGAAGTGTCGGCTCAGGGCGCACAGCCGCAGCTCACACCCGGTGTCACGCGCAAGGTCCTGTCGCAGACGGAGGGGCCGACGCCCGGCTACGTGACAATAATCGCGGAAGCAACATTGGAGCCGGGAGTGCCGGTCGGACGGCACACGCATCCGGGAATTGAATCCGCCTATGTTCTGGAAGGAGCCTTCGAGCTTCCGGTAGCGGGCCAGGAGACCCGTATGCTCAAGGCGGGCGACGGCATCCAGATTCCGCCCAATACGGCGCATGCGGGCGGCAAGCCCAGCGATGTCAAAGTCCGGATCCTCAGCGTCTATGTGGTGGAGAAGGGAAAGCCGCTCGCGAGCCCGGCCTAGAC
>DASREB010000054.1:0-4200 GCA_035652275.1 Burkholderiales bacterium
CAAATTCGAGCAGCCGCAAGTGAAGCCGCTCTATTACACGCCGGACGACTGGCTGGTCTCCACCTGGTGGAGGAAGCGCTAGCGATGTGGTCCTACATCCTCAAGCGGCTGCTGCTGATGATCCCGACGCTCTTCGGCATCCTGCTCATCACCTTCATCGTCATCCAGTTCGTGCCCGGCGGCCCGGTCGAACAGATGGTGGCGCAGCTGCAGGGGCGTGACATGGCGGGCGGCGAGGCCGGCGGACGCACGGCCGCCGCGGCCGGGCTCGCCGGGTATCGAGGCCGCCAGGGCGTCGATGCGGCGAAGGTCGAGGAGATCAAGAAGCTCTACGGCTTCGACAAGCCCGCGCCCGAGCGCTTCATCCAGATGCTGGGCCAGTTCGCGCGCTTCGACCTCGGCCGCAGCTTCTTCCACAACAAGGACGTCTGGCAGCTGATCAAGGAAAAGCTGCCGGTGTCGATCTCGCTCGGCCTGTGGACCTTCGTCCTCACTTACCTGATTTCCGTGCCGCTCGGCATCGCCAAGGCGGTGCGCGCGGGCAGCGCCTTCGACACGGTGACGACGTTCATCGTGCTCCTCGGCTACGCCATTCCGAGCTTCGTGCTCGGCGTGGTACTGCTCGTCTATTTCGCCGGCGGCACTTTCGCTCAATGGTTCCCGCTGCGCGGCATCGTGTCGTCGAACTGGCACGAGCTCGATCTCTTCCACAAGATCACCGACTATCTCTGGCACATCACGCTGCCGGTGACGGCGTTGGTGATCGGCGGCTTTGCTGTCATCACCATTCTCACGAAGAACTCCGTGCTCGAGGAGATTCGCAAGCAATACGTGATGACCGCGCGCGCCAAAGGGGTCGAAGAGCGCAAGGTGCTCTGGCGGCACGTGTTCCGCAACGCCCTTATCCCGATCATGACCGGCTTCCCGGCCGCTTTCGTGGCCGCATTCTTTACCGGGTCGCTGCTCATCGAGACGCTCTTCTCGCTCGACGGCCTCGGACTGCTTTCATACGAGTCGGTGATCCGCCGCGACTATCCGGTGGTCTTCGGCAGCCTTTACGTCTTCACCATCATTGGCCTCATCACCACGCTCGTGCGCGATTTGAGCTACCTGTGGGTCGACCCGCGCGTGAAGTTCTTCGACTGACATGTCGAGCGTCGTCACCGAGATCCACGCACCGCTCGTCGTCGATACCGCGCTTCACGCCAGTCCGGCGCGACGCGCCTGGCGGCGCTTTCGCACGAATCGCCTCGGATACGCCAGCCTGATCGTGTTCTGCGTGCTGTTCGGCGTCAGCTTGCTCGCCGAGGTGCTGTCCAATGACAAGCCGCTCGTCGTGCGCTACGACGGGCACTGGTACTTCCCGGTGTTCGAAACGCTCGCCGAGACGACCTTCGGCGGCGACTTTCCGACGCCGACCGACTATCTGGATCCGTTCATTCGCCAGCAGTTCAGGAAGCCCGGCAACTTCGCGCTCTATCCGCCCAATCACTACCACTACAGCACCATCAACTATTTTTCGAGCGCGCCGAGCCCGGCACGGCCCGATCGCGAAAACCTGCTCGGCACCGACGATCGCGGACGCGACCTGCTGGCGCGCCTGCTCTACGGCTTTCGCCTCTCGGCCTTCTTCGCGCTGATCGTCGCAGGTCTCTCGACACTCTTTGGCGTGCTTTACGGCGCGATCCAGGGCTACTTTGCCGGCTGGACCGACATCGGCATGGAGCGCTTCAAGGAAATCTGGGGCGCGATGCCGGTGCTCTACATGCTGATCATCTTCGCGTCGCTTTTTTCGCCGAGCTTCTGGCTGCTCGTGGTGCTGATCGCGATCTTCGGCTGGCTCGGCATTGCCGCCTATGTCCGCGCCGAGTTCCTGAAAAACCGCACGCTCGACTACGTGCGCGCCGCGCGCGCACTGGGGCAGTCGAACCGCATCATCATGTGGCGGCACATCCTGCCGAACAGCCTGACGCCGGTGGTCACGCTCGTGCCCTTCGAGATGGCCGCGGCGATCGGCGCGCTCACGAGCCTCGACTTTCTCGGCCTCGGCGTCCCGCCGGGCACGCCGAGCCTCGGCGAGCTGCTGCAGCAGGGCAAGGACAACCTCGACGCGTGGTGGATCTCGCTCTCCACGTTTGGCGTCCTCGTCGTGATGCTCCTGCTGCTCATCCTGATCGGCGACGCGCTGCGCGACGCGCTCGATCCGCGCAAGGTGCTGGAGGGCGAAGCAAAATGATGCTGCGCGAAGCGAGCCGTGGGACTTCAGTTCGCAAAATCAAACCCCCCGCTGCGCCTGCGGCTCGCGACCCCCTTGTCAGGGGGTCAAGGCGATGAGCCTCCTCGAAGTGAAGGATCTCAGCATCTACTTCGGCCCGCGGAAGGTCGTCGACAACGTTTCACTTTCGCTCGACGCCGGCGAGAAGCTCGCGCTGGTAGGCGAATCGGCCTCCGGCAAGACGGTTACGGCGCTCTCGACGCTGCGTCTCATCGAGAACGCGCGGCTGAGCGGCAGCATCCGCTTCGATGGCCGGGAAGTGCTCACCATGTCAGCGCAAGAGCTGCACGCCATGCGCGGGCGCGACATTTCGGTAGTGTTCCAGGAGCCGATGACGGCGCTCAATCCGATTTACACGGTCGGGCAGCAGATCGTCGAATCCCTGGAGCTGCACACCCCGCTGCGCGGTGCCGATGCCTGGCGCGAGGCGATCGTGGCGATGCGCCGCGTCGGCATCGACGACCCTGAGCGCCGGGCGCGCAGCTACCCGCACCAGCTCTCCGGCGGGCAGCGGCAGCGCGCGATGATCGCCATGGCGCTCGCCTGCAAGCCGAAGCTCCTCATCGCCGATGAGCCCACAACGGCGCTCGATGTGGCGATCCGGTTGCAAATCCTCGAGCTGCTCGAAGATCTACGCGCGCAGGCGGGAATGGCCTTGCTGCTCATCACGCACGATCTGAACCTGGTGCGGCGCTTCGCCGATCGCGTGGCGGTGATGGAGAAGGGCGTGCTGGTGGAGCAGGGGCGCACGGCCGACGTCATCGAGCGGCCGCAGCATGCCTATACCCGGAAGCTCGTCGCCAGCCGCCCGGAGCGCACGGTGGCGCCGCCGGCGAACGGACGCCTGGTCAGCGCGCGCAATGTAGTGGTGAACTATCCGACCTCGCTGCCCGGAATCCGCGGCTGGTTCAAGAGCGGCCACTTCACGGCGGTGCAGGACGTCAGCTTCGAGCTCGCGCCGGGGGAGACGCTCGGCGTGATCGGCGAATCGGGCTCGGGGAAGACCACCCTCGCCCTCGCGGTGCTCGGCCTGGTCGGTGCGCAGGGCGACATTCGCATCGACGGTGCTGCCTGGACCGAGGCTGATGCGGCGCAGCGTAAGCGCCTGCGGCGCGAGATCCAGGTGGTGTTTCAGGACCCGCTGTCCTCGCTATCGCCGCGACTGACGGTGGAGCAGATCGTCGGCGAGGGTCTCGAAATCCACGAGCCGCAGTTGAGCGCCGCCGAGCGCCGCGCGCGCATTGTCCAGGCGCTCCTCGATGTCGGCCTCACGGAAGGCAGCCGCGCCGAGCCGCTCCTTGGCCGCTATCCGCACGAGTTTTCCGGCGGCCAGCGCCAGCGCATCGCGATCGCACGGGCGCTCATCGTGCGGCCGAAGGTGGTGGTGCTCGACGAGCCTACCAGTGCGCTCGACGTCACGATTCAGAAGCAGGTACTTGAGCTCCTCGCGCTCCTGCAGAAGAAGTACGGCCTGAGCTATATCCTCGTCACGCACGACATCGACGTGGTGCGCGCCATGGCGCACCGGGTGCTGGTGATGAAGGACAGCCGCATCGTCGAAGCCGGAATGCTCGAGGAGGTCGTCGGCCGGCCGAAATCCGACTACACACGCACGCTGATCGAGGCGGGGATGCCAACATGAGGAAGAGCGGCACGCCAAGAGGCAAATCCGCATCTCAGCTGATCGACGCCCGAATCAAGGAGCTCGGCGACTGGCGCGGCAACATGTTGAGCCGCCTGCGCGCCCTGGTGAAGGAAGCCGATCCGCAAGTCGTCGAGGAGTGGAAGTGGAGCGTTCCCGTGTGGTCGCACGACGGCTTGATCTGCACAGGCGAGAGTTACAAGAGCGTGGTGAAGATGACCTTCGCCAAAGGCGCCTCACTGCAGGATCCGGCGCGCCTTTTCAATTCCAGCCTCGAGGGGAA
>DASREB010000055.1:0-16556 GCA_035652275.1 Burkholderiales bacterium
GCGCGACATCTCGAGGTCGTCCCAAAGCACGCCGTAGCGCTCTTCGATCGCCGCTTGCATGGCGCGGCGCACCGCTTCCGGCATCCAGTACCAGCGTGCGAAGCGCCGTGAGTAGCCGACGAGATCCGCGGGCGGGCTGACGAGGACGGCGCGCTCGAAGCGCAGCTTGCCCTCGGCCGCGGCGAGCGCGCCCGCGGCCGCGCCGAGCGAGTGGCCGACGAACCCGACCACGCCGCCGTAGTAGCCGGCGATGTGCCCGAGCGCGTCGGCGAAATCCGGCAAACCGGTGAGGCGGCCTTCCGATACGCCGTGCGCCGGCTGGTCGTACGCGATCACGCGGTAGCCGGCACTGAGCAGCGGAAACACGAATGCGCGCATCTGCGCCGCATAGCCGCCCCAGCCGTGCGCCAGGATCACCGCCGGCGCGTCGCGCTCGCCCCAGCGCCACGCTGCGATCTGCCGGCCGCGGTGCTCGATCAGCGTGGCGCGCGCTTCGATGAGATCGAGCGCCGCGGCGCCGCCCGCTTCGCGACTCGCCGGCGGCGGCGTGAGGAACAGGCGCTCGGCCCAGGCCGCGGCGAGCTCCGGGAACAGCAAGGCCGAGGCTGCGAAGCGAACGTTCGTGCTAATTTTGGGCAGCGACAGCGAACCAGACATGAGCGATGCTCCTTAGCGGGAAACGGTTCTCAGGGCTTTACGCGGCGCCGCATGGCGCGCGATCAGCTGATCGAAGGCGACGAGCGAGCGCTTGCGCGCTTCCTTGTCGCCGAGCAGGCGCCGGTGATTGTGGCTCGCGAGCACCATGCCGAGCATCTCGAAGGCGATCTGCCCCGGGTCGGTGTCGCGACGCAGATGGCCTTCTTCGATGGCAAGGCGCACCGCCTTCTCGGTGATGGCGATACCGCGGTGCTGGTTGGCGATGACCGCGTCCCGGATGGCGCCGGGGCGGTCATCGTATTCATTCGCCGCCGAGATCATGATGCAGCCGCCCGGCAGGCCCGACGAGTGCGTCCACTCGAGCCAGCGCTCGAACAGCGCGCGCAGCCGCGGCAGGCCGCGCTCGATTTTTAGCACCGGCGTGAACACCGTTTCGCCGTAGCGCTGCGCGGCGTGCTCGAGCACCGCGAGCTGCAGCTCTTCACGCGAGCCGAAGTGCGCGAACAGCCCGGACTTGGACATTCCGGTGGCATCGGCCAGGCTGCCGATCGTCAGTCCCTCGAGCCCGAGCCGGCTCGCGATCTTCAACGCCTCGTCGAGAATCGCGGCGCGCGTCTGCTCGCCCTTGGTGGCGACGCGGGTGGAGATGCGGCTCGGCTTGTCCACGTCGTATAAAATAGTACGATCGTTCGGTTCTGTCAATGCGCCTTGGCGGCGTGCCGTGCCTGGCGCATCGCATCCGGCGGGTGCGCAAGTACCTGCGCGAGATAGCGGCCGGTATGGCTCGCTGCAGCCTGCGCGATCGCCTCGGGCGTTCCCTGCGCGATGATGCGCCCGCCGCCATCGCCACCCTCGGGCCCCAGGTCGATGACCCAATCGGCAGTCTTGACGACCTCGAGGTTGTGCTCGATCACCACCACCGTGTTGCCCGCCTCACGCAGCCGCGCGAGCACGCCGAGCAGCATCTTGATGTCGTGGAAATGCAGGCCGGTGGTCGGCTCGTCGAGGATGTAGAGCGTGCGGCCGGTGTCGCGCTTGCCGAGCTCGAGCGAAAGCTTCACGCGCTGCGCTTCGCCACCCGAGAGCGTGGTGGCCGACTGGCCAAGCCGTACGTAGCCGAGGCCCACATCGATCAGCGTTTTCAGCCGCCGGGCGAGCGCCGGCACGGCGCTGAAGAACGCCGCCGCCTCGCCGGCCGTCATCTCGAGCACTTCGGAGATGTTGCGGCCCTTGTAGCGGATCTCGAGCGTCTCGCGGTTGTAGCGCTTGCCGTGGCACACATCGCACGTGACGTACACGTCCGGCAGGAAGTGCATCTCCACCTTGGTGACGCCGTCGCCCTGGCAGGCTTCGCAGCGGCCGCCTTTCACGTTGAACGAGAAGCGGCCGGCGTCGTAGCCGCGCTGTCGCGCCTCCGGCACGCCGGCAAACAGATCGCGGATCGGCGTGAAGAGTCCCGTATAGGTTGCGGGGTTGGAGCGCGGCGTGCGGCCGATCGGGCTCTGGTCCACGCTCACCACCTTGTCGATGTGCTCGATGCCGCGAACTGCGTCGTGCGGTGCCGGGTCGGTGGCGCTGCCATAGAGCTCACGCGCGAGCGCCGCATAGAGCGTGTCGTTGATGAGCGTGGACTTGCCGGAGCCGGACACACCCGTGATGCAGACCAGCAGGCCGAGCGGCAGCGAGAGCTCCACGTCCTTCAGGTTGTTGCCGCGCGCGCCGCTGATCACGAGCCGCTGCTCGCCGGGACGATTGCGCCGCGCCGGCAACTCGATCGCGAGCTCGCGCGCAAGGTAGCGGCCGGTGAGCGACTCGCGGCTCGCGAGGATATCGGCGAGCGTGCCCTCGGCAATGATGCGGCCACCGGCTTCGCCGGCGCCGGGACCCATGTCGAGCACGTAATCCGCGGCGCGGATTGCTTCCTCATCGTGCTCGACCACGATCACCGAATTGCCGAGCTCGCGCAGGCGCTTCAGCGTGTCGATGAGCCGCGCGTTGTCGCGCTGATGCAGGCCGATCGAGGGCTCGTCCAGCACGTACATCACGCCGGTGAGGCCGGAGCCGATCTGGCTCGCGAGGCGAATGCGCTGCGCTTCGCCCCCCGAGAGCGTGTCCGCCGAGCGCTCGAGCGACAGGTAGTCGAGCCCGACGTTCACCAGGAACTCGAGGCGGTTCGCGATCTCGCGCACGATGCGCTCGGCGATCTGTCCTTTGGCGCCGGCGAGCTTGAGCGTGCGAAAGAACGCGAGCGCCTTGCCGAGCGGCCAGCGCGAGAGCTCGTGCAGGGAGTGCTCGCCGAGGCGCACGTAGCGCGCTTCGCGGCGCAGGCGCGCGCCGCCGCATTCCGGGCAAGGCTGGAGCGCGATCAGCTTGGCGAGCTCCTCGCGCACCGCGAGCGAGTCGGTCTCCCGGTAGCGCCGCTCGAGATTCGGCACCACGCCTTCAAACGGATGCTGTTTCACCGCGGCGCGCCCGCGCTCGCCCGGGTACTGGAAGGCAACCGTTTCGCTGCCCGAGCCGTGCAGGATCACGCGCTGCACGCGATCCTCCAGCGCCTCCCACGGCTGCTCGATATCGAAGCCGTAATGCCGCGCGAGCGATTGCAGCATCGAGTAGTAGAAATGGTTGCGCCGGTCCCAGCCGCGGATCGCGCCGCTCGCAAGCGACAGGTTCGGATGGGCAACGATGCGTTTGACGTCGAAGAACTCGACCGAGCCCAGTCCGTCGCAGCGCGGACAGGCGCCCATCGGGTTGTTGAACGAGAAGAGCCGCGGCTCGAGTTCGGGAAGCGCGTAATCGCACCCGGGCACCGGGCACGCGTATCGGGATGAGAAGAGGTGCTCGCGCCCGCCGTCGATCTCGACCGCGACGGCGCGGCCGTCCGCATGGCGCAGCGCAGTCTCGAGCGATTCTGCAAGCCGCTGCTTGGCATCGGCGCGCGCGCGCAACCGATCGATGACCACGTCCACGGAATGCTGGCGGTTCTTGGCAAGGCGCGGCGCCGCATCGAGCTCGTGCACCTTGCCGTCGATGCGCACGCGCGTGAAGCCCTGCGCGCGCAGCTCGTCGAGGAGCTCGGTCTGCTCGCCTTTGCGTCCGGCAACGACCGGCGCGAGCACCATGAACCGCGTGTCCTCGGGAAGCGCGAGAAGCTGATCCACCATCTGCGAAACGGTATGCGCCTGCAGCGCGACGCCATGCAGCGGGCAATAAGGCGTGCCGGCACGTGCGAAGAGGAGCCGCAGATAGTCGTGGATCTCGGTGACCGTGCCGACGGTCGAGCGCGGGTTGTGGCTCGCCGCCTTCTGTTCGATCGCGATCGCGGGGGACAGGCCCTCGATCAGATCGACGTCGGGCTTCTCCATCAGCTCGAGGAATTGCCGCGCATACGCCGAAAGCGACTCGACGTAGCGGCGCTGGCCTTCGGCGTAGAGCGTGTCGAAGGCGAGCGAGCTCTTGCCCGAGCCCGAGAGGCCGGTGATCACCACCAGGCGATTGCGCGGCAGCTCGACGCTGATGTTCTTCAGGTTGTGCGTGCGCGCGCCGCGGATGCGAATCGAGTCCAAAAGGTGCGGCCGGGAAAGAGAAACTTGCTACTATAGCGCGTCGCGTTTTCCCGCCGCATCCCGCCCTTGTCTGCCGAACGCATGAGCGCCGCCGAACTGCGCGCCGGCGCGAGCCTCGCCGGCGTCTTCGGCCTGCGCATGTTCGGACTGTTCCTGATCCTTCCGGTGCTCGCCGTGCACGCGCCGAAGCTCGCGGGCGGCGACAATCTGTCGCTGGTCGGCACCGCGCTCGGCATCTACGGACTGACGCAGGGCTGCCTGCAGATCCCGTTCGGCATGGCCTCGGACCGCTGGGGACGCAAGCCCGTTCTCTATGGAGGCCTCGCGCTTTTCGCCCTCGGCAGCTTCCTCGGTGTCGGCGCGACCAACATCTGGACGGTGATCGCGGCACGCGCATTACAGGGCGCCGGCGCAATCTCATCGGTGGCGATGGCGCTCGCGGCTGATCTGACGCGCGATCAGCACCGCACCAAGGTGATGGCGATGATCGGCTCGATGATCGGCCTCACCTTCGCGGTGTCGCTGGTTGGCGCGCCGCTGCTCTACCAGTGGATCGGTCTGGGCGGTCTTTTCGCGCTGACCGGAGTCCTTTGCCTTGCCGCCATCGCGGTGGTGAGGTTCCTCGTGCCCGAGGTGACCACGAGCATCGCTCGCCCCGGCGGGGGTCGCGCCACACGCAGCGGTCTGTTTCATCCCGAGCTGCTGCGCCTCAACCTGGGCATTTTCATACTGCATATCGTGCTTTACGGCATGTTCGTGGTGGTGCCGCCGATGCTCGTCGCCGCGGGTCTGGATGTCGCCGGTCACTGGAAGTTCTATTTGCCGGCGCTGCTCGGCTCTTTCATCCTGATGGTGCCGCTCATCCTGTACGCCGATCGACGCAACCGGCCGAAGCCCGTGTTCGTCGGCGCAATCGTGCTGCTGTGCGCGGTCGAAGCGACGCTCGGCGGCTGGCACGCCGGCCTGATCGGTCTGGCGGTGCTGATGCTCGCCTTCTTCGTCGGCTTCAATGCCCTCGAGGCGCTGCTGCCGGCGCTCGTGTCGCGCATCGCACCGGCGCAGGGCCGCGGCGTCGCCATCGGCTTCTACAACACGACGCAGACGCTTGGCGTGTTCTTTGGCGGCTTGCTCGGCGGCTGGCTCGCCGGCCATTACGGGCCGCACGCCGTTTTCATCATGAGTGCCGTACTATGCGTGCTGTGGCTCGTGGCGGCGCTCGGCATGCGGCCGCCGCCACGGCCGGTCAACGATCTTTCGAGTCTGACGTTAAGCATCGCAGCGGGAGTAAATCTCGAAGGCTTGCGCGAAGCGCTCGCGGCAGTGCGCGGCGTGCGCGAAGCCGAGGTGCTCGCGCACGAGCGCATCGCGCGCCTCAAGGTCGAGCTTGGACAATGGGATGAATCGCGCGTGCGAAAACTGGTAACGGGGGAGGTGTGATATGGCATCGGTGAACAAGGTGATCCTGGTCGGCAATCTCGGGCGCGATCCGGAGACGAAGTACATGCCCGATGGCGCGGCGCTTACCAACGCATCGCTCGCGACGTCGTTCCAGTGGACCGACAAGGCGAGCGGCGAGAAGAAAGAAGAGACCGAGTGGCACCGCATCGTGTTTCGCGGCCGCCTCGCGGAGATCGCGGGCGAATACCTGAGGAAGGGCTCGCAGGTCTACGTCGAAGGCCGCCTGCGCACGCGCAAGTGGCAGGACAAGGAAGGCCAGGATCGTTACACGACCGAGATCGTGGCCGACAGCATGCAGATGCTCGGCTCGCGCGCCGGCGCGGGCGAGCCCCGGCCGGAGCCGATGGGGGCGAAGGCGGGCGAGCCGAAGCCAGCGGGCGTCGCGAAGAAGCCCGCGGGCAAGTTCGACGACATGGAAGACGACATTCCGTTCTAAAATCAGCGATATAATCGCGTTCCATGCCGATCTACGAATACCGCTGCAATGCCTGCGGACATCAGGAAGAACACCTGCAAAAGGTGTCGGAGGCGCCGCTCAGCGTCTGCCCGGCGTGCGGCAAGCCCGAGTATCGCAAGCAGCTCTCCGCGGCCGGGTTCCAGCTGAAAGGCACCGGCTGGTACGCCACCGACTTCAAGGGCGGCTCGAAGAAGCCCGCGGATAAGAAAACCGAAACCAAAAGCGATATCAAGACCGATACGAAGAGCGACACCAAGAGCGATTCCAAGACCGAATCGAAGCCGGGCAGCAAAACCGAATCCAAGGCTGCCGCCTGAGCGGCAGCAAGAACTGAGCGGCCCGGCAAGCGCCCGGGCCTTTTTATTTCGTGGCCGCGAAAACGCGTTTTTTCTCCGTCGCCCTCAGGCGCTACTTCATCACCGGGCTGCTGATCTGGATACCGATCGTCATCACGCTGTGGGTGTTGAAGGTCATTTTCGACGCGCTGGACGCGTCGCTGCTCTTGCTGCCCGATTCCTTTCAGACCGAGCACTGGCTCGGCGTGCACATCCCGGGACTGGGCGCGGTGCTGACGGTGGCGATCGTCTTTCTCACCGGCATCTTCGCCACCAACTTCTTCGGCGCGCAGCTGGTGCAGCTCTGGCACGAGGTGCTGAACCGCATCCCGGTGGTGAACTCGATCTACTCGAGCGTGAAGCAGATCTCGGACACGCTCTTTTCCTCGAGCGGCCAGGCGTTTCGCAAGGCGCTGCTGGTGCAGTGGCCGCACCAGGGCATGTGGACCATCGCCTTTCTCACCGGCACGCCGGGCGGCGACGTCGTGCAGCACCTGCCGCCGGATTGCCTGAGCGTCTACGTGCCCACGACGCCTAACCCGACCGGCGGCTACTTCGTCATCGTGCGGCGCGACCAGGTAATCGAGCTCGACATGAGCGTCGACCAGGCACTCAAGTACATCATTTCCATGGGCGTGGTGCCGCCAATGCCCAAGGCCTAGATGCGCACGCACTACTGCGGTGAGCTCTCGGCGGCGCTGGTCGATCGCACCGTCACGTTGTGCGGCTGGGCGCACCGGCGCCGCGATCATGGCGGCGTGATCTTCATCGACTTGCGCGATCGCGAGGGACTCGCGCAGGTGGTGTGCGATCCCGACCGCAAGGAGGCCTTTGGCGCCGCCGAGCGGGTGCGCAACGAGTATGTGCTGCGCGTCACCGGGCGCGTGCGGCGGCGGCCGCAAGGCACCGTGAACCCGGACCTGCGCTCGGGCGAAGTCGAGGTGCTGGCGCACGAGCTCGAGATCCTCAATCCATCGGCACCGCTGCCATTCCAGCTCGACGACGATAACCTCAACGAGAACACGCGCCTCGCGCATCGCATCATCGATCTGCGCCGCGAGCCGATGCAGAAAAACTTGAAGCTGCGCTATCGCGTGGCGATGGCCGTGCGCGACTATCTGGATGCGCACGGCTTCATCGACATCGAGACGCCGATGCTGACGCGCTCGACCCCCGAGGGCGCGCGCGACTACCTCGTGCCGAGCCGCGTGCACCCGGGCGAGTTCTTCGCGCTGCCGCAGTCGCCGCAGCTCTTCAAGCAGCTGCTGATGGTCGCCGGGTTCGATCGCTACTACCAGATCGTCAAGTGCTTCCGCGACGAGGACCTGCGTGCCGATCGCCAGCCCGAGTTCACGCAGATCGATATCGAGACCTCGTTTCTCGACGAGCGCGCCATCCAGGACCTGATGGAGGGCCTCATCGTCCAGGTGTTCCGCGATGTGCTTGGCGTCGAGCTGCCGCAGCCGTTCCCGCGCCTTTCCTATGGTGAGGTGATGGCGCGCTATGGCGTCGACAAGCCGGACCTGCGCATCCCGCTCGAGCTCACCGAGCTCACCGATCTCATGCGCAGCGTCGACTTCAAGGTGTTTCGCCAGGCGGCGGAGTTGCCGAACGGGCGCGTGGCGGCGCTCAAGGTGAGCGTCGAGCTTACGCGCAAGGAGATCGACGATTTCGCGCCTTTCGTCGCCACCTACGGGGCCAAGGGCCTTGCGTACATAAAGGTCAACGACCGCGCCAGGATTCCGGACGGCCTGCAGTCGCCGATCGTCAAGTTCCTGCCGGCCGAGGTACTGCGCGCGGTGCTCGAGCGCAGCGGCGCGCAAAACGGCGACGTCATCTTCTTCGGCGCCGACCAGGCCGCGATCGTCAACGCGGCGCTCGGCGCGCTGCGCCTGAAGATCGGGCAGGACAAGAACCTGGCGCAGAAGGGCTGGCGGCCGCTCTGGGTGCTCGACTTCCCGATGTTCGAGTGGGACGACGAGGCGAAGCGCTGGTCGGCGATGCATCACCCGTTCACCGCGCCACGCGAGGGCCACGAGGATCTGATCGCGAGCGACCCGTCGCGCGCGGTGGCGAAGGCCTACGACATGGTGCTGAACGGCTGGGAGATCGGCGGCGGCTCGATCCGCATCCACCGCGCCGAAGTGCAGCAGAAAGTGTTCAAGGCGCTCGGCATCACCGAAGACGAGGCGCGCGCCAAGTTCGGCTTCCTGCTCGAGAACCTGCAATACGGCGCGCCGCCGCACGGCGGCATCGCCTTCGGCCTGGATCGCATCGTCGCGCTGATGGCGGGCGTCGACTCGATCCGCGACGTGATCGCGTTTCCGAAGACGCAGCGCGCGCAGGACCTGCTGGTGCAGGCGCCAAGCCCCGTGGACGAGAAGCAGCTGCGGGAGCTCGGCATCCGCCTGCGGGAGAAGCCGAAGAGCTGATGCACGCGGCGCTCGCGGCGCTGCTTGTGGTGTGCAGCACGGTGCTCGCGCTTTCCGGCGGCGTGCGCCCCGACGAGCTGCCCGCCGAGGCACGCGAGACGCTCTCGCTAATTGCCCGCGGCGGACCGTTCCCGTATACGCGGGACGGCGCGGTGTTCTCCAATCGTGAGCGCCAACTGCCGGTGCGGGACCGTGGTTACTATCGCGAGTACGCGGTAAAGACGCCGGGTATACGCGGTCGCGGCCCGCGGCGCATCGTTGCCGGCCGCGGCGGCGAGTACTACTACACCGACGATCATTACCGAACGTTTCGACGCATCATTGGGCCATGACGAAACTGCTGCAGCGCTTGCGCGATCCCGCCCGCTCCGGCGTGTACCGTGCGAGCGGTGCGCAGGCGATCGAGCAGGCGACGCGCGGCAGCGACCTCGACGTCGTCGCCATCGATGCCCGCGCGGACCTGTTTGAGGCCATGGCGCGGGCGCTTGATTTCCCCGACTGGTTCGGCAGCAATTGGGATGCGCTCGAGGATTCGCTGAGCGACCTCTCCTGGCGCAAAGGCGAAGGGCATGTGCTGGTGTTGCGCAGCTACCCGGCGGGCGATGAGCTCGGTGTGCTGACCGATGTGCTGCGCAAGGCCGCCGAGTACTGGGCCGGACGCGGCAGGCCGTTCTTCGCCGTCTACATCGATCCGCAGAAGCGCCTGGCGCTGCCCGATCTGCATCGCGAGGCATGAGCACCAAGATCCCGCGGTCGGTGCTGGTGGTGGTGCACACGGTGGAGCGCGAGGTGCTGCTCTTGGAACGCGCCTTGCGTGCGGGCTACTGGCAGTCGGTCACCGGCTCGGTCGAGCACGACGATGAGCCGCTCGAGCAGGCGGCGCGGCGTGAAGTGCTGGAGGAAACCGGCATCGATGCGTCCATCGGAGGGCTGGCGCGCTGGAATGTCATTTATACGTTTGAGATATACCGGCAGTGGCGCAGCCGCTTCGCGCCCGGAGTGCTGCACAACGTCGAGCATGTTTTTGCGCTCGAGCTCGCGGCGCGCGTGCCGGTGCGCATTGCGCCCGCGGAGCATCGGGCATTCGAGTGGCTGCCCTGGCGTATAGCGGCGGGAAAATGCTTTTCGTGGTCGAATCGCGATGCGATCGTGATGCTGGGTGAAAGATGAAGATTGAGCGGCTCAGGGTCGTCACCCTCAACATCCACAAGGGCCTGTCGCACTTCAACCGGCGCATGGTGATCCACGACCTGCGTGAAGGCCTGCAGATGCTCGATCCCGATCTGGTTTTTCTGCAGGAGGTGCAGGGGCTGAATCAGCGCTTCGCCCTGCGCTTCGCCGGCGCGCCGGTCGAGCCGCAGCACGCGTTTCTCGCCGGCGACACCTGGCAGCACGTTTACGGCTGCAACGCCGTCTACGACCACGGCCATCACGGCAACGCCATCCTGTCGCGCTACGGCTTTCTCTCGTCCGAGAATCAGGACGTCTCGGACCATGGCTTCGAGCGCCGCGGCCTGCTGCACAGCGTGGTGGCGGTCCCCGGCTGGCGCCGCAACCTCCATTGCGTGTGCGTGCACCTTTCGCTGCACGAGCGTGGCCGCAGCCGGCAGCTCGAGGCGATTTCCGGCCGGCTCGAGGAGCTCGCCTCGCGCAACCTGCCGATCATCGTCGCCGGCGACTTCAACGACTGGCGCCACCGCGCCTCGTCGATTCTCGAGCGGCGCCTGGGCATGACCGAGGTGTCGCTCGCGCGCTTCGGGCGGGCGGCGCGCACCTTCCCGGCGATGATGCCGGTGCTGCGCCTCGATCGCATCTACGTGCGCGGGTTCAAGGTCGTCGCTTCGCAGGTGCACAAGGGCAAGCCCTGGTCGATGCTGTCCGATCACCTCGCGATAAGCGCCGAACTGGAGCGCGACTGAGCGCTTGGGCGAACGTGACTGAGCGCTCGGGCGAACGTTTAGGCGACGAGCCGCAGCCGGCCCTCATCGAGCGCCGGCACCACCGGGAACGCGTCGATGCGGCCGGCGAATTCGACTTCGTGCGTGAGGCCGCGCGCGCTCATCATGCGGCCGAGGCGACATTCGAGCAGCGACTGCGGCAGCGGCGAATGGCGGAACACGGTGCGCGCCGCGCGCGCCGCATCGGAGAAATCCGCCGCCGCGCCGAGCAACTCGGCGAAGCGCTCGACGTAGCAGCCGGCGCCGAAGAAATCCTCGAAGTTGAAATTGCCACCGGATCCCGAGCCGACGAGGAGCACGGTGTCGCGCGCGTGCTCGGCGACGATGTGCTGCGCGAGCCGGCGCGCGTTCAGCAGCGCGCCGCAGTACACGCGCCGCGCGCCGGCCGCGAGCGACATGGCGACGGTGCCGTTGGTCGTCGAATAGATCACCGTGCGGCCCTGCACGCCGTGCGCAACCAGCGCGAGCGGCGCCGGATGGACGAAGCCGGGCAGCGTCTCGGCGTAGAGCTCGCCGGCAAGCACGCAGCTGCCCGCGCCGCGTCGCAGGTCTTCGGCGCGCGCCGCGGCTTCGTCGAGCACCGGGATCACTTCGCGCGCGCCGTGCGCCAGAGCCGCAACCATGGTCGTCGTGGCAAATAGCACATCGATCACCACGACCACCTTGCCGGCGACGCGCACGCTATCGAGCTCCTCCTTGCGAGTGAGGACGTGCAGCTTGTGGTTCAGTTCAATTTTTACGGTCATTTAAGTTTCTGTCGCGGGCGCGGACCATCTTAGCGCTCTGCGCCCGATAAAATCCCGACGTGGAGGACAGCTTTCTCGAGCGCATGGACTCGGAGCTCGCCGGCTGGGCGAACCCGGTACAGCGGCTGAAGGATGCGATCGAGAACAACGAGTTCGAGCTTTATTGCCAGCCGATCTTGCAGCTTGCGGCGAGCGAGCGCTATCCGATGGCCGAGGTGCTGGTGCGGCTGCGCGAGGAAGAACGCGCGCTCGTGCCGCCCGGCGAATTCCTGCCGGTCTTCGAGCACTACCGGATGATGCCCTACCTCGATCGCTGGGTGGTGCGCCATACGGTGAAGCGCCTGGCGCAGGGCTCGCGCATCGCGTGCTTCACGGTCAACCTCTCCGCGCAGAGCCTGGAAGACATGGAGTTCCCGCGCTTTGTCACCGGCCAGCTCGCTGCGAACCAGGTTCCCGGCTCGCGGCTGCTTTTCGAGATCGACGAAACCGATACGCTGGCGCGGCCGGATCTGGTCGAGCGCTTCGCCGCGCTGGTGAAGCCGGTCGGCACGCCGCTGCTGATCGACGGCTTCGGCTCGCGATCGGTGTCGTTCACCCCGCTCAAGGCGATCGGCGCGCAGTTCGTGAAAGTCGACGGGCGCATTATCCGCAAGGTGATCTCGAACGAGAGTGCCCGCAGCAAGCTGAACGCCATCCTGCGGGTCGGCGAGCGCCTGGGCTTCGGCGTGGTCGCCGAGTGCGTGGAAGAGCAGGAGGTGCTCGTGCGCCTCAAGGCCATGGGCGTGGGCTACGCGCAGGGCTTCGGCATCTATCAACCCCAGCCGATAGACGCGCTCGCCGAGTAAGCTCGCCGCATGGACTCCCTGGTGGCACGCGCCATGGCCAAATGGCCGAACGTGCCGGCGGTGTACGGGTGGCTGTCGCTCGATCGGCGCGGCAACTGGCGCATAAAGGGCGAGCGCATTTCCAACGCCGCGCTGCGCGAATTCATCGGGCGCAATTACGAGGCGGACAGCGCGGGCCGCTGGTACTTCCAGAATGGCCCGCAGCGCGTCTATGTCACGCTCGCCTACACCCCGCTTGTCGTGGGCTACGAGGGCGACGCGCTGGTCGACCACTGCGGGCGCCCCTTCGACGCACGCGCCCGCTTTCTGGACGACGAAGGCTCGGTCCTGATCGCCGGCGAGCGCGGAATCGCCCTGCTTGATGACCGCGACCTGGCCCGGTTTGCCGAGCACGAAGCTTCGCTGCAGCGCATAATGGCGGCGGAAATTCCGACGCGCTTTGGCTTCGTCCGGGAGCCGAAACCCGGCTGATTCCGGGCGTGTGCAATTTCTTGCACCGCGCCAATTTCCTCTTTATAATCCGGCCTCTTTTTTAGCCCCGGGGCGGCTACGGAGAAGCAATCGTGGCCGCCCGGTTTGTTTCTGGAACCGCAAATAAATGCCCACCGTCAATCAGTTAGTGCGCCAGGGGCGCGTCGCCAAGCGCCCGAAGTCGAAAGTACCGGCGCTCGCCGGATCGCCGCAAAAGCGCGGCGTCTGCACGCGCGTGTACACGACGACGCCCAAGAAGCCGAATTCGGCGCTGCGCAAGGTGGCGAAAGTGCGCCTCACCAACGGCTTCGAGGTGATCGGCTACATCGGCGGCGAAGGGCATAACCTGCAGGAGCACTCGGTGGTGCTGATCCGCGGCGGCCGGGTGAAGGATCTTCCGGGCGTGCGCTACCACATCGTGCGCGGCTCGCTCGACACGCAAGGCGTGAAGGACCGCAAGCAGGCGCGTTCCAAGTACGGCGCGAAGGCGCCCAAATCAGCTTAAAGGTCGCCCATGCCCCGCCGCCGAGAAGTGCCGAAGCGCGAAATCCTGCCCGATCCGAAGTTCAAGAACGTCGAGGTCGCGAAGTTCGTCAACGTGCTGATGACGCGCGGCAAGAAGTCGGTTGCAGAGCGCATCATTTATGGCGCGCTCGAGCAGATCAAGTCCAAGTCGGGCAAGGACCCGATCGAGGTGTTCTCGCAGGCGGTGCAGAACGTGAAGCCGGTCGTCGAGGTGAAGAGCCGCCGCGTGGGCGGCGCGAACTACCAGGTGCCGGTGGAAGTGCGGCCGGTGCGCCGCGTGGCGCTCGCGATGCGCTGGATCCGCGAGGCGGCGCAGAAGCGCGGCGAGAAGTCGATGATGGTTCGCCTTGCCGGCGAGCTGCAGGAAGCGGCCGAGGGCCGGGGCGGTGCGATGAAGAAGCGCGAAGAGGTCCATCGCATGGCTGAAGCTAACAAGGCCTTCTCCCACTACAGGTTCTAAATGGCCGTGGCACGCAAGACTCCCATCGAACGCTATCGGAACATCGGCATCTCGGCGCACATCGACGCCGGGAAGACGACCACGACCGAGCGCATCCTTTTCTATACCGGCGTGAATCACAAGATCGGCGAGGTTCACGACGGCGCCGCGACCATGGACTGGATGGAGCAGGAGCAGGAGCGCGGCATCACCATCACCTCCGCGGCGACCACCTGCTTCTGGAAGGGGATGGACCTCTCCTATCCCGAGCACCGCATCAACATCATCGACACGCCGGGCCACGTCGACTTCACCATCGAAGTCGAGCGCAGCTTGCGCGTGCTGGATGGCGCCTGCATGGTCTACGACGCCGTGGCCGGTGTGCAGCCGCAATCCGAGACCGTCTGGCGCCAGGCCAACAAGTACCGCGTACCGCGCCTTGCGTTCATCAACAAGATGGACCGCGTCGGCGCCACCTTCTTCAAGTCCTACGAGCACATCCGCACGCGCCTGAAGGGCAACCCGGTGCCGATCCAGCTGCCGATCGGCCTCGAGGACAAGTTCGCCGGCGTGATCGACCTCGTGACCGAGCAGGCGATCTACTGGGACGACGCGACGCAGGGCATGAAGTTCGAGAAGAAGCCGATCCCGGCGGAGCTCGCGGATGAGGCGAAGCAGTGGCGCGAGAAGATGGTCGAGGCCGCTGCCGAGGCGAACGAAGAACTGATGAACAAGTACCTCGAGTCGGGCTCGCTCTCGACCGAGGAGATCAAGAAGGGCCTGCGCATTCGCACGATCAACAACGAGATCGTGCCGATGCTGTGCGGCTCGGCGTTCAAGAACAAGGGCGTGCAGGCGATGCTCGACGCCGTCGTCGACTACCTGCCCTCGCCGATCGACATTCCGCCGGTGAAGGGTGAGACCGAGAACGGCCAGCCGGCGACGCGCAGCGCCGACGACAATCAGCCGTTCGCCGCGCTCGCCTTCAAGATCATGACCGACCCGTTCGTCGGCCAGCTTTCCTTCATCCGTGTGTATTCGGGCGTGCTTAGCTCGGGCGATACGGTCTATACCTCGGTCAAAGGCCGCAAGGAGCGCATCGGGCGTCTGCTGCAGATGCACGCCAACGAGCGCGAGGAAATCAAGGAAGTGCGCGCCGGCGACATCGCCGCCGTGGTCGGCCTGAAGGACGTGATCACCGGCGAGACCATCTGCGACGTGAAGAACATCATCACGCTCGAGCGCATGGAGTTCCCGGACCCGGTGATCTCACAGGCGGTCGAGCCGAAGACCAAGGCGGACCAGGAGAAGATGGGCACCGCGCTTGGCCGTCTTGCGCAGGAGGACCCGTCGTTCCGCGTGCGCACCGACGAGGAATCGGGCCAGACCATCATTTCCGGCATGGGCGAGCTGCACCTCGAGATCATCGTCGATCGCATGAAGCGCGAATTCGGCGTCGACGCCTCGGTCGGCAAGCCGCAGGTCGCGTACCGCGAGACCTTCCGCAAGACGCTCGAGTCCGAGGGCAAGTTCGTCAAGCAGTCGGGCGGCCGCGGCCAGTACGGCCACGTCTGGCTCAAGCTCGAGCCGCTCGCACACGGCAAGGGCTTCGAGTTCGTCGACGCCATCAAGGGCGGCCGGGTGCCCAAGGAATACATCCCGGCAGTAGAGAAGGGTGTGCGCGAAGCGCTGCAGGACGGCGTGCTCGCCGGGTACCCGGTGGTCGACGTCAAAGTCTCGCTGTTCGACGGCTCGTACCACGAGGTCGATTCGAACGAGAACGCCTTCAAGATGGCTTCGATCTTCGCCTTCAAGGACGGCATGCGCGCAGCGCACCCGGTGCTGCTCGAGCCGATCATGGCGGTCGAGGTCGAGACGCCGGAAGAGAAGATGGGCGACGTGATCGGCGACCTTTCCGGCCGCCGTGGCGTCATCCAGGGCATGGAGGATCTGCCGGGCGGCAAGGCCATCAAGGCCGAGGTGCCTTTGGGCGAGATGTTCGGCTACTCGACCACGCTGCGCTCGCTGACGCAGGGCCGGGCGACCTACACGATGGAGTTCAAGCACTACGCCGAGGCGCCGAAGAACATCGCGGACGCCATCATCAAGCAGGATGAAGGCGACAAGGACAAGAAGTAACGACGGAGCTCAAGGATCATGGCAAAAGGCAAATTCGAGCGCACCAAGCCCCATGTGAACGTCGGCACGATTGGTCACGTTGATCATGGCAAGACCACGCTGACGGCGGCGATGACGCATATCCTGGCGAAGAAGTACGGGGGTGAGGCGAAGAACTACGACCAGATCGACGCGGCGCCGGAGGAGAAGGCGCGCGGCATCACCATCAACACGGCGCATGTCGAGTACCAGACGGAGAAGCGCCACTACGCGCACGTCGACTGCCCGGGGCATGCCGACTACATCAAGAACATGATCACGGGCGCGGCGCAGATGGACGGGGCGATTCTGGTGGTGAGTGCGGCCGACGGCCCGATGCCGCAGACGAGAGAACATATTCTGCTCGCGCGCCAGGTGGGCGTGCCCTACATCGTCGTGTTCCTGAACAAGGCCGACATGGTGGACGACAAGGAGCTGCTGGAGCTGGTGGAAGTGGAGGTGAGGGAGCTTCTGTCCAAGTACGAGTTTCCCGGGGACAAGATCCCGATC
>DASREB010000056.1:0-8982 GCA_035652275.1 Burkholderiales bacterium
GCCGCGCCGGTTCGCCGGCAGAAAGTACTGGACGTACATCGACTCGACGACGTACGTGCCATTCGGATCGATCTTCGCCGGCACGCCGCCGGGCGTGAAGACCACTTCCTTCACCGGCTTGCCGGAGATCGTCACTTCGCGGCCGCCGACATGGAACGAGCCCATGTCGCGCAGCGCGATCGGCGGCTGCTGCGTCGCGCAGCCGGCGAGCAGCAATGCGCAAAGCGCGGCGCGGGTGATCCTGGTAAGCATCGTCAGCCCTTTCAGAATTGATAGCGCCGCAGGCCGCCGTCGACCGGGATGACGGCGCCGGTGATGTAGCGCGCCCGCGGCGAGGCGAGGAAGCAAACCAGATTGGCAATGTCCTGCGGCTGGCCGTACTCGCCGACCGGAATGTCTTCGCGGCTCTCGCGCTCGCGGAATTCAGGCGGGTAGTTGCGCAGGATCTGCTCCGAGATGATGCGCCCGGGTGGCACGCAGTTCACGGTGATGCCGTACTTGCCCACCTCGCGCGAGAGGCCCTTCGCCCACGAATGCACCGCCGCTTTGGCCGCGAAGGCGCCGTTCAGCCCCTCGGGCTCGGACTTGCCGGTGATGTTGATGATGCGGCCCCAGTTGCGCTCCATCATCTGCGGCAGCAGGCGATGCGTGAGCTCGCGATGGCGCCGGAAATTGAGCGTCAGCGCTTCTTCCCATTGCGCGTCGGTCGATTCCAGCGTGAAGCGGCGGCTGCCGCCTGCGTTGTTGACCAGGATGTCGACGCGGCCAAGTCCCTGGAGCGCCGCCTCCGCGATGCGCGCCGGGGCATCGGCGGCGAGGAAGTCCTGCTCGATGATGAGGAGCTTGCCGCTCTCGCGTTCCAGGTCTTCCAGCAGGTTGCGGCGCCGAGCGGCAACGGCGAGCTTCACGCCCTCCTGCGCGAGCGTTAGCGCGATGGCGCGACCGATGCCCATGCTCGCGCCCGTGACGAGCGCGCACTTGCCGGCAATGCCGAGATCCATCAGTGCTTGAATTCGATGATATGCAGGCCGGTGTTGGCGCGGTCGACCGCGTAGATGTAGCCGCGGTCATCGACGTCGAGGTTGTTCGTCTGGATCGCGACCTTGCAGCGCTCGCCGGAGGCTTCCTTGACGCAGCGCTTGTCGGTTTTCTCGGTCGTCGCCGGGATGTAATAGCCCGCTTCCTTGGGATGGTAAGGATCGCTGATGTCGAGCGCGCGCACGCCGGCGTTGAACCAGGCGACGAAAACGTAGTGTCCGGCGTACATCGGCGGCTGGTTCTCGTTCGACGAGTGCGAGCCGAAGCGGCCGCCGCGCGAGCAGAAGTTGCCGCTCGACTCGGGCACCGTATAGGTCGCGATGCTGACCGGCGTCTTCTCGTCGGTGGCGTCGACGATCCAGACCATCTGCCGCGGCTCGGTGCATTCGTTGGCGAGCGATTCGTCCACCACCACGACGATGTCGCGCTTGCCCCCGTCCTTGTCCTTGGCGAACTCGGCGACCTGCATGCCGAGCACCGGCAGCGCGGTATGCGCGCCGTTGTTCGCGTTCATGTCGAAGCGCCCGACCTGCGGCGCGAGCAGATTCGCCGGCGTCGGCTCCGGCGGGCCGGAGATCAGCTTCTGCCGGTCGACGATCTGCAGCACGCCGGACTTGTTCGTGCCATAGCCGAAGTAGACGCGGTTACGCTGCTGCCCGGCGGAAATCATGCCGTGCAGCTCGGTCGGCGCCGGACCGCTCGCGCCCGGCTGCTGGCCGACGAGCCCGAAATTGCGGATGAAGCGCGGATGCGCCGGATCCGAGAGGTCGTAAACCTGCGTCATGCGGCGCACGCGCCAGTCGGGCAAGCCCGAGACGAGATAAGCGATACCGGTATCGCATTCCCACCAGCTCTTGTGCGTATCGCGCAGATTGTCGACCACCACGGTGATGCGCGTGGGCTTCTCGGGGTTGGTGACGTCCCACACCTCATGCGCGCGGTTGCCGAAATTGCGCAGCATGTAGACCTTGCTCTTGTCGCCCGAATTTTTAACTGCGGGGAGCTCCGAGCCGTTGCAGACGCGCACCATCTGCGCGCCGCCCTGCTCCGCCTGGCCCGGCTCGCCGGGAATATGCGCGAGGTAGCGCGGGCGGCGCGGGTCGGTGACATCGACGATCGAGGTGCCGTTGTCCTCCTCGCGGCCGGTGAGCGCATTCAGTGTTTTTCCGCCGTGATGGCCGATGTACGCGATCCAGCGCCCGCGGCTTTCCTTGATCGTCGGCTGGTAAGAGCTGCGGCCCTGCAGGTCGTGATGGCCAAGGAGCGCCATGCTTTGCGCACTCGCGCCGTGCTGCGCAAGCGCGGCGGGCATTGCGAGCACCAGCGCCGCGGCCGCGGCACCACACCGGATCGACATCGAGCCTCCTCCTCAGGGGTCGCGAAGGACGGCAATCGTACCCGAAGCCGGTCTCGCTACGGCATGGCAATTGCGGGTGGAAACCCGTTCTTTTCTCTCTGGAGAATGGCAATGACCAAGACTTTGATGGCAGCGGCGCTTGCCGCCATTTTCGCCGTGCCGCTCGCGGCGTCGGCGACGAGCGACAGGATCGTCGTCGCCCAGGGCGGCGGTGGCGGCGGTGCGGACGGTCCGGACATGGCGAATCGCCAGCCCGGGACGATGAGCTCGCAGCCCGGCACGATGGAATCGGACAAGATGAATGCGGGCCGCTCCGAGCGCGCACCGCGCAGCGCAGCAGGCGCCGCCGGCACGAGCAGCAACTTCGATCGGCTCGACCGCAACGGCGACGGCTACATCTCGCGCGACGAGGCGAAGGACGCCGAAGAGCTGCAGACGCGCTTCAGCGAGCTCGACCGCAACAACGACGACAAGCTCTCGCGCGAGGAGTACGACGCGCTAAACCAAGGCTCGCGCGGAGCGCTCGGCGCGAGCGGTGCCACCGGCACCGGCCGCACGAGCGGCAGCGGCGGCGATGCCAGCACCAGCGGCGCCAACACCAAGTAGGGACCTTGGCGTCCGCCGCGCGTGCGGCGGACGCCGTTACCGGAGATCCATCATGTTTCAGTTCACCCGGATGGCGGCGGCGCTCTTCGGCATCGCGCTCGCCACCGGCGCGAGCGCCGCACCGCGCGCCGAAAGCGCGCTCGAATGCGGCATCGCCGCCGACATGGCGGTGGTCGCCCATTCGCTCGCCAAGGAGCAGATCCAGCGCACCAAGGCGAACACCATCATGGCGCGCATCTACGACGTCTCGAACTCCGATCGCGGCAAGGAGCTGATGAAGGAGATCCTCGACGCGGCGTACATCTCGAAGGGCCCGTCGAGCCAGGAGTTCGCCGAGGAGCTCTACAGCACCTGCATGAAGTCCGGCGGCGATATGGACCAGGTGCTCGGCAAAAAGCTCTAGCGCAGCGCGGCGTCGAGCGCGCTCATCAGCGCGCCGAGCTTCGGCGGACTCGCCTCGACGCCGACCTTCACCTCGGCCTCGCGCAGCGCCGCCGAGGCCACCGGTCCGATCGATGCCACCAGCGTCGCATTCAACGCCGCGCGCAATGCGGACTCTTTATTCATTTGTCGCGACACCAGGAAGAGATTGCGCGCCTGCTCGGCGTTGGTGAACACCACCGCGTCGATCTCGCGGCGCTCGAGCGCACCGATCAAATCCGCCAGCGGCTTGGTATCCGCGGGCAGCGACCAGCGATAGGTCGGAATCTCCACGACATCCGCGCCGCGCACCGCGAGCGCCTGATCAAGCTCGGCGTTTGCCGTCCCGTAGCGCTGCACGATCACGCGGCTGCCGGCGAGCGGAAATTCACCGATGGCGGCGAGCACCTCATGCGTCGTATACGGCTCGGCAGCGCCGCGGTCGATGCGCACGCCGCGCGAGCGCAGCGCCGCGGTGGGCTTCGGGCCGCGTGCCACTACCGTGCTTTTCGCGAGCAGCGCGAGGAATTTCGGCGTGAGGCCGAGTCCATCGGTCGCGTTGAATAGCGAGCGCGTGCCGACGCCGGTCTGGAACACGGCGAGCGCCGCCGGCCGGGCTTCGAGCGAGCGCACCAGCTCGGCGATCGCGCCGGCGTCGAGGTCCGGCACTTCGGCGAGCGCGGGCGCGTGCACCGGGATGGCGCCGCGCGCGGCGACGAGCTCCGCGAGCTGCTCGCCGAGCCGCGCTTCGAGGATCGCGACGCGTTTACCGCGCATCCGCCTTCGGCCGGCGGCTCACGGCCTGCAGCACGCCGCCGATCTGCTGGTGCAGGGTGGCGAGCGCCTCATAGCTGATCGCCACACGCGCAGCGAGCCGGCCGTTCAGGCGCTCGGGGACCTGCTTCCCGGCGCGCGCCATGCGCGAGAGCGCCGCCATCGCGCGCGGATCGAGGAAACCGAAGTCGAGTAGCGCCACGCCCGCCGTCGGCTCGACCATCGTCACGTTGGCGAGCACGGGCTGATCGGAGCCATTCGCCGGCATGAGTTGCAGGTTGACCGCCTGCTTGGCAGGCTGCTTGGCCGCTTCCTTCGCGGCGCCTTCTTCCCTGGTTGCCATGGCACTCTCCCGTCAGTTCATTGCGGCGTGTAGCCGATGTCCTTCACGAGCTTTCCGTACTTCGCGTAATCGCGCTTCAGGTATTCGGCAAAGTACTCCGGCGATTCGGTGACGATCGTCAGGCCCGCGTTCACCAGCTTCTCGCCGACATCGGGCTCGCGGAACGCACGGTTGATCTCCGCATTCAGGCGCATCACGATCGCGCGCGGCGTTCCGGCGGGCGCGACATAGCCGAACCAGCCGTTCGACTCGTAGCCGGGCACGGCTTCCGCGGCCGCCGGCACCTCGGGCCACAGCGCCACCCGGGTGGCATTGGTCACGGCGAGCATGCGCACCCGCTCCGACTTCACATGCGGCGTGGCTGTGGCGATGCTGGTGATGCCGGTCATCACCTGCCCGCCGAAGATGTCGGTGACGATGGCGGAGGCGCCCTTGTACGGCACGTGCGTGAACGTGAACCCCGCCATCGTGCGCAGGTGCTCGAACGCGAGGTGCGGAAAGCCGCCCTCGCCGTTGGTCGCGAGGGTCAGCTTGCCGGGATTCGCCTTGGCGTACGCCACCATCTCGCCGATGGTCTTGAACGGCGCATTCAGGGCTCCGACGATCGCGAGGTAGTTGGTCGTCGAGAGCGCGATCGGCGCGAAGTCCTGCGGCACGTGGTAGGGAATGTTTCGGCTGGTGTGCGGCAGGATCACCATGTTGCCGCCCTGGCCCGCGCCGATGGTGTAGCCATCGGGCGCCGCCTTCGCCACGAGATCGAGCCCGAGCATGCCGCTCGCGCCCGGGCGATTCTCGATCACCACCGGCTGCCCGAGCCGCTCGCCGAGCTTCGGTGCGATGAGGCGCGACATCACGTCCATCGTCTCGGCGGGCGGAAATGGCACGATCAGGCGGATCGGCTTGGTGGGATACGCCTGGCCGTGCGCGAGGGTCGAGAAAAGCCAGAAAACGATGACCGTCAGCTTCACCTGGGCTCCTATTTCGGCGGAATGAGCGGCAGCAGCAGGTAAGGCTGCCGCTCGAAATGCAGCGTCACCTTGCCGCTGAAGATATGCGGCGGGCGGTCGGATTCGTCGTCGTGCGTGAACGGCCCGCAGCCGCGCATCGGGTGCTTCATGTTCGAGAGGCTCGCCGCCGGCTCGTCGTGCTCGTAGTCCCGGCCGCGGATGCTGAGCGCGATTCGATAGCCTTCCGGCACGACGATGCAGGTCGGCCAGATCTCGATGTCGAGCTCCACCACCTCGCCGGGCTTGAGCGGCTGCTTCTCGTCGTGCGTGTGATACGGCCGGTAGGGGAGCGCGAGCTCGCGATCGAGCTTGCGGTGCGAGGCGCGTAGCCAGCCCTGGCCGACCGGCGTCTTCGGATCGAGCGCCCCCTGGAACAGCACTTCCTTTCCCGCCGGGTCGAAGATGCGCAGCACGATGAAGAGATCGGCGTCGGCTGTGGCGCAGGAGACGAAAAGCTTGAGTGCCGACGGGCCGGTGATCTCGATGTCGCGCTCCGCGACCATCGAGAACGTCACGCCATCGCCCATCGGCTCGTAGGTGAGCGGCCGTCCGCCGCCGGGCGCTTGCCGCGCGAGCCGCAATCCCTGCGGCTCGAGGTAGTAGCGCGTCCACTGGGTACGCGCGAGGGGCCATTCTTCTTCCATGCGCAGCTCGTAGCGCTCGCCCGGATGGCGCACGTTCAACTGCACCCGCGGCCGGCGCTCCCAGCCGTTGCGCGCGTCCTTCAGGAAATGGTCGAAGAACGCGAGCTGCAGCTTGCGCCCATAGTCGGTGTAGAACGGCGCCCAGTGCGAGCCGCCGTGCACCTCCAGCCATTTTTGGCGCGATGCCGAGCGCATGAAGCCCTCGAAGTTGCCGCGCGTATGCAGCCCCTGCCCGCCCCAATTGGCCGCCGTTAGCAGCGGGACAGTGACCTTGGCGAGCTCAGCGCTGCGCTCGCGGTAATACGGTTCATCCATCTCGCGCGAGAGGAATGCATGCCACATGTCCTCGCGATTGCGCTCGAGCTCTTCTTCGCTCAGCGTTTCTGGGCCGCAGACCAGCTCGCCCGTGTTCGGGTTTTTCTTCCCCCGCTCCCCCACGCCGTGCTGCACCGTCTTCACCTGCATGTCCTGCCAGTTCTTGCGGAAGCTGCAGATGATGCCGCCGTGGCGCGCGCTCTCGCGGTAGGCATCGTTCCAGCCTTCCCAGACGCAGATCGCGGCGAGATGCGGCGGCTTCAGCGCCGCGGCGCGCCACTGGTTCGAGGCGTAGTAGGAGATGCCGTTCATGCCGACGCGGCCGGTGCACCAGAACTGCGCCGCGCTCCACTCGATGCACTCGTAGATGTCGCGCGTCTCGCGGGCGTTGTTGTGGCAGAGGTAACCGGGCGAGCGTCCCGCACCGCGCGAATCGACCCGCACGCAGGCGTAGCCCTCCGGCACCCATTTCTCCGGATCGACGACTTCCCAGTTCTGATAGCGGTTCGACGACCCGGCCAGCGCATCGGGGTTCTCGCGCGCCATGATTTCCCAGGCGGTCTTGTAGCCCTCCTGGAAAGCGAGGCCCTTGCCATAGGGCCCGTAGCTCAGGATCGCCGGGTGGCGGCCCTCGTCGGGACGGTAGACATCCGCACGCAGGACGAGCCCGTCGTCCATGCGGATCGGCACGTCCCAGTCGATCTTCATTGATAGCCGGGCGGCGGCGTGAAGGGACCGGTGATGAGCGAAACCTGCTCGGCCAGCGCGAGGAGCGCCGGCTCGCTCCAGCGCTTCGCCACGAGCTGCACGCCGATCGGCAGGCCGTCGCGCGAGCGGGCAAGCGGCAGCACCACCGCCGGATTGCCGGTGAGGTTGAAAAGGCACGTGTAGGCCGTGCCGGCGATGAAGTAAGGCACGCTTCTCTCGTCGACATCGATCGGCGTGCCGAAGGGCACATGGCCGATCGCGGGGCTCACCGTCACCGGGCAGATGAACGCGTCCCAGTCGCCGAGGAAGCGCTCGAGCGTCGCGATCAGCGCATCCCGGCGCGTAAGTGCAGCCATGTACTCGCCGATCCCGGCGCGCACCCCCTTGGCCGAGCCGCGCGCCACCGCCCAGCCCTCGCCGAGCGTCGCGTTGAGCGCGGCGACGCGCTCGCGGCTGCGCTCGGCGCCGGTGGCGGCACGCTCGGCGATGGCGATCTCGCCCCACGCTTCCCATGCCTCATCGAAGCTGAAGCCGTCCGGATTGCGTTCCTCGACCGCACAGCCGGCATTGGCCAGCGCGCCGGCGAGGCGACGAATCGCATCTTTCGTCTCGCGCGTAACCGGCACACCGCCGAAGTCCCCGCGCCAGGCGAAGCGATGCGACTTGAGCGGCCGCGGCGGCGGGTCGAGCCACGGCATTGGCGGCACGTCCGGCTCGGCAGCGTGCGCACCGCAGATGATTTTGGTGATCAGCGTGAGGTCGTCCACCGAGCGCGCAAGCGGCCCCAGCACGTTCATGTGGCGCACCGCGCGCGGGACGCCGGGCGGCTCGGGAATGTGGCCCGCGTTCGGAACGCGCCGTTCGGTGGGCTTGAGGCCGAAGAGACCGCAGTAGTGAGCGGGCGTACGTACCGAGCCGGCGAGGTCGCTGCCGACGTCGAACGCCGAAAGGCCGGCCGCCACCGCGGCCGCGCCGCCGCCGGTCGAACCGCCCGGCGTGCGCTCGAGATGCCACGGGTTGTTGGTGCGCCCGAAGATCGGGTTATCCGCGCGGTAGTCGGCGGATAACGGCGGCACGTTGGTCTTGCCGAGGAGGATCGCCCCGGCGGTGCGCAGGCGGGCCACCGCGGGCGCGTCTACGGCCGGGATGTAGTCCCTGAGCGGCGGATGGCCGCCGGTCGTGCGCAGGCCGGCCGTCTCGAGCGCGTCCTTGATGGTCATCGGCACGCCGTGCAACGGGCCCCACAACTCGCCGCGAGCAAGTGCAGCGTCTGCCTCCTGGGCGCGACGGCGGGCGCCGGCCTCGTCCAGCGTGCAGATGGCGTTAAGCGAGGGGTTGTAGCGCGCGATGCGCGCGAGATGCAGCTCGATCAGCTCGCGCGCGGAGACGCGGCGGGCGCGCAGCGCGGCGGCGAGCTCCGTGGCGCTCGAGAAGGCATCGACCGGCACGCGGGCATTCTAGCCCGCGCAAAATCAATGCAGCGTGCGGACGAAGGTGCGCCCGCGCAGCACGTCTTTCGCGCTCGGGCGCTCGAACATGAAGTCGAGCAGCGCCACGGCGATCTCGTTGTAGATCGCTTCGCACTGCTCGGCGTTGATGAAGGGGTAGACGCCGATATCAGTCACGACCAGCTCCTTCTCGAGCGCGAGCGAGCGCAGCTCTTCAGGGAGCGCCGATGAATCCTGCACCGTGAAACCGTGGAGTTGCGGGCAGCGCTCGAAGATCACATCCAGGCGCGCCGCGAGGTCGTCTTCCAGCGGTGGGAGCTCG
>DASREB010000057.1:0-2705 GCA_035652275.1 Burkholderiales bacterium
GCGCTGTAGTCGATGCCGGGAAAGAGCTCCGGCGGCAGCAAGCGGATCCGCACGCCGGCGCCGCGCAGGAAATCGAGCGCATCGCGCAGCTGCTTGTAGCTGCCAAGCTGCAGGCCGAATGACATCAGCGTGGTGTGCGCGCTCAGCTCGAGCTCATCGCGCAGCGCCAGCGGGTAGAGCGCCATGCTGTGATGCTCGGTGTTCGCGCGCAGGAACACGCAGCGATGGCCGCGGTACTCCGTCTCCTCGGTCACCGTGAGGCCCAGATCGTCGCGGTAGAAGCTGACCATCGCTTCCAGATCGGTGGCGAACAGGCGCACGGGTCCATGCCGCACGATCTTGAACGGGCGCCCGAGCAGAATGCCGCCAACGTCGTATCTCTCCTCGGCGATTTCCGCTGCGCGCAGCCCCTTCTCGATCGGGATGCCTTCGGCGGTGGCGGTGAGCACCTCGGCGAGCTCGGACTTGTGCGGCAGCTGCGGCGGCTTGGCGTAGCGCACGCCGTACATGTCGCGCGGCTTGGAATAGCCGTCCCAGCCGATCTGTTCGATGCCGTAGTAGAGCTCGTTGGTATGGCCTTCCGGATCCGGCGGATAGAAGTGCCAGTTCGAGCCGGGGAGATCGCGCCCGGCGCGGCGGATCGGCCTGCCGCGCGCGCTGAACCAGTCAAAGGCGTCAGACACTTCCTGCAGCGAGCCGACCTGCCAGGTGATCTGGTTCACCGTCCCCTGCGGCCGCGACGCCCAGGGATTCAGCGCCTGATAGGCGCCTTTCGGGAAAAAGACGAAAGAATGGTGATCCGTGCCGTGGCGGGAGAAATAGCCGACGGTCGGCCCGACCGCGGAGCGCTTCTCCTGCGGCAGGCGCTGGGCGAAATCGAGCGGATCGGAGACGCGGAAGCCGAGCAGCCGGCAATAGAAGTCGCGGCTGCGCTCGGGATCGGCGACGTTCACGCCGAAATGCCCCAGTCGCCGGATGCGGAACGGCCGCGGCCAGCGCACGCCGCCGAGCTCGAAATCGCCTTGAGCGCTCATACCTGCCGATAATTGTATTCATCCTCAAAGGAGGCTTTCATGCGCACCATCCCGCTCGCCCTTGTCCTGCTCGCCGGCTGCGCCACCAAGGTGACGCCCGAGAGTCTGCAGCGCATGCCGATCGCCGAGGTCTGCTACCTCGGCATGGTCGAGCCGGACAAGCAGCAGATGGCCGCGGACGAAGTGCGCCGGCGCAACGACGACTGTGCACAGCACAAGGCCGAGATCGATCGCATCCGCGACCAGGAGATGCGCGCCGGCGCCACGGACGTCGGCGGCGTGCAGGGCGCCGGCGCGGCGCGGCAGGGTGGCGGCATGGGGATGGGGCGGGGCTACTAGGTGCACAACTGGCGCTGCCCGGCGGCATGAACCTGCCGCTTGCGGTTGCTCATCCGGCGCGAACCTATCGCGATCTCCGGCGCACTTCGATCAGCGCCTGGCGCATTCGAACCGCCAGCCGCCTGCTCAAGCGTCTGAAAGAAATGGGCCTCGATGTCCTACAGACCCGCGTCTCGGCCCGCAACCGTGCCAGTTACTCTCTAGGCGGCTTTCTTCAGCGGCTCGTTCGCCGCGGCTTCGCCCATTTCGCTGATCAGGCGCAACTTGCGCGCACCGTGTGGCGGGCGCTCGTCGCCTGCCCGCTCGGTCGCCCGGTGCCAGAGGCACAGGCAACCGCCATAGACCACCAGCACGATCACTGCGAGCTTGACGGCCAGCACCACGATTTCCATAGCGCCTCCTCCGTGCGCGATGGAATCATGGTCGTGCGAACTGTCTCCTTACTGTAGGGAAGTTGTCTTTTACCTGACGCCGGCGAGAAGCTCACTGAGCCGCGCCGCGTCCGGCTCCTTCTCCAGGGCCAGCACCGCGTCGCGCAGCTCCGTCACGCGCTCCGCCGGCAGCGCATGCGCTGCCAGCTTCTCGAACTTGGCGACGATGTCGGCCTGGCTGGCGAAGTTCTGGTCGCTGCCGCGCGGCGTCTCCAGCGTACGGATTAAGCGCCGGCCATCGCGCAGCGCGACCTCCACGCGCACTTCATGACGATGCTTCGCGCCTTTGGCCGTGATGGCCGGATCGGCGAGCACGCTGATGCGCTCGGCGAGCGCCATGCGCCGCGGATCGCGCTCGGCGCCGGGCTGGAACTGCGCGACGAAGCAGTCGCCCTCGAGAAGCAGCGTCGCGGCGCAGAACGGGAGGTTGAGCTGCGCGGCGGTCATGCCGGCCGGCTCGTATTTCCAGCCGACGTGATCGGCGGTGACCTGCGAGCCGTGTACCACGATCTGTTCTACATCCGCGGCGGTGAAGCGCTGCTCGCGCTGCAGCTCGCGCAGCGCATCGAGCGTCGTGTGGTTGCTGCCGACGCAGGAATAGAACTTGAGCGCAACGCCCATGGTCTGCCAGGTCGTGCCCAGTCCCGCGGTCAGCTCGTGCAGCTGGAAGCGATCCGGCGAGCGCGAGAACGTGGTGCAGAAGCCGCCGTACTCCGCTTCGAAGACATTCTCGATGCCGGTGAAGCCTTGCTCGGCGAGGAGCGCGCCATAAAGGCCGCTCTGCGAGGCGCGGCCGGCGTGCATGCGCTTCACCATCGCGCCGTACTGCGCCGCCATCAGCCCAGCGGCCTGCGTGCCGGCGATGCCGAGCGCGTGGATGGTTTTGTCGACCGGTAAAGCC
>DASREB010000058.1:0-6462 GCA_035652275.1 Burkholderiales bacterium
GCACCTGCTCGCTCTGGTCGGGATGGACGATGAAAACGATCTCGTAATGCCGCATCTCTGGTTAGCTCCTTTTCCTGTGGATGTGGCCGACTCGCGGCGGTTCGCGGTGCGACCAGGAAGGGGCGCGATTGTACCGGAAAATCCGGAGCTTGCGGGCGCCTAGCCGGCGCCGCCGATGCCGAGCTCGAGCTTCACCTTGTCAAGGCCCGGCCCTACCTTCTGCACCGCTCTTCGGATCTTCGCCGGGTCCGTCTCGAGGGTGCGCGCCCAGAAATCGAGCGCCTCAGGCTTGAGCTCGATCTGGGTCGGATCGGGCGGGGTGTACTGCGCGCCTTGCTTGGCCATCCCCGCTCTGACCGTCAACTGCCCGCGTGGTTCGCGAGTGATGCGGTCCAAAAAAAGACGATATTAGAGATGGCGTACCACGGCCCGAAGAACGGGGCGGGCCGTGAATAACTGCTCTACGCCATCCAAGAATTCGGCCCGTAATCGATCGGCGGTGGCGGGCCTTCTGGCCTATCGGGGTCTTCGCGGCGAAGGAGCTAGGCGTGGACCTGAGCGGGGAGGCATTCGACAAGGCGCTGGGCAGTCTGCTCAAGCCGAAGTCCAAGGGTGGGAGCAGCTAGAACTATGGGAAGAATGAAAGAGGCCCGTGGTCGCGGGCCTCAGTGCTTCCGCTTGGAGGGTCGTTCAACAACACTTGTGGGCGGTTGCGGACTGCACTATGCGCCGTTTAGCTGACACGTTGCTTTCGTGGTACGTCAAGTCGAATATCGCGAAAAAAAGCCCGCATTGCGCGGGCTTTTTTGACAGGAGCTGCGGATGCTCAGTCGTCGTCCTTGTCGCCGCCCACGCGGGTGATCTTCCAGATCACGCCGGTTCCCGGAATCTGCACGAGCGGAGCGTTGGCGGGGTTGTGGAAAGCGGAAGCCGGGTCGGAACCGCCCGGGTCGCGCACCGCGCCGTAGTCGACGAGGTACGCCGCGCCATCGGGCCCGAAGCGGATCGTGGTCGGACGATTGATTCCGCGCAACATGGCCGCGAACGCCTGCTCGCTCTCCCCCTTGCACCTCGGCAATCCGTCCCCGGTATCCCGGTCCTGCTCGCGTTGCTGGCAATTGAACGCAAAGCGGGAGAGCTGAAGCTCATTCGGATCGTCGGACTTCGTGAAGTTCACGAGCTGTACATCGTGGCCCTCCTCCGGCGTGCCGTTCGCTTGCGAGAAACCGAAGTCCCCTTCGCGCGACACCAGCACAGCGTTCTTCTTGACGACGCCGCCGACGAACGAATGCGGCGCGAAGTCGAGACCGACCGCAGCGACGTCTGCCGGTTCGAGCGCGAGCGGCGCCACCGGCTGTTGCGGGAAGAACGCGAGCACCGGCTTCACCGGCTGGCCTGCCAGTGACGGGTCGTCGTCGGCCGGGCTGCCCTTCGGATTGAACACCGATTGCGTTGCATCGAGGAACCCGAAGCGATCCGGCCAGCCATGCCATTCCGGCGTGCCGTCGGGATTCTGCCGAGCGACGCCGAGGCGGTCGGGGGCGTTGTTGGTCGGCCGCGCGCCGCGTTCGTCCTCGCCGTTCTCCGAGTACATCAGCTGTCCCTTGAGCGGATGGTCGTTCGGCGAGAAACGGATGCCGTACGGGTTGCGGAAGCCCCAGGCGACCGGCTCGATCGTGTTCTGCGGATTGGAGATCTTCGCCCGCAGAATCGCGCCCGTGCACATGCCCTTGCTCGTCGCGTCCTCGAATGGCGGTATCGTGGCCCCCGGACGCGGGTGACCGTGGTTCGAGTAGCCGGTCGACACGTGACGGTCGCTGACTGCATTCCACGTGTTCATCGAGAGCGTGATCTGCTGGCAAGCGATCTCGTGCTGGTTGCCGCCGCCGCCGTTGTCGTGGCCGGTGACGCCTGAGTTGGTCGCGGAGCCCTGCGACCAGTACAGCCAGCCGTCCTTCACGAGGATTTGCTCGGTCGGGTGGTCGCCCGTGGGCAGCCCGTGAATCACCGTGGTGACGGTGTTCTTCGCGAGGTCCACCCGCACGACGCGCGAGGTGTTGTTGCCCTTGCCGGGTGCGCCGCGCGCGCCCTGGTTCGAGTCGGTCGCATAGAGCGTACCGCCTTCGAAGTTGTGCTCGAACGCGAGGCCGATCGCCGGACCGTCGGGCTGGAAGCCGCCGCCCGTCGCTGTCGACTTGCCAATCGGGCCACCGATCTTCGTGCCGCTGCTGTTGAACACTAAGATGTCTGGTGTGAACGGGTTATTCGCACCGAATCCCGTCGGATCGTCGGGATAAGGCGTGGGCGGAATGCCGTGCGCAGGGTCACCAGGTAGTCCGTTTCGGTTGTTGCACCTGCCCGGCAAGCCAGTCCCAGACTCAAGGACGTAGACCTTGAACTTGTCCTTGTCGCCGACGAACGCGATGTCGGTGGGGAAGTTCAAGCCAGTGATAAACGGCTCGATCTTGAAGCCCTTCGGCACGATGATGTCTTCGCCGTTGCTCGGGTTATAAAACACGGCCTCTTCGGGGCAATTCTTGTTCACACCTTGGGCCTGCGCGAGCGTTGGTACTGCCGCTGCGCCGGCGAACGCGAGCGCGACCGCCGCGCTAAGCGCCGTGTGCTTTAGTACGTTTGACGACTTCATGCTCTCTCCTCCCGCCGCGTAAGCGGCGCGTTGATCGGAATGGGAACGCGATCGCGCGAAGCATGACTAACTGGAATGGCTCCTCCCCGCCGTGATTGCGGCCCGCTTGGAAGCTACTCCTGTGCCGCGCGGCGATTCATTCGAGTTGTCGCGCGATTCATTTCCAGCGCTCATGAATCGGACTGACAGCAAACGCCCGGAATATTCCGTTATGCCCGACCCCGCATACGCATATTCCGCAGCGCGATTTGTGTCGCCCGGTTTACCTCACGGAGCGTGCTGATCGCGATGACACGTTGCCATCGGCGCCGCAAGCTTGGCGAAAGAATCCCTCGGATTAGGGATTACTTGCGACGGCGCACCGACTCGAACAGGCAGATTCCGGCGCTGACGGAAACGTTGAGGCTCTCGACTTCGCCATTCATCGGGATGCGCACCAGCAGATCGCAGCTCTCACGCGTCAGGCGCCGCATGCCCTCGCCTTCCGCGCCCAGCACCCAGGCGACGGCCGCCGGCAGATCGGCCTGGTAGAGCGTCTGCGGCGCGCGCTCGTCGGCACCGACGATCCAGACCTCGCGCTCCTTGAGCTCGGCGAGCGTGCGCGCGAGGTTGGTGACCATGAGATACGGCGTCGCCTCGGCTGCGCCGCTCGCGACCTTGGAGACGGCGGGCGTAATGCCGGCGGCGCGATCCTTGGGCGCGAGCACCGCATGCGCGCCGGCGGCGTTGGCGACGCGCAGGCAGGCGCCGAGATTGTGCGGATCGGTGACGCCGTCGAGCACGAGGAGCAGCGGCCGCTCGACGCCGCGCAGAACATCGTCGAGCGTATCGCCCAGCGATTTCACCGCGACGCGCGCCACCACGCCCTGATGGCGGCCGCCGCCATAGAAGCCATCGAGGCGCTTGGTCGGTACGCGCAGCAGGCGCACGCCCGCGCGCTCCGCCGCCGCGGCGAGATCCTTGCCGCGGGCGTCGTTACGCGTCTCGTCGAGGAAGATCTCCACCACCGAAGACGGATCGGCGCGCAGGCGCGCGAGCACGGCGTGGAAACCGAACACCACGCGCGGCTCGCGCTCGCGGCTCATCGGCTGGTTGCGGCCGGAACGAGGTCGATCTTGCGCTGGTCGACGTCGACTCGCACGAGCTGCACGGTCATGCGGTCGGCGAGGCGAAAGCGCTTTTTGGTGCGCTCGCCGTAGAGCAGGTGTCGCGCGCCGTCGTACTGGAAGTAATCGCGGCCGAGCTCCGAGATATGCACCAGGCCGTCGACGAAGTAATCGTCCAGCGTCACGAAGAGCCCGAACGGCACCACGCCGGTGATGGTGCCGCCGAAGGTCTCGCCGACGTGCTCGCGCATGTAGTAGCACTTGAGCCAGCTCTCGACGTCACGGCTCGCGTCGTCGGCGCGCCGTTCCGTTTCCGAGCAATGGCGGCCGAGCGCCTGCCAGTCGAGGCCACCGTCGTAGCGCTTGCCGGCGAGCAGCGCCTTGATCGCGCGATGCACCAGGAGGTCCGGGTAGCGCCGGATCGGCGACGTGAAGTGCACATATGCTTCGTAGGCGAGGCCGAAGTGCCCCACGTTCTCCGGGGTGTACATGGCCTGCTTTAGCGAGCGCAGCAGCACCGTCTGCAGCAGGCTGAAGTCCGGGCGGCCGCGAATCTTTTCCAGTAGCGCAGCGTAGTCCCCCGGCTTCGGGATCTCGCCGCCGGGAAGCTGCAGCCCAAGCTCGGCGAGAAAGGCGCGCAGCGCCGATACCTTCTCCTCCGAGGGCACGTCGTGCACGCGGTAGAGCACCGGCTGCTTGTGCTGGGCGATGAAGTTGCCCGCGCAGACGTTCGCCGCCAGCATGCATTCCTCGATGATGCGGTGTGCGTCGTTGCGCGCCTCGGCCACGATGCGCTCGATCTTGCCCTTCGGGTCGAAGATCATGCGCGTCTCGACCGTCTCGAAGTCGATCGCGCCGCGCTTCTCGCGGCTCGCGAGGAGCAGCTTGAAGAGCTCGTAGAGCCGTGCGAGATGCGCGGGCGGCCGGCCGCTCGAGATGTCCGCCCACACCTTGGTGTAAGTCAGCCGCGCGTGCGAGCGAAAAACCGCCGAATAGAACTCGTAGCGGCCAAGCTCGCCCTGCGCGGAAACCTGCACCTCGCAGACCACGGCGAGGCGATCCACGTTCGGATTGAGGGAGCAGATGCCGTTCGAGAGCTTCTCGGGCAGCATCGGAATCACCCGACGCGGGAAGTACACCGACGTGCCGCGCTCGCGCGCGTCGATGTCGAGTGCGTCGCCGTGTCTTACGTAGTGGCTGACATCGGCGATCGCCACCCAGAGGCGGAACCCCTTGCCCTCGCGCTCGCAATACACGGCGTCATCGAAGTCCTTCGCTGTCTCGCCGTCGATGGTGACGAACTCGAGCTCGCGCAGATCGCGGCGGCCGCGCCGGTCCTCGTCGCGCACCTCGTCCGGCAGCGCTTTTGCGAGCGCCAGCGCCTGGCGCGAAAAGCGGTGCGGCAGGTCGAACTTGCGCAGCGCGATCTCGATCTCCATGCCGGGATCGGCGTAATGACCGAGGACTTCCGCAATTCGCCCCACCGGCTGCGTGTGCGCCGCCGGCGGCTCGAGGAGCTCCACCGTGACCACTTCACCGGCATTTGCCTTCCGCGCGTCCGGCACGATGATGTCGTGCGCGATGCGGCGGTCCTCCGGCACGAGCACCATCACGCCGTGCTCGTCGTGCAGGCGGCCGACGATGCGGCGCTTCGCGCGCTCCAGCACATCGACGAGTGAGCCTACGGGGCGGCCGCGCGTGTCGGTGCCGGTAACGCGCACCGCCGCCCGATCGCCGTGCATCAGGCTCCTCATTTCATGCGGCGGCAGATAAATCGAAGGCCCAGCCTCGTCGGGCACCAGAAAACCGTGGCCATCGGGATGGCCTTCGACGCGTCCGGCAATGAGTGCAATGCGCCGCGCGATGAGCAGCGCGCCGGCGCGGTTCTGCATGATTTCGCCGGAGCGCTGGAGCGCTGCGAGCCCGACGTCGAATGCGCGGCGCTCGCGCGCGCGGATCTCGAGCCGGCTCGCGAGCTCGTGCGGCGTGAGCGGCGCGCCGGCGCGCTCGAGCGCGCGCAGGATGTCGCGCCGATACTCGAGTGAAACGGCGTCGTCGCGCTCGGCGCGCGCACGGCGGCGTAATGCAGTTCTCTTCGGTCGTCGCTTGGTCAAGCGCTTCTCTTTTTCAGCTAAAATCGCGCCTCCTCTGCCGAGGTGGCGGAATTGGTAGACGCACTAGGTTCAGGTCCTAGCGGTGGCAACACTGTGGGGGTTCGAGTCCCTTCCTCGGCACCACCGACTTATATAGCGCCCCGATTCTAGTTCGCCCGCTTGCGATTTGGCGCGGCGATGTGACGAGCGTCGACATGGCCCCGTTGGCTGAGCGCACGGGACGCTTTCATTGCTCGGTGCCGGCGCCGGTCCGGGGTAGCGGCTGCCATGCGGCGAGCGGCAAAACACTTGCTTACAGCTCTGGTGGAAAACACTTGCTGACAACTTCCGCGGCCTTGCGGCGGCACGACGTGGCGCGAGCCCGCTGACCGAGCGAATAAACCATTCCGTTGTGGGCCGACGTCTGAACCATTCTCGCGGTGAGAATTCGGTCTCGGGCGTGGAAGGATCGCGGCAACGCCTGGGTGATTAAAAACGTGTGATGGCTTAGGCCGGCGGGTCGCATTGCCGACGTTCTGCCTTGTGGGCCGTTGACGCCCCCAAGATAATTAGGCAATACACAACAAGGGGATGCAGCAAAGTTTTGAACATGACC
>DASREB010000059.1:0-17372 GCA_035652275.1 Burkholderiales bacterium
GCAGCACGTCGAGGATCGGCAGGTTCATCGTCCCCGGAATGCCGAAAACATGGTCGATGCCTTCGCGCTGCAGGCAATCGACCAGCGCTTGCGCGCCAGTGATCATGGAGGCCTCCTCGGCTGCTAGTCTAGCCAGATGGAGGCGCCGTTTCGCGACCGCGTACATGCGGGCCGCGGCCTGGCAAAAATGCTGGCCGGCGCCGGTAAGCAAGGTGCTCTATCGCTGGACCCGTTGCCTTCGATGGGCGTGGGGCTCGATGAAAACCGCCTGTCAGGTCGCCCGTGCGGCCCGCGCAGGTCGAGCGTGCGGCAGGCACGAATCACGCTATCGGCGCTGCCGTGGCAGCGCCGAGGTTGACGGTCGTCGGGCATTGCACGAGCACAACCGCTCGGATCCTCTGCTGCGCGGACTCCGCCCGCCTCGCGCGGCTGGCGTGGCGCGCCGGCGACGCGAGCGGCGTCGTCGAGGTAACGCTCGCGCCCGCCCCGCCCTATACGCTGGGCGTCTTCGAGCTGCGCGACCTGCCGGCAGGCGCCGAGCCGGCCTTCGGCGTCGCGGTCGCCGACGAGCCGGGCGCGCTGCCCGCCGCTGAGCAGCTGCTCGAATCCCCTCCCGGCAAATTTCGCCTTCTGCCGTCGGATCGAGCACCGCGTGTTGCCCTCTTGAGCTGCAACGGCGTCTACGAGTTCAAGGACCCGGCGCGACGTTTCGATATGTGGCGGCGCCTGCGCCGCGAGATCGAAGCGGGCGCTGTCGACCTTGTGGTGCATGCCGGGGACCAGGTCTACGCCGATGAGGTGGTCAAGCGCTACGCCAGGGCGGCGCGCACCGGGAAAGATCCGCAAGCGCTGCTCGCCACGGTGACCGCGGAGTATCGGCGGCTTTACGTCGAGCGCTTCTGGAGCCTTCCGGATGTCGCTGCGGTGCTGAACTCCAGGCCCAACATCATGACCTGGGACGACCACGACATCGACGAAGGCTGGGGCTCGAATCCGAACGATGACCAGCCCTGGCGGCGGCTCTTCTTTCGCGCCGCGCAGCAGGCGTTCAGCGAGTTTCAGGCGAGCATCGGCCCGCCACGGATCGACAAGGGCTCCTTCGCCTGCGGCTTCACGCACGGCGAGATCGCCTTCCTGCTCCTCGACGGGCGCTCGCATCGGCTCTACAGCCAAAATCGCGTCGTCGGGGAGGCGCAATTGGAGGCCGCTCGGCGCTGGCTCGCGGCGCTGCCGCCGAGCACGCAGCGCGTCTATCTGGTGCTCGGCATTCCGCCGATTCACGCCAAGCTCAACACCGTCGCGGCAATCCTGCGATGGACGCCCTTCAGCGAGCCTTACGCGTCCGATCTGCGCGACGGCTGGATGTCGAAAGGCAATCGCCGCGAATGCGAAAAGCTGATGTGGCTCCTGGTCGAGTTCTGCCGCGCGCATCCGCGCACCGACGTCACCATCCTCTCGGGCGACGTGCACGTCGGCAATATCGGCCAGCTGCATCACTTTCAGACCGGCATCATGTGGCAGGTGACCTCCTCCGGCATCGGCTCGCCGCCGCCCGAAGGCCTGTCGGGCTGGCTGATGGAGAACGTGTCGCGGCCGGCGATCGACCTCGGCGCCGGCGTGCGCGGCAAGCTGATGCGTATCACCGAGCACGGGCACGACCTCATGCACCGGCGCAATTTCGCGCTCCTCGACACGGATGCCGCCCCCGCCTTGCGCGTGCGGCTCTACGGCGAAGCGCTTCCCGAACCGCGCGAATTTCTGCTGCCGAGCCGCGCTTCGCGATAATAGGCGCGATGACGCGCTGCGCCTGGGCCACGACGCCGCTTGGCATCGCGTACCACGACGCCGAATGGGGCGTGCCGGTGCACGATGATGCGAAGCTCTTCGAATTCCTGCTCCTCGAGGGCGCCCAGGCGGGCCTCTCGTGGGAAACCATCCTGCGCAAGCGCGACGCCTATCGGCGCGCCTTCGCCGGCTTCGATCCCGCCAAGGTCGCGCGCTTCAGCGCGGCAAGGCTGCGCCAGCTGATGCACGACGATGGCATCGTGCGCAACCGCCTGAAGATCAAGAGCGCAGTCACCAATGCGCAGGCGTTCCTCGCCGTGCAGCAGGAATTCGGCAGCTTCGACGCCTACGTTTGGCGTTTCGTCGGCGGCAAGCCGATCGTCAATCGCCGCCGCCGCACGGGCGATGTGCCGGCGCGGACCGCCGAATCCGATGCGCTGAGCAAGGATCTCCTAAAGCGCGGCTTCAAGTTCGTCGGCTCGACCATCTGCTACGCCTTCATGCAGGCGGTTGGCCTGGTGGACGACCATCTCGACAATTGCTTCCGCAAGACGCGCTAATGCGGACAGCGATCCGAAGAGCCGGAGTTACCTCCTAAACGGCCGTGTCGCCGCAGCAGCCGCGCACCGGCGGACAAGAACGCGACTAGTACAAGGCCGATCGTGCTCGGCTCGGGCACGGACGAGATTCGCGCATACGTCGCCCCGCTGGCACTGACGAAGCTGGCGTCGGGCGTCATAACGTCGATGAACACTCTCGCCGTGGACGAAAAGTCGGCGGCCGCAGAGCTTCCGAGGCCATCGGCGCCGGCGAACGCGCTGACGTTGTTGACTATGGTCAACTCGTGCCCGCCAGTAACCGTGACGACGATGATCGGGACCGCCGGGCTGGCAGTCAGATTCGAAGTTCCGCCGGCGAAGCTCTGCGCGTAGGAAACACCCCCGATATTGTTTAGATATGCGTCCCCACCAGGCACTGACAACGAAGAGGACACGCTGGCTTGCGCCGGGCAGGAAGCACAACCGCTCAATAGCCCGGTGACCGCAAGGCTGAAGCCGAGCGTGACTTGCCCCGTCCCGAAGATCGTCAGCGTATCGGTGAATTCCGCCGTCGCGTTCGCCGTCGCGCCGCCGAGCGAAGATGAGTTCGAGCTGACCTTGGCGAGAACGCCCAGCACGCCCGGTGCGGCGGTAGCCGATGCCGTGGCCATTTCGCTGCCGCCCGGAAGCGTCTCGCTAAGCAACACGGCTGGTGCCGCCTGGTTCACCAGGACGCCGGTATTCTGATTGGCCGAATTGCCGCCGGCGACGACGCTGGCGCTGTTTTGCAGCGTGTACACCGGCATGGCGCCGGCTGCGGACGCGAACCCAATCACGCCGAAAACTGCGAGCTGGGCTATTCTCATGTCGCCTCCCCTTGTCAGCCTGCCCTAGCTGCTCCGCCGAAGCGGCGCAAAGGGCGTGCCAATAGCCCAGCTCGCGCGCAATCAGGGACTTGCAAGCTGACACGCGAATTACTGTCAAGCGTGCCGACAGTGCGGGCGAAGGCGGTCGGTTTAGCGCAATTAGGTTGCCCAAACGAGAAAAATGGGGACTGTCCCTATCTAGTCGAGAGCCGCAATGCGCACTGCCATCATCATTGGCGCCGGGCTCATCATCGGCGCGCTATTCCTCTTCGCCGGGCGCATGCTCGGCCGCGGACCCGAGACGCTCGCGCTCGGGGCGAAGCTCTTCATCCCGCTCTGGTTCATCGCGGCCGCCGCCAATATGTGGATGGGCGTGACAAAGGCAGGTTATTCGTTCATGGAGGAGCTGCCGGTCTTCGTCGTCATCTTCGGCGTGCCGGCGGCCGCGGCGGGCCTCGCGTGGTGGAGGCAGGTATGACGAAGAGCCGCCTCGAAGCATTCAGCGACGGCGTGATCGCCGTAATCATCACCATCATGGTCCTCGAGATGAAGGTACCGCATGGCGCCGACAGCATGGCGCTCGCGCCCCTGCTGCCGGTGTTTCTCGCCTACGTCCTCAGCTTCGTGCTGGTCGCGATCTACTGGAACAATCATCACCACCTGTTCCACGCGGTGCATCACGTCACCGGCGGCACGCTGTGGGCAAACATGCATCTGCTCTTCTGGCTCTCGCTCGTGCCGTTCACCACCGGCTGGATGGACGAGAACCATTTCGCGCCGGTCCCGGTCGCGGCGTACGGCGGCGTGCTGCTCTGCGCCGGGATCGCCTACTTCATCCTGACGCGGGTGCTGCTCGCGACGCACGGCCATGACTCGCTGCTTGCCAAAGGGCTCGGCAAGGACTTCAAGGGCAAAGCCTCGCTCGTCCTCTACGCTGCCGCAATTCCGCTCGCCTTCGTGCACTCGTGGATTTCGCTCGCCCTCTATGCGTTGGTCGCGCTGTGGTGGCTCGTGCCCGATTCGCGTTTTGAGCGCCTGCTCGCCGAGCACAAGGCTTGATCGCGCTCGCCATCCACGGGGGCGCCGGCACGCTAGCGCGCCGCAAGATGACCTCGGCACTCGCCGCGCGCTATGAAAAAGGGCTGGCACGAGCCCTCGACGCGGGGTTGGCGGTACTGCAAACCGGCACCAGTCTGGACGCGGTATGCGCGGCGGTCGTCGAGCTGGAAAACGACGCGCTCTTCAACGCCGGCCGCGGCGCCTGCTACAACACCGACGAGAAGCACGAGCTCGATGCAGCGGTGATGGACGGCGCCACGCGGCGCGCCGGCGCTGTAGCGGCGGTGAACCGCGTTCGCAATCCGGTGCTGGCGGCTCGCGCCGTAATGGAACAGAGCCGGCACGTGCTGCTCGCCGGCCGCGGCGCCGAGCGCTTCGCGCGTGCGCACGGCGTGCGGATGGCGCCGGCCGCCTATTTCGCGACCCAGTCGCGCCTCGCGGCGCTGCGCCGGCACGCCGTCGGGCATCACGGCACGGTGGGCGCGGTGGCGCGCGATGTTGATGGACGCTTGGCGGCGGCCACCTCCACCGGCGGCTACACCGGCAAGCTGCCCGGCCGCATCGGCGACTCGCCGCTCATCGGTGCGGGCACCTACGCCGATGAGCTGTGCGGGGTCTCGTGCACCGGGCTTGGCGAAGCGTTCATTCGCGCCGTCGCGGCGCACGACGTGTCGGCACGCATGCGCTACCGCCATGAGAAGCTTTCATCGGCGTCAGCCGGGGCGCTCGCGCAGATCGCCACGCTCGGCGGGGACGGCGGCCTGATCGCGGTGGATCGGCGCGGTAACATCGTCATGCCCTTCAACAGCGAAGGCATGTACCGTGGCGCGATCGATGCGCGCGGACGACGCACGATTGCCATCTACTGATGTACGAAACGCGCGCCGAGCCGATCCTGCCGCGTGGCCGCTTCATCGTGCGCCTCGCGCAGCACAGCGCGGGCGCGTTCGTCCTCGTGCTGGTCTCCCTTTTCATCGGCATGGCGGGCTATGTCGGTTTCGAGCATCTGCCATGGCTCGACGCGTTCCTCAACTCGGCCATGCTGCTCGGCGGCATGGGACCGGTGAACAACCCGGCCACGCCGGGCGGCAAGCTCTTTGCTGGGCTGTACGCGCTCTATTGCGGGCTGGTGGTCATCATCACGATGGGCGTGGTGCTCGCGCCGATCCTGCACCGGGCGCTGCATCGGTTTCACCGGAGAAAGGACTATCCCAAATGAGCGAAATGCATAAGAGCCCCGATCGCGTGGTGTGGTTTGATCTGTCGGTGGCCGATCTCCCGCGTGCCAGCCGCTTCTATGGCGCAGTGCTCGGCATCAACGTGCACCAGGAAAAGACGGGCAACATGAATTTCGCGGTGCTGGAACACGGGCCCGACGGCAACGGCGGCTGCCTGATACCGAACGCGAAAGAGGTGAGCGGCGCCGGCGTCCTCGTTTATATGAATGTCGATGGGCGCATCCGCGACGCCGTACGCCAGGCCGAGGAGCACGGCGGCCGCGTGTTAAAGGCCATCGAGAGCATTGGTCCGCACGGCTTTCGCGCCATCGTGCTCGACAGCGAAGGCAATCGCATCGCGCTTCATTCCAACACCGACCGTTAGGAAGCCACCACCATGAGACGCATGATTGGCATCACGCTGCTCGCACTGCCGCTCGCCGCGGGCGCGGCTGAATACCTGGAAAAAACGCCGTTCCAGCTGTCACGCGCCTTCTCGCCGGGCGTGGTGACCGAGGGCGGAAAGATCGTATGGGTCGCCGGGCAGACGGCAACGCGCGACAACGCCGGCAACGACATCGCCAACAATTTCGAGGCGCAGGTGAAGCAGGTGTTCTCGCAGATCGACCAAGTGCTGAAGCGCGCCGGCGGCAGCCTCGCCAACGTGGTCAGCATGACGGTCTTCATCAAGGAGTCGCGCTACGGCGATCGCTTCGTCGAAATGAGGAAAGACATGTTCCATAACGGCAACTATCCGGGCAGCGCCCTCATCACGGTGACCAACTTCGCGCGGCCCGGGATCGAAATCGAGATTCAGGCGATCGGCGTCATCGGCGACCGCTGCTCCTCCGAGAACCCCTGCTCGGCCGAAGGCCTGGCGAAAAAACGCTGATGCAGCGCGCCTGGCTGATCGCCGCGCTGCTGCTGGGCGGCTGCGTCACCGCCGATGTCGTCGCGCCGGACGTCGTGCGCGACATCGCGCCGAGCGGCCGGCTGCGCGCGGCGATCAATTACGGCAATCCGGTGCTCGTACAGCGCGGCGACGGCGGCGCACCGCGCGGCGTGTCGCCCGACATCGCGCGCGAGCTGGCGCGGCGCCTCGGCGTGCCGCTCGATTTCGTCCCGTACGACGCCGCCGGCAAGGTCACTGCGGACGCGACGCGCGGCGTCTGGGACCTCGCCTTCGTGGCGCGCGATACGGAGCGGGCCAAGGATATCCAGTTCACGCCCGCTTACGTCGTCATCGAAGGCGCCTACATGGTGCGCGAGGATTCATCGCTAAAAGCGAATGAAGACGTCGATCGCCCGGGCGTGCGCATTGCCGTGAGCCGCGGCAGCGCATATGACCTTTTCCTTTCGCGCGCGCTCAAGAACGCGACGCTCGTACGTGCGCCGAGCCCGGCGGCCTCGGTCGAGCTCTTCGTCAATGAGCGGCCGGACGCGCTCGCCGGCGTCAAGCAGCCGCTCGTCGCGTATGCCGCCGCGCACCCAGGTTATCGCGTCCTCGCCGGGCATTTCATGGTGATCGAGCAGGCCATGGCCATTCCCCGCGGCCGGCCGCTGGCGGGGCGTTACCTGAACGACTTCATCGACGAGCTGAAGGCTTCGGGCTTCATCGCGCAGTCGCTCGACAAGAGCGGCCAGAGCGAAGCGATGGTCGCTCCGTAAATGGAGACGGTCAGCCACTTCCACGAGGGTGGCTGCCTATGCGGCGCGGTGCGCTATCGCGTCGAGGGCGAGCCGCTGCGTGCGTCGGTGTGCAGCTGCACCGCGTGCCAGCGGCGCACCGGCAGCCTTGCCGGCTTCGGCGCCTACTTCAGGACGGAGCAGGTGCGCATCCTGCGCGGCGAGCTCAAGTCCTACGAGCACCGCTCGGATGAGAGCGGGCGGTGGCTGCGCTTCGAGTTCTGTCCGACCTGCGGCACGCCGGTGACGTGGACGGCCGAAGTTTTCCCCGGCATGCGCGCGATCGGCGTCGGCACGCTCGATCAGCCGAAGTGGATCACGCCGCGTCGCTTCTCCTGGCTGCGCTCGGCGCATCCATGGCTCGTGCCACCCGATGACGTCGAGGCGCTCGAGAAGGGAACGCTGCCGACGGCAGATCAGCGCTAGTCGAGCGGCTCGACCTTGACGATGCGGTGATCGTGGTTGCTGCCGACCCAGAACGTCGTCGGGGTGGTCGAGTTATCGACGAATACCGTGCGCATGTTGGTATCGGATGGCATCAGGTACTGCACCGCCTCGCCGGTCTGCGGATTGAGCCGCACCACGCGATCGGTGTGCATCGTGGAGGCCCAGATCTCGCCGTTCTTGTCGAAGTTCGCCCGGTACGGATAGGTATGCGGCGGCAGCGGGTATTCGGTGAACTTCTCCGCCCGCGTGTCGAACGTCGCGACCTTGTTGCCGCGATATTCGGTGACGATGATCCGGTCCTGATCGTCGATGTTCATGCGCCGCGCGCGGGCGTTCTTCGTCGGCAGCGCATACCACGTCACCTGCGTCGTCTTGGCGTCGATCTTGCCGAGATGGCCCGCCTGGAACTCCGCCATCCAGAGATTGTTCTGCGAATCTGAAATCACCTGATAGATGGAGGGCCGCGCAGGTGCAGTGGCCGCCGGTAGAGAGTCGAGCGGATGGAAGCGCTCCCATTTGCCGCTTTTCAGATCGAGCCGGAAGATGTGCTGCGTGCCCACGGTCTTGGTCCAGACTTTGCCGTCGACGTCGTGGCGCAGCCCGCTGAAGTTGAGCTGCACGGTGTCGTCATTCCATTCCTTCGCCACGGGGTAATAGGCGATCTTGCCGGTCTGCGGATCGAGACGGCCGAGCGAGCCCTGGTACATCGTGTCGAACCAGATCTTGCCCTCGCGATCGAACTCGATGCTGAGCAGGCCCTCCGGCGCCTTCTGCTTGAACTTCTTGATCGGATACTCGACGAGCTTGAGCGTCTTCGTATCGAACTTGCCGATGTACATCTCGCCGAAGTCGGTGTACCAGACCTTGCCCTCCTTATCGACCAGCACGTCGTGCGGCTCGGTGGTCGCGCGCCCCACGTCGTACTCGGTGACGATGGCGCGCGTATCGCGGCCCTTGGGACGTGCGAGCGTCTTCAGCTCGTACTGCCAGTGGTCGGTCGCACTCAGGTTGATGGTCGCCAGATAATCCGCCAGTTTGCGGTACTGCTCGGGCGTTCCGGCGCGAGCGCGATCGAGCATCGGCTGTGGCTTGATCGGCTGGCTGACGGCGCCGTAGCCGCGCATGCGGCTGATCACCTTGGTCCACTCGTCCGAATCGTGCGTCGAGCGCACGATGCGCTCGAGCGTGTGGCAGCCCACGCAATCGAGGAGCCCGGCCTTCTGCTCTTCCGTGCCGGGAATGCTCATCATCCATTCCGCGTTGCTCAGCTGACCGGCGAGGTTTTTGGTCTTCTGCAGCTTGATGTCGGCAGTCGCCGCATCCTCATCCGCTACGGTCGCGATCACCGGCGACGAGTCATAGCCCACCGCACGAGTGCTGAGCGTGTACTGACCCGGCTGCAGGTGGCTGCGCGGAAAGCTGTAGCGCCCTTCCGCATCGGTGGTCACACTCACCTGCACGATCGATTTAGCGCGGCGCGCAGTGACGACCACGCCCTCCATCTTGCCTTCGGCCTGCGAGCTGACGATGCCGGTGAGCGCTGCATCGGCCTCAGTCTTCGCGGCGTTGCTGCTCGGCGCGAACGCGGCAGCGGCGGCGACAAGGGTCAACATCAGCGTGGCGCGCATAGGGCTCTCCTGATAAGCGACTACATCGTGCCACAGCTGAGTTGCGTCCGGTGACGCGCTTTGCTTAGATGGCGCTCATCACAGCACCAGGGAGGGCACCGAGATGTCCAGAAGCACTTCGGCCGTCTTCGCGACGGCAATCGCTTTGCTCGTCACCATTGCGCCGGTTCGCGCCGCGGACGATATCGAGGCGAAAGCCCAGGCCTGCGCTGCCTGCCATGGCAATAACGGCGTGCCGACCGATCCGAAGAGCATTCCTGTCATCTGGGGTCAGGAACAGAGCTACCTCATGAAACAATTGCGGGATTTCCGCAACGGCGAGCGCCAAAGCGCCGTGATGTCACCGCTTGCCAAGAACCTGGCGGAGGGCGACCTGCGCCCGATGGCCGCCTATTTCGCCGCGAAGCCGTGGCCCAAGCGGCGGGCAGCGGCGAAGCCGCCGGCGGCGCCAAAGAGCATCGCCCAGTGCCAGGCCTGCCATCAGGCGAACTTCGAGGGCGGGATGCCGGCCCCGCGGCTCGCGGGCTTGAGCTACGAATACCTCGTCGGGTCGATGCGCGCCTTCGCTACCGAGCAGCGCACCAACAATCTCGACATGCCGAAGTTCATGCAAATGCTGAGCGAGAAGGAGCGCAGCGCCATTGCGCGCTACGTCTCCGCGCTCTGAGTCGGCGCGCTATTCAACCTTGATGTTTGCCGCGGCGACGACTTTCTTCCAGCGCGCAAGGTCCTCGCGCATCTGCTCGAAAAATACGCGCGGGGTATTGCCGACAGGCTCGATACCGAGCACGCCGTAGCGCTCCTTGACGAAGGGCGTGCGCAGGACCACCGCGAGCTCCTTGTGCAGGCGCTCGATCACCGCGGGCGGCGTCTTCGCCGGCGCGAAGATGCCGACCCAGGAGGTGACGTCGAAGCCGGCAAGTCCGCTCTCTTCGAAGGTCGGCACGTCGGGAAGCGCGGCGGAGCGCTTCGCGCTCGGCACGCCGAGCGCCATGAGGCGTCCGCCGCGTACGTACTGCTGCGCGGTGGCAATGGCGGTGAAGACGAGCGGAATCTGGCCGCCGACCACGTCGACGATCGCCTGCCCGCCGCCCTTGTACGGCACGTGCTCGAGCTGCGCGCCGGTGCGCAGCTTCAGCAGCTCGCCCGCGAGGTGCGGCGTGCCGCCGGTGCCGGAAGTGCCGTAGGCGAGCGGCTTGGTGCGCGCGAGCTCGATCATCTGCGGCAGCGTCTTCGCTGCGAGCGACGGATGCGCGACCAGGATCAGCGTGGCGTCGCCGAGCTTGGTCACCGGCGAAAAGTCGAGCAAGGTATCGAACGGCACGCGCGCGAAGACGTGCGGATTGATCACCATGGTGCCGTCGAAGCCGAGGAGCAGCGTGTAGCCGTCGGGCGCCGCCTCGGCCACCGCCTGCGTGCCGATGTTGCCGCTCGCCCCGGGCCGGTTCTCGACCATTACCGGCTGCCCGAGGCGCATGCCGAGCGGCTCGGCCACCACGCGCGCGCTGTTGTCGGCGACCCCGCCCGGCGCGAACGGCACGATGATGCGCAGCGGCTTCGCCGGCCATTCCTGCGCCGATGCGGCGCTAATTAGAATTGCCGCGAGAAGAACAAATCCAACCTGTAACCGGAAAATTGCTCTGACCCCTTCTTCTTTGCCGTGTTAGTCGAGCTGCGCTATGCGCCGCTGCCCTGGATCGGCGCGCTTGCCGTGCATTACTGGTTCGTCGTCTATGACGATGCCGGCGGCTGCCATCGCTGGGAAGTATGGCAGACCAAGGACGCGGGCGGCGTGAGTCATGGTCACGTGCATTGCGACCTCAAGACGCCGGACGCGGGCGTCGGCGGCGGGCCGGCGCGCCGCGCGGCGCGCTGGGAGGGCGATGCGGCGCGGCGCCTTGCGGCGGTGCTGGCCGAGCCGCAGCGCTATCCGCATCGCGAGCGCTATCGCTACTGGCCCGGACCGAACAGCAACAGCTACGTCGCCTGGGTGCTCGAGCGCGCCGGCATCGAGTACGCTCTCGGCTGGCGGGGGATCGGGCGCAAATGGCGAAGCTGACACTGCGCGAGGCGACGCGCGCTGACGCGCGTGCCATCGCCGAGATCCATGTCGCTGCCTGGCGCGCCGCGTATCGCGACCTTATGCCGCAGAGCTACCTCGCCGCGCTCAGCGTCGACGAGCGGGCGCGCATGTGGGAGAAGACCATCGCGCAGCCCGGGCCCGCGCACCTTGCACTCGCCGATTTCGACGGTGAGCTCGCCGGATTCTGCCTGTACGGCCCGTCGCGCGATCGGCTGCAGGAAAGCGATGTCGCGGAGATCTATGCCGTGAACGTTCATCCGGCGCGCTGGCGCCAGGGCGCCGGCCAGCTTCTCTGCGAGCATGCGCTCGACGAAGCGGCGGAGCGCGAGCACAGCGCGATGACGCTCTGGGTGATGAGCGGCAACGGCCGCGCCCGGCGCTTCTACCAGCACCTCGGCTTCGCCGCCGACGGCGCGGCGCGCACCAACACGCAGCTCATCGGCAGCCCGTTCGACGAAGTGCGCTATCGGAAAGCGATCCCCCGCGGCCGGTGATCCTCGCCGCAGTGCGCCCGCAGGGCGCGGTCGCGGCGGGCCGCGCGCTCGGCGAGTACGCGGAGGTCGTGCCGGTCATGCGTACGGCGATGCGCGCCACTACCGCTAATGGCCCATGGATACTTGCCGCTCCGCTCTTTGTGGAAACAAGAAGATGGCCGCAATGATAAGCGCGGCTATGACGGCTGAGGCAGCGTAGCGGCTCAGGTTCAACCCGCCGCTGGAGAGCGGTTTGTCGAGCAGATCGCCGACGGTCGCACCGAGCGGCCGAGTCAGAATGAAAGCCGCCCAAAAAAGCAGCGTATGGGACACGCGCGTCCAAAGATAGGCCGCCGCGACGATTGCCAGCCCGCCCGCGAAGACAATGGCCCCGCCGTCATAGCCCAGGCCGAAGCCGGCTTTCGGATCAGCCATCCAGTCGCCGAGCGCTGTCCCCAATGTCTGGGAGAACATGATGGTGACCCAGTAGAAGATTTCCGCTTTTGTGGTCGTTATCGTCCTGATCGAGACCGAGCCAAGCGACCAGTGCCACACGGCAAGGCTCGCCAGCAGCAGCAGGAACAAGATCGTCGAGCCACCGGCATATCCCACACCGAGTGAACGGTCCACCAGATCGGCGAGCGTCGTTCCGGCAGTCGTCGTGGCGACAATCACCGCCCAAAACAGGAACGGGTGGAAGTTCTTCGCGCGAATCTGAGCGCCAACAGCGACGACGAACAATGCAGCAAAAATACAAGTACCGACGAGGTAGCCGAGATTCATCGACATGGTCACCGCGTCGCCACCGGTCTCACCCAACGTAGTCGCGAGAATTTTGATTAGCCAAAAGCACAAGGTGACTTCAGGGACCTTCGTTAACGCGTTATGTCTACCGATGGTCATTTGCAGGGAACCCTTTATCGAATGAGCCGTGGCGCAGACACTGCGCCGCCGAGTCCACTGGACCAGCAACTCGCGTTCCGGGTTGGCGATTCCACGGAGTGAAACACGTCGCCGCTTAAGGCAAGCTGATTAACCGTGCTACGCGCGAACCGTTCCTCCAGCGGCACGCGACGCGGCGTGAGCCCGGCTCCCGGACGCCGGCGTGGACTAAAGCCCTAGATCAGCTGGCTGCCAGCCAAGCGCAAGACGAGAAGCGTAGTTTCTTCATGCTCAGAGCGCCGCGTTCGCTGCCCGGGTAATCGGCCGCTTGCTTCTCGCTGCGTACATGCGCGGAACGTGCTCTGGATTGCACGCGCCAACCGAGCGTTCCTCGCATGATCGGCGGCGGCGGGCTGCTCGGTCCTCGAATGGCCGTTCGTAGCGGCGACATATTGCTTTGCACTCCAGCTCCGAGTCTGGCTCTAGGTATTAACTATGGCGATGTTGGTGGACGAGCTTTGCAACCTTCGGGAAGCGGGCCAGGGCCTCCGGCGGGCAGCGTGGCCAAAGGGCCGCTACTTGCGCCTCGTGGACGGAGAGCAGTTTGGGTACGTACTCATCGAGCAGATCGGATTCGAAGAGTTCAACCTTGGCTGGTGGCGCCCGACGGAAAGCGACCTCGCGGCTTGCGACTGGTACCTCGAGCCGCATCACACCGTATGAGAAACAAGCGACAGAATTCCTCCAATGGCTGGAGGTTAAGTGCTCAGCTCGCTCCACATACATCGATTGGGCGACACGGCGAGCTTCGCGCGATGCGAGATGCTTTGCTACCACACCGACCGTGCATCCGGCTTGGCATCGGCTATCGCGAAATACGTCATATATCGAGCGAAAATGCGAACGCGCAAAGGTCGCGCCCTAACGCGGGGAACTTTCTCCTGGCGTTTGCCGACCGGCGCGGCGGCGCCGATATCGCGCCATTAAGGTGTCCGTGGCGGTGTAGCACAGCGCGAGCCAAGCCACGCCTTCGGCCATAGCGGCGAGTACGTCGCTGAGGTAATGAACGCCCAAGTAGAGCCGACTGAACGCCACCAACAGCACGATGGTCACCGCCGCGGCAATGATGCCTGTGCGCCGCGCGCGCGACCGGGTAATCGTGAGTAGGTAGCCGGCGAAAACGCCGTATAGCACGGTGGCGGCCAAAGTATGGCCGCTCGGGAAGCTGTAGGTATGCAAGGCAGCCGCCAAGCCAGAGAGCGTCGGACGCTCGCGATGAAACGCCAGCTTCAGTGCAGTATTTAAGGCGACGCCACCTCCGACTGCGGTGAGCCCGACGATGACCCAACGCCAGTCGCGCCGCCAGAGCAGAAATGCGATGAACCCGGCGGCGGCGAGGCCGATTGGCCAGGTGTGAAAGAAACTCAGAACGCCCATCAACTCGTGAAGGCCGGCGACCTGATGCAGGTTCATCCAGCGCGCGAGATTCAGATCGACGTGCGTAATCGGCTCCGCGCGCGCTACACCCTCCGCCAGGCCGCCGAAGATCCAGGCGGCGGTCACGAAGACGATAGCGCCCAATGTGAGCTCGAGACCGAAATACTCGCCTGGCGTAAGTCGCCTGCGAAGCCACAATCTCAAACCCTCAAGCGTCATTGAGTAGTTGCGCCACCGGTTAAGGCTAAAGGCTAGCCAATCGCGGCCACTAGAGAGCGGCGAAGGATGTGCATGCCAATGAAAAATCCAGCCATGGCGGAATCATCGCGGGTACGCGACTTGGCCCCGCTCGGAGCGCCCAAGAGTTCGCGCGCGCCGAATAGGAACGAGGTAGAGAAAATAGCAACGTGCGGGTACAGGTGGCGCTGATATGCGAATCGCCGCCCGGCTCGCCGCCGCACCGCTCGCTGTGCTGGCATCGGTCTGCGCCGCGCAAAGCCCGGATCCGGAGAAAACGCCCGCGCCGATAAAGGGCATCGAGGTAAGCACCATCTACGACGGTGAGCTCGTGTCCGACGTCGCCGGCGGCGTGCATCGTGGCAGTATCTACCATGGCAGCCTGCAAGGGCAGGCGGCGGTCGATCTCGCGCAGATCTTCGGCTGGCGTGAGACCACGGCATCACTCTACGGAATGCTGCTGCACGGCGCGCGGCCCGAGACGCTCTCCGGCGCGGCGCAGGGCGTGAGCTCGATCAGTGGCAAGTCCGGGCTGCATCTCGACGAGGCGTGGATACAGCGCAACTTCAACCAGGACCGCCTTTCCTTTCTCGCAGGCCTTTACGACTTGAACAGCGAGTTCTACCGCGTGCGGTCGGCGAGCCTGCTCGTTAACCCGTCGTTCGGCGTCGGACCAGAATTCTCGCAGAGCGGGCCGGCGAGCGTGCCGGCATTCCCGAACACGTCGGTCGCGGCACGTGTCCAGTACAAGTTCTCGCCGCAGCTACTCGGTCGGGCCGCCGTATTGGACGCCCAGCCGTTCCGCGGCGCGATCACAAACGCGACGACGGTGGGCGGCAGCGGCGCGCTGCTCGTAGGCGAGCTCGATTATCTGGAGCGGCCGGGGGAGCGCGATCGCCGGGTAGGTCGGCTTCGCACCGGGCGATTCGCGGAGCTCGCGCCTTACCAGGACAAGTACGCCTTGGGCCTCTGGCACTACACCGCCATCTTCCAGGACATGAGCACGCCGGAGGTGCATCGCGGGTCGAACGGCGGTTATGTGCTCGTCGATCGACTCCTCACGCGCTGCCAGCGCGACGAGGCCGTGAAGGCGGCCGGATTCCTGCAGCTCGGCTTGGGCGATGCGCGGGTGAACCGCTTCGGCTCCTATGTTGGAGCGGGTGCGCACTTAAGCAGCTTCTCGCGGGCTCGATCCAAGGACGAGATCGCTGTCGCAATCGCTTCGGCGCGCAACGGCTCCCACTACATGGACGAGCAGACGCAGCTCGGCACGCCGGCCGCGCGGACCGAAGCGATCCTTGAGCTCACCTACATGGCGCCGGTCTCGGACGCCATCGCGCTCCAACCGGACTTGCAGTACATCGTGCATCCGAATACCGATCCCGCGCTGCGCAACGCCCTCAACCTGCTGGTGCGGTTGGAGGTGACGTTCTAGCTTGGTCCGCGGCGGCCGTCCTCCCGGAAGACTCTTGCGCCGCTCATTATTAACCGCTGCGCTCGGTGAATAGAACGTCTGATTGGCTCTGACCCCGATTACTGATCGAGCGTGCTCGGCGCGAAAACCTCCTCCAGCCGCACGCGGCGCGGTGTCAGGCCCTGCTCCTCCGAGTATTGCGCGGCAGTGTCGAGCACCAGGCGGTTCGCCTCCACGCCATGCCGCACGAGCGGCGTGCGCAATGCTTGCGCCGAAGCGAGGCCGGTGGCAACGTGATACTGCGCGTGCTCCAGCCGCTCGCGCTCGGCGATTTCGTTTGCGCGCTCGAATGCCTTGAGCACATTGAGCACGATCCATGGATGGCGCTCCGCCAGAGAGCGCTTCACCACCATGCCGTGGTTGATCGGCAAGAGCCCGGTCTTCTTGTAGTAGCGAACGCCCTCAGCTACCGGATCCGGAAAAAGCGAACGGATCTCCGGGTGGTTCCAAAGATCGACGCGACTGCGATCCACCAGATTGGCGTTGGCGATGTAATGCACCGTCGCGTCGAGCTCGCCCGCGAGCATCATCGTGCCGAGGTTCTTTTCCGCCGGCACCTGGCGGATCGTCACGCCCGGCGGCGGCGTGAAGCCGATCGCGCCGCGATGGCTGTGGCTCGGCACCCGCTCCATCCACCATTCCATGTCGCGCGCATAAACACCAAACTCGTGCTCGAGCGCGCCGCGCGTCCACAGCGCCGCAGTCTGCTGGTATTCGGGCACGCCGACGCGCTTGCCCTTCAAGTCAGCGGGCTTCTCGATGCCGGCCGCGCGGCGCACCAGAAGCTCGGTGTGGAAGAGCTTGCGCGTCGTGAACACCGGTATTCCGAGCCAGCGATCATCGCCCGCCGCCACCGCCATCATCAGCGTCGACATCGACATCTCCGCAATGTCGAAGTCGCCGAACTTGAGCTGGCGCCAGAAGAGCTCGGAGGGAAACACCTCGCTCGGCACGAGCTCGATGCCATCGGGCTGCACGCGGCCGTCGAAGATCGGCGCGCTGCGCGGATTCGCCGCCATGCCGATGCTTAGTTGCAGCTTCACGTTTCGATTATCACCTTAAGCGAATCGTACACAGCGCTTGCGCGCGTCTTTCGCGCAGCTTGCTCCTTAAGCAAGCTGCGCCGAAAAAACAACGCTCGCTCTTCTGACGGCGCACATTTCAAGGCGACGCAAGGACAGCGTCAGCAGTGCAAGTCCAAGTTTGCTACGCGCCGCGCACGCGCGCGGCATCAAATAAGAGGACGGAACCATGAACCGACACCGCTGCGCACTTGCCTGTGCGCTTGCATTTGCGACTACCGGCGCATTCGCCCAAGGGAGCGCGCCCACCACGGCCGTCGTAGCCGACACGCTGATACAGCTTTACGGCCACCTCGACGTGTCAATCGACACCGCGACCAAGGGAATCAAGGCCGCCGACACGAACGCGCCGTTCGGCAGCACGCCGGCGACAGGGCGCCTGGGCTGGCAACCGGACATCTCAAGCAACCTTTCGTATGTCGGCGTACGCGGCGGCCGCGATCTCGGCGCGGGCCTGCGCGCGGTGTTCCAGTTCGA
>DASREB010000060.1:0-13860 GCA_035652275.1 Burkholderiales bacterium
CGGTTGGGGCGGCCGAGCTTCGCCATGTCGTCGAGGATCGGCCCGAGGATATCGATCGGCACGATCATGTTGCCCTGGATGGTGCCGGAGTCGATCTTCTCCTGGACGAGGAGCGAGCCGATGCCGAGGAGCTTGCCCTCCGCGCCGATCAGCGCGGCGCCGCCCCATTGCGGATGCGCCGGCGCGGTGAAGATCGCTTCATCGAGCACGTATTCCCAGTAGCCGGCGAATTCGCGCTTCGCGAACACGGTGGCTTTCAGCGCGTGCGCCGCGCCGCCGTGGCCCGCCATCACCACGTTCTCGCCGACGCGGCAGGAATTCGCGCTGCCGCGCGCGAGCGGCGCGACGCCGAGCTTGCCGAGCGGATGCACCAGGCCGAAGCCCGTCACCTGGTCGTAGGCGAGCGGAAAGCCGCCGGCGACCGTGCCCTTGTTGGTGGTGATCCAGATGGTGCTCGCCTCGGTGATGAGGTAACCAATGGTGAGGATGAGCCCATCGTCGCGGATGACGATGCCGTTACCGGCGCGCTCGGTGCCGAGGATCTGCGCGGTGAACGCGTCCTCCGGAATCTCCGCCCGGAGCGCGACGACGCTGTCGAGCGCGTGCTCGAGATCGAACCGCCACTCCTCGGGCCGCGGCCGCATCTCGACCGGAAAAGCCCACTCGCCGCTCTCTTTGCGCGCCATCGACTGATTCTAATCGGGGTCAGGCACCAATTACGGCTTTAATCGGTGCCTGACCCCGATTTCAGATTCGCTGGCCGCTCGCCGCGTCAAAGAGATGCGCGTGCATCGCCTGCGGTGCCAGGAAGATGCGCTCGCCCGGCCCGGCGCTGGCGCGACCGCGCATCATGACGGTGAGCGACGCGTCGCCGACCTTGGCGACGATCTCGGTCTCGGCGCCCATCGGCTCGACCACGATCACCTCCGCGGGAATGCCGCTCCCCGCGGGCTCGAGATGCTCCGGCCGGATGCCGTAGCGCACGCGCCGGCCATCCGCCGTGTGCCCGGCCATGGCTGAGGCCGGCCAGCGCACGCCGAGCGCCTCGACCGCGCCGTTTCTGACGGTGCCGTCGAAAATATTCATCGCCGGCGAGCCGATGAACTGCGCTACGAACAAGTTCGCCGGCCGATCGTAGAGCTCGAGCGGCTCGCCGAGCTGCTCGATGCGCCCCTCGTTCATCACCGCGATGCGATCGGCCATGGTCATGGCCTCGATCTGGTCGTGCGTGACGTACACCGTGGTGGTCTTGAGGCGCTGGTGCAGCGCCTTGATCTCCGTGCGCATGGCGACACGCAGCTTCGCATCGAGGTTCGACAGCGGCTCGTCGAACAGGAACACCTTCGGATCGCGCACGATCGCGCGGCCCATCGCCACGCGCTGCCGCTGGCCGCCCGAGAGCTCGCGCGGGTGGCGCTGCAGGAATGGCTCGAGGTTGAGTATCTTGGCGGCCGTGGCGACGCGCTGGTCGATCAGCGCCTGCTTCTCACTGCGCAACCGCAGCGAGAAGCCCATGTTCTCGCGCACCGTCATGTGCGGGTAGAGCGCATAGCTCTGGAACACCATCGCGATGTCGCGATCCTTCGAATCGACGTCGTTCACCACGCGGCCGTCGATGGCGATGGTGCCGCCGGTGATGTCCTCCAGCCCCGCGAGCATGCGCAGCAGCGTCGACTTGCCGCAGCCCGACGGCCCGACCAGCACCACGAACTCGCCATCCGCGATGTCGAGCGAGATGCCGTGCAGCACCCGGGTTTTTCCGAAGCTCTTCACCACCTCGCGGAAGGAGACGGCGGCCATCAGCCCTTCACCGCGCCGACGGTGAGTCCGCCGACCATGTAGCGCCGGAACGCGTAGTAGATCGCCGCCGGCGGCAGCGCGTAGATCAGCGCCGTGGCCATCAACAGCTCCCACGGCGAATCGTCGGAGGCGAGAAAATGCCCGAGGCCGACGGCGAGCGGAATGGTGTTCTCGTGCGAGAGCAGCAGGAACGCATAGAGGTATTCATTCCACGCGAGGAGCAGCGCATACGTTCCAATCGCGACCAGCGACGGCATCATCAGCGGCAGGTACACCAGCCGGAAGAGCTGCAGCGGCGTCGCACCATCGATGCGCGCCGCTTCATCGAGCTCCCAGGGCAGCTTGTCGGAAGCCTGCTTCAGCACCCAGATCGCGTACGGCGAGGCGAGCGTCACCATCGCCAGCACCAGCGACCAGCGGTTGTTCAGCAGCCCATAGGTGCCCATCGCCTTGTACATCGGCACCGCTAAAAACGCCGCCGGGATGAAATAGGTGAAGAGCGCGGCGTTCATCACCGCGCGCCCGCCTTTGACTTTCAGCCGGCTTATGGCGAATGCGGCGCAGGTGGCGATCGCCAGTGTCAGAAGGCCCGTCGCCACTGCGATCCACAGCGAATTCCAGATCTGCTCCCAGAAGTGGTGCAGATAGAAGTGCTCCTGGCGGAACACCGTGCCGAAATTGCGCAGCGTCGGCTTGTCGGGCCAGAGCGCGCCCGAGAATGCCGAGTCCTTCGTGGAAATGGAGAACAGAAAAATGTGATAGATCGGCAGCAGCGTCCAGAGCAGGATCGGGATCGCGATCAGCCAGAGCTTCGCCTCGCGCACGAATTTATTCATCGGCCCTCATCGTCCGCCGACAGGCGCTTCATCATGAAGTAGACGAACGGCAGCACGAAGGGCAGCGCTACGACGATGGTCGCCATCGCTTGATCGACCTGGTCCAGGCGGATGTAACGAATGCCCAGCGTGGAGAGCACGTGCGTGAGATCCGCCGGCCCGCCGCCGGTCAGCAGGTACACGCTGTTGAAGTCACCGAGCGTCCAGATCATGCTGAGGATGGTCGATGTCAGGTAGAGCGTGCGGATCGAAGGCCAGGTGACGTACTTGAATTTCTGCCACGGCGTCGCGCCATCGACGCTCGAAGCTTCGTAGAGCTCGCGCGGGATCGCAAGGCGCCCCGCGATCAGGATCAGCGTCCAGAAGGGCAGCGCCTTCCAGATGTGCACCACCATCGCCATGGTGAGGCCGAGGCGCGGATCGTTGAGCCAGTTGGGGCCGTCGAGCGCCGTGAGACGGAACCAGACCGAGTTAATTAACCCCCATTCGGGATTCAGCATGAAGCGGATCGAGAAGATCGTCGGAATTGCCGGCACCGCCCACGGGATGATGAAGATCACCGAGAGCCAGCGGATCCAGGCGCGGTCGTGCACGAAAAAGCCGGAGAGAAAAAGCGCGAGCGCGAACTTCACATTCACCGCGACGAGCAGGAAGATGATCGTATTCACTACGGTGCGGAAGAACACCGGGTCGTCGAACAGCGTGACGTAGCTCTGCGGATGGCGCGCAAGCCACAAGCCGTACGTCACCGGGTAGAGCACGAACACCAGGAACACCAGGATGTAGGGCGTGAGCATGAGCATGCCCCACGTCTGCCACACCGAACGCGCGCGGCGCGGCGCCGGCGAAGTGGGGTGCGGGATGGCGATCGCTGCCATGGCGAGTTACTGGGTCGCGCGCCTGATCAAAATCAAAACCCCCCGCTCGCTAGGCTCGCGACCCCCTTATCAGGGGGTCAAAACCAATCAGCCAGCCACCTGCTTGATGCGCGCGATCATCTCGTCGACCGCCTTCTCCACCGGCCACTTTTCCGCGGCGACGCGGTTCATCGCCTTCGCCCAGACGTTCTCGTTGTTGAGGATGGTGAACTTGTAGTTCCTGGTGAACTCGAAGTTCACCACGCCGGCGGAGAACTGCTGGTGGACGATCTTGCGGTGCGGATCGTTGGTCCAGAAGTCGCGCGCCACGCCCGCCTTGGTCACCGGGTACCAGCGGCCGAGCGCGCCTTCGACGTACGGCGTCAGGTTCTCGTCCTGCATCATGAACTGCACGAATTCCTTGGCGCGCTTCTTGTTCTTCGCGCTCGCGAACACCACGCCGACCTTCACCGCCTGCCGGTACTGCATCGGCTTGCCGTCGGGCCTGTTCGGGAAGGCGCCCGTGGCGATGCGCTCGTAGTAATTTTTCTTCGCCTCTTCGCGCTGCTCGGCCGGAAGCTTCTCGTTATTCGCGTCATCCAGCCACTTCGAAGCGATCGAGATGGTGGCGTTGTGCGTCATCATGATCTGCTTGTTGTGGAAGTTGACGTTGTTGTCCGGGTCCTTCCAGTTGACCGCGGAAGGTGGCGTGCAGCCCTTGCCGATGGTGTCGACGTAATCGTGCATCGAGGCGACGAGGCCTTTCTTCGCCTCGGGGCTGTCGACCAGCAGTTTGCCGCTGTCGTCCACCAGCTTGACGTTGTACGCGTCCATGAACGTGAGGTAGGAGAAGAACGAGTCGCTCGAATCGACGCCCATCGGGCTGCCGACCGAATAGATGCGCTTGCCGCTTTTCTTGCGGTAGCCGGTCTGCGCCTTGGCGCACCAGAAGTCCCAGTACCCTTTCCAGTCCTTCGGCAGGTCGGACTCCTTGTAGCCCGCCTCCGCCAGCATGTCCTTCCAGTACTGGATGTGCATGGTCTGGCGCTTGGTCGGGAACGCGTAGTAGGCGCGCTTCTTCGCCTTGTCGTTGTAGAGATACGTCGTCTCGAGCGTGTTGGGCATGAACTTGTCCTTCATCGGCGCGAGGATGTCCGAGAGATCCTCGAGCTGCCCTTCGAACGCCCACTTGCCCGCGACCTGGAAGTCGAACACGTCGCCGTACGCGACGTCGGGCGGCGTGCCCGAATCGAGCGCCGCCACCGCCTTCGGCACCGATTCCTGCGGCGAGTAGCGCGAGAGCTCGACCTTGACGCCGGTCTTACTCTGGAACTTGGCGACCATGTCGTCGAGCGCCTTGTCCTCCTGCGGATAGAACCCCTTGGTCCAGTACACCACCAGCGTTTCCTGCGCCGTCGCCGGCGCCGTGAACGCGGCCGCAAGCGCGAGCGCGCCGAGCAGTCTCAACATGGCTGGAAGCCTCCTCTCAGCTTCATGATAACCGACCAGAAATAATCGGGGTCAGGCACCGATTATTTTCGCGTCTTCTTCCAGCTCTCGAACTCGGCCTTGGTCTCGGCATCCGGCGGATAGAGGCCGAAGATGCTGCGGCCTTCCTTCACCTTCACTTCGACCCAGTCCTCGAACTCGGTCTGGCTCGCCGCCTCCTGCGCCACCTCGTCGACGAATTTCGCCGGGATGACGACCACGCCTTCGCCGTCGCCGACCAGCACATCGCCGGGGTAAACCGCGACGCCGCCGCAGCCGATCGGTACCTGCGCGTCGATCGCGTGATGGCGCACGAGATTGAGCGGCGCCGAGCGCGCGCCGCAGTACACCGGGAACTCGAGCTTCTCGATGGTCGGCGTGTCGCGCAGCCCGCCGTCGGTGACGATGCCCGCTGCGCCGCGCACCATCAGGCGCGTCATTAAAATGTCGCCGCCGGTCGCCGCGCTCGCGTCGCGCCGCGCGTCCATGACGAGCACCTGTCCCGGCGGACATGCCTCGATCGCCTCGCGCTGCGGATGCCCGCGGCCTTCGAAGGCGCCGAGCTGGTCGAGATCTTCGCGCGCCGGGATGTAGCGCAGCGTGTAGGCTTCGCCGACCATGCGCGGCGCCGCGCGGTTCAGCAGGAAAATCCCCTGGATGAACACGTTGCGCAGGCCGCGCTTGAACAGCACCGTGGTAAGAGTAGCCGTGGAAACTTTTTTCAGCAGTTCGCGACTTTGGCTGGAGAGCATGGTGGCGCGCATCTTCCGCCGCCCGGCGCCAATGCCAAAGGACTACAATAGCTAGGGCGTCGCCCGCCCGTGGGACACTAGATACATGGCAAAACCGGCCGTCTACGACGCATCCGCCATCCAGGCGCTCAAGGGCCTCGAGCCCGTCCGCCGCATGCCCGGCATGTACACGCACACCGTGCATCCGCTGCACATCGTGCAGGAGGCGATCGACAACGCGGTGGACGAGGCGCTCGCCGGTTTCGGCAAGCGCATCACGGTGACCGTGCATAAGGACGGCTCGGTCGAGGTCGAGGACGAGGGCCGCGGCATCCCGGTCGACATGCACCCGGTGGAGAAAAAGCCCGCCGTGGAAGTCGCCTTCTCGATGCTGCACGCCGGCGGCAAATTCTCGCGCTCGGGCGATGGCATCTACCACATCTCCGGCGGCCTGCATGGCGTCGGCGTCTCGGTCTCCAACGCGCTGTCGAAGCGCTGCGAGGTGACCGTTTTCAAGGACGGGCAGAAGCACACCATCGCCTTCGAGGGCGGCGAGCTCAAGAACAAGCTGAAGTCCGAGCGCATCAAGGAGAAGCGCACCGGCACCATCGTGCGCCTCTGGCCGGACCCGAAGTACTTCGACTCGCCGAACATCCCGCTCGCCGAGCTCGAGCATCTGGTGCGCTCCAAGGCCTACCTGCTCCCCGGCCTGACGATGATCCTCGAGGTGGAAGGCAAGGAGAAGAAGAGCTGGAAGTACGAGCGCGGCATGGCGCAGTACTTCGACTTCATGCTGCAGGGACGCGAGCTGGTCGCGCCGATGTTCACCGGCGAAAAGTATTTCCAGCAGACCGACATCGCCGAGATCGAGCCGGGCGAGGGCGCGTCCTGGGCGCTCGGCTGGGTCGCCGACGGCGAGGTCTTCGCCGAGAGCCACGTCAACCTGATACCGACGCGCTCCGGCGGCACGCACGAAGCGGGCTTCCGCGCCGGCATCTTCGAGGCGCTCGCCGCCTTCATCGACACGCGCGCGCTCGCGCCGAAGGGCGTGAAGGTCATCGCCGAGGACCTCTGGCAGCGCGCCTGCTTCACGCTGTCCGCGCGCATCGTGCGCACGCAGTTTCATGGGCAGACCAAAGAAAAATTGACCACGCGCCACGGCGCCAAGCTGCTCGAGATGTGCGTGCGCGATCCGTTTGAGCTCTGGCTGAACCAGCATCCGGACGAGGGCAAGAAGATCGTCGAGCTCGCGATCGAGCAGGCGATGGCCCGCCTCTCGAAGGGCAAGAAAGTCGAGCGCAAGAAGTCGAGCGGCATCGCCACGCTGCCCGGCAAGCTGGTCGATTGCGCCTCGGGCGATGTGACACGCAACGAATTGTTCCTGGTCGAGGGTGACTCGGCCGGCGGCTCGGCCAAGGAAGCGCGCGACAAGGAAACGCAGGCCGTGCTGCCTCTCCGCGGCAAGGTGCTGAACACCATGTCGAAAGACAGCCGCACGGTGCTCGCCAACAAGGAGCTGCAGGCGATCGCCACCGCGATCGGCGTCGATCCGCACGGCGCGGAAGATGCCGTCGATCTCACCGGCATTCGCTACGGCAAGACCATCATCATGACCGACGCCGACGTCGACGGCGGTCACATCCAGGCGCTCCTCCTCACCTTCTTCTTCATGCACGCACCGAAGCTCGTCGCGAGCGGCCATGTGTTCGTCGCACAGCCGCCGCTGTACAAGGTAGAGGTACCCTCGCAGGGCAAAGGCAAACCGGCGAGACGCGTCTATTGCCTCGACGACGACGAGCTCGCGGAAGTGCTGGCGCAGCTGAAGAAAGAGGGCGTGAAGGAGGGCAGCTGGGAGATCTCGCGCTTCAAGGGCCTCGGCGAGATGAGTCCCGAGCAGCTCTGGGAGACGACGATGAACCCCGACACGCGGCGGCTCGTGCGCATGGAGCTCGACGCGAAGGAGCTCAAAAAGGCGCGCGCCACCTTCGAGCTCCTGATGGACTCGGGCGAAGCCGAAGGCCGGCGCAACTGGATGCGGGAGCACTGGAAGACCGTTGAAGCCGACGTCTAAGAAAAAGAAAAACCAAAAGCCGTTCTGGGAACGCGCATATCAGGGGCACGCCTACTGGCTCGGCAAGACGAAGCTCGGCAAAGTCACGCTGGTCGGCCGCAAGCACTACAAATGGGAAGCCGCGGGACGCGCCGGCGACACTGAAGACCTCGACGCCGCGAAGCGCGCGGTCGAGTTCGCGATCCTGATGAGCGACAAGCAGCTCGATCTTTTCCAATGAACCGAAAAACGGGGTCAGATCAACATTTCCGGACACTGAGCGAAATCTCGCTTATCGCGGCGTCGCGAAATGTTCATCTGACCCCATTTAATGGCTATGGACGACACGCAAACACTGGATCTCTTCACTCCCGATAACGGCGACGAAGCGGCGCCGATCGAGCAGCACGCCTCGCACGCGTATCTCGGCTACGCCGTCTCCACGGTCAAGGCGCGCGCGCTGCCGGAGGTCGCCGACGGTCTGAAGCCCGTGCAGCGGCGAATTCTCTATGCGATGGGCGAGGCGGGCGCCACCGGCTTCTCGAAGTGCGCGCGCTACGTCGGCGAGGTGCTCGGCAAGTACCACCCGCACGGCGACAGCTCGACCTACGAGGCGCTGGTGCACCTCGCGCAGCCCTTCTCGATGCGCTATCCGCTGATCGACGGCCAGGGCAACTTCGGCTCGCGCGACGGCGATGCGCCGGCGGCGTATCGCTACACCGAAGCGCGGCTCTCGCGCTACGCCGAGCTGATGCTCGCCGAGATCGGCGAGGGCACGGTCGACTTCGTCAAGAACTACGACGGCAAGTTCGAGGAGCCGGCGCTCCTTCCCGCGCGCCTGCCGTTCGGCCTCCTCAACGGCTCATTTGGGATCCCGGTCGGCTTCTCCACGCGCATCCCGTCGCACAACCTGAAGGAAGTGGCCGCCGCTGCGGCGCACGTCATCAGGCATCCGCGCGCGAAGATCGAAGACATCCTCGAGCTCCTGCCGGGCCCGGATTTCCCGGGCGGTGGGCAGGTCATCTCGCCGGCGGAGGAAATCCGGCAGGCATATGAGAGCGGCCGCGGCTCGCTGGTCCTGCGCTGCAAGTGGGAGCGCGAGAACCTGGCGCGCGGCCAGTGGCGCATCGTGGTCACCGAGCTGCCGCACGGCGTCTCGGTGCGCCAGGTGATGGAGGAGATCGAGGCGCTCGCCAATCCCAGGCCGGGTCTCGGCAAGAAAGAGGTGACGCAGGAGCAGCGGCGCATGAAGCAGTTCATCCTCGACCAGGTCGAGGGCGTGCGCGACGAGAGCGACCGCAAATCCAAGCTGCGCCTGGTGATCGAGCCGCGCAGCTCGCGCCAGAACCCGGAGGAGATGATGGCGGCGCTCCTCGTGCACACGTCGCTCGAGAGCCGCTACGCGGTGAACCTCACCTGGCTCGGCCTCGACGGCCTGCCGGAGACCAAAGGCATCGTCGATGTGCTGCGCGAGTGGGGCGAGTTCCGTGTCGCCACCGTGCGCCGCCGCACGCAGTTCCGCCTCGATCGCGTGCAGGAGCGGATCGAGATCGTCGAAGGGCGGCTGCGCGCTTACGCGAAGATCGACGAGATCATCAAGCTGATCCGGGCGAGCGAGGACCAGCCGGCGGCGAAAGACGCGCTGCGCAAAAAATACAAGTTCACCGAGCGCCAGGCGGAGGACATCGTCAACCTGCGCCTCGGCCAGCTCACCAAGCTCGACGGCGTCAAGCTGAACGACGAGAAGAAGGCGCTCGAAGCCGATCGCAAGGAGCTGAAGACGCTGCTCGGCGACGACAAGGAGCTGAAGAAGCAGGTGGTCGAGCAGCTGAAGGAGGACGCGAAGAAGTATGGCGACGAGCGCCGCACGCTCATCAAGACGGCGGAGCGCGCGCAGGTCGAGCGCAATGTGGTGGAGGAGCCGCTGACGGTGATCCTCTCGCGCAAGGGCTGGATCCGCGCGCGCACCGGGCATGGGCTGGATCTGACGACGCTTGCGTTCAAGGAAGGCGACGCGCTCGCGCAAACGCTCGAGTGCAAGACCACCGATGCGGTGGCCGTGCTCGCCGGCTCCGGCAAGACCTTCACCATCTCCGCGGCCGACATCCCGAGCGGACGCGGTGACGGCGTGCCGGTGAATACGCTGGTGAATTCGGGCTCCGACGCCATCGTCTGGATGGCGACCGGCGATCCGAATCGGCGGCTCCTGATGAGCAGCACCGCGGGCCTCGGCTTCATCTGCAAGCTGGGAGACCTCGAGTCGAAGACCCGGCAGGGCAAAGACTTCTTCGCGGTGAGCGAGGGCGCGCAGGCGCGGCCGCCGGCGACGGGCGATGGCAACATGGTGGCGGCGCTGTCGTCGGATGCGCGGCTTCTCGTTTTCGCGTTGGACGAAGTGCCGGTGCGGCCAAACGGCGGCGTCGGCGTGCAGCTCCTCGCGCTGCCGGAGGGAATCACGCTCGCCGATGTGGCGATCACCGATGGCAAGTCGCTCGCGGTCTCCGGCGTGAAGCGCAAGAACCGCGCGGTGCAGACGCTGGAAGGGAAGCAGCTCGCCGAGCACGCCGGCAAGCGCGCGCAGCGCGGCAAGCTCGCGGACGTCGGCTTCAGGCCAGATCGCTTGGGGAATCTCTGACTGGGCCTCCGCTTTCGCCGGGGCGACGACCAAGGCGTCTTAGGTGATTGACGAGCTGAGGGGGCTGCGGCCGCTCTGGGTCCCGGCCGGGATCCTGGTGGCGGCGGCGCTCCTCGCCTGGCGCGGCTATCTGCCGCCGACGCTCGTCGGCCTGCGCATTTGGGCGCCGTACGCGGCGCTCGGCGCGGCCGCGGCGCTCGCGTTCGGCTACAACCGCGGCCGCGCCTTCGTCATAGCGGTGAGCATCCTCGGCGCTTTCGCGGCGTGGCAGGTATGGCACACCCGGGCCGTCTATACGGCGCTCGCCGTGCTGGTGGCGATGAACGTGGTGCTGGTGATGCTCTATCGCGAGCGCGGTGCGCGCTATCGCGCGTCCTATGCATGGCTCGCGCTCCTCGCGGCCGAAGGGCTGCTGATCGCGTGGATCGGCCGCTCGCCGGAGCGCGCCGCGCTCGACTACTGGTGGCTGCGCTCGCCGCCGACGCCGTTCATCGCGCGCCTGATGCTGGCGCTGGCATTCGCCGGTGCGGTGTGGCGCGCGTGGCCCGAGTACAAGCCGGTGCCGGTCGGCATCGCCGGCGCCATCGCGACGTACTTCCTCGCGGCGGAATGGGCCGGCTCGCCTGGCGCCTACGCGCTTTTTATGGAGGCGAGCGGCGTGATGCTGATCGTGGCGCTGCTGCAGGAGTCGCATCAGCTCGCGTTCCGCGATCAGCTCACCGGGCTGCCGGGACGGCGGGCGCTCGACGAGCGGCTGCGCAGCGTCGGCGGCCGCTACGTCGTGGCGATGGTCGATGTCGATCACTTCAAGCCGTTCAACGACACGCACGGCCACGACATCGGCGACCAGGTGCTGCGGCTCGTCGCCGGGCGGCTCGCGGAGGTACGTGACGGCATCGCCTATCGCTACGGCGGCGAGGAGTTCTGCGTGCTGTTTCCTGGCGGGGAAATCGCGGAAGCGGAGCGCGCGCTCGAGGCGATCCGGCGCTCGATCGAGCACTACCGCATGGCGGTGCGCGCGCCCGATCGGCCCAAGCAGGCGGAGGAGGGCGCGAAGCGGCGCGGCCGCATCCCATCCCAAGGGCCGCCGGAGAAGGTGCTGTCGGTGACCGTATCCATCGGCCTGGCGGCGCCGGCCGGCGGCAAAAACCCGCGCGTAGTCCTGAAGGCAGCCGACGAGGCGCTCTACCGCGCGAAGAAAGCCGGCCGCAACCGCGTCAGCCGCTAATCGGTGTCAGGCACCAATTGGCTGCGGAAATCGGTGCCTGACCCCGATTATTTTGCCGGGGTGACCGGCTCGTCGGCGGGCAGCCGCTCGGGGCTCGGCAGGTGATCGCGCTTGTGCGGACCGGCGCCGGCGCCGACCGCCTGGCGCTTCTCCGGGGGGATGGGGCGTGTGCCGCCCGCGGCGCCTTCCGCGCGAATGCGCTCTTCCTCGGTCTTGCTGACGGGCGCCTGCTGATTCGACTGCTGCGCCTGCCGGTCCTGATTCGGGTTCGCTTCGACTTTCTTGCCCGGCGCGTCGACCTGCGTCTGGGCGCTCGCGCCGAAGCTCAACGACAGCGCCGCCAGCATCAATAGTTTGCGCATTTCCAGTCTCCTGACGGCGCATGGTGCAAGCCGCGTTCCGGGCACGCGCATTGCAACAAGTAGCCATGTATTCCTATTCACAACTGGAGAGAGCAAATGCGTAAATTGTTCCCATTACTGATCTCGGGCGCGCTGGCCGTGTCGTTCAGCCAGCTCGCCGCGGCACAGAGCAGCACCACCCAGGGCTCCGCCGGCGCGAACGCCGGCGCGAGCACCAGCGCCGGCTCGAGCGACAGCGTCTCGGGCAGCCGCGGCTCGGGCACCAGCACCTCCGACCGCGCCACCGCGGGCGAGCGCGCGCGCGGTGACACCGGCGCCGCCGCCGGCGCGACCACCAAGGACGACACGACCACGTCGACCACGCCGCGCAGCGACACCACGCGCGCCGACAAGGGCAAGCACAAGGGCCAGAAGAAGAGCAAGGCGGCGAAGAAGGACAAGCAGGAGCAGTCGAGCACCAAGTCCGACAAGGACACGACCTCGGCGGGCGCCACCGCGCGGGGCAGCGCCGGCACGAGCGCCGCGGGCGGCACGTCGAGCCCGTCCAGCACGCCGTCGGGCACGGCCTCGACCGAGAGAAGCCGGCAGGGCAGCAGCAATACGACGACCAATGCGCCGACCAAGTCCGAGAAAACCGACTAACGCGCTTTGCGCCTAAGACAAGAGCGGGCCTTTGCGCCCGCTCTTTTCATTTGGAGACGCCGAATGAAACGCCTGTTACTCATCGTGAGCTTCGCACTGGCGCTGCCGGCCGGCGCGCAGACCCCCATGGCGCCGAACAAGGACCCGGTGCCCTCGCCCTCCGATATGCGCGGCGCCACCGGCGAAGACCGCCCGCAGGGCCAGGCGCGCGAGGACCGCACGCCGAGCCCGAGCGACCTCGCTGCCGAAGGCGCGCAGCGCGCGGACGGCGACCGGCGCACGAGCGACATGCCGCCGAGCGCGGCCGCCGGCGGCAGCGCCGCCTCGCAGCCGATACCGGTCGACAACCGCGGCCAGCCGATCGCGCCGCGCTGAACTATGCTCGGGGCCGTGATAAGCGTCCCGGAGAACGAGGTCGAGCTGATCGCCGTGCGCGCGCAGGGCGCCGGCGGGCAGAACGTCAACAAGGTGTCGAACGCGGTGCACCTGCGCTTCGACATCGGCCGCTCGTCGCTGCCGCCCGAGGTCAAGGAGCGCCTGCTACGCCGCGGCGACCAGCGCGTCTCGCGCACCGGCATCGTGGTGATCAAGGCGCAGGCGCATCGCTCGCTGGAAATGAACCGGGCGGAAGCGCTCGCGCGGCTGAACGCGCTGGTCGCCGCGGCCGCGCATGTGCCGAAGCCGCGCCGCGCCACGCGTCCGACGCGCGCCTCGCAGCGCCGGCGCATCGAAGGCAAGCTGCAGCGCGGGCGGATCAAAGCGCTGCGCAGAAAATCGGGGCCTGACCCCGATTTCTGATCAACGCACCGCGAGCAGCTCCACCTCGAAGACGAGCGTCGCGTCCGGCGGAACCACGCCGCCCGCGCCGCGCGCGCCGTAGCCGAGATCGGGCGGGATGGTGAGCTTGCGCTTGCCGCCGACCTGCATGCCGCTCACGCCTTCGTCCCAGCCGCGGATCACTTCGCCCTTGCCGAGCGAGAATTGAAACGCGCGCCCGCGGTCCTTGCTCGAGTCGAACTTGGTGCCGTTCATCAGCCAGCCCGTGTAATGCACGCTCACCTGCTGGCCTTTGCCGGCGGCGCTGCCGGTGCCCACAACTAAGTCCTCGATCACGAGACCGCTCGGCGTTTTAATGGAAGCCATGGCATCCTGTGGCGCAAAAGAAGAACAAGTCTAAAGGAGCCGATGTGACAACACCCGCGCGCGTGCTCGCGAGCGTCGTCGCCGCCGT
>DASREB010000061.1:0-2671 GCA_035652275.1 Burkholderiales bacterium
GCCGCCTGCGTCGGCTCGACCACCGGGATGCCGATCTCGTCCTGCAGCGGCTTGCGGTAACGCGCCATGCCGGCGCAGCCCATGACGAGGACGTCGGCGCCGTGGCGCTCGCGCAGCGCTTTGCCGACTTCGACCATGCGGCCGAAAGTTTTCGCTTCGTCCGAGAGTTCGACGACGCGCAAGCCCACCGGCAGCTCGGCTGCGAGGCGCTCGCTTAGGCCGAGCGCGCCGACGTAGCGCAGGTGCCGCGGTATCGATTGCTGGAGGATGGCGATGACGCCGAATTTCTGGCCGAGCGTCAGCGCGGTGAGGATGCCGCATTCGGCGATGCCGAGCACCGGCTTGCGGGTTGCTTCGCGCAGTGAATGCAGGCCCGGATCGCTATAGCAGGCAATGACGAAGGCCGCGTACTGGCTTTCCTTCGCCCGCATGAGGCTAAGCATCGGCGCGACCACCCCGTCGACGTGCTGCTGCGTCTCGATGCCGGGCGGTCCTTCCTTGAGCGTCACGCAATCGATCGCGGGCCCCCCGGGCATGCGCAGCGGCTCGACCGCCTGATCGATACCGCGCGTCACCGCCTCGGTGGAGTTGGGGTTGATGACCAGGATGCGCTCGGCCATGGGAGGCGTAAATCATACTGCCGTACAATCGCCCGCAGAGTTTCCAACATCGAGGGGGAGATTTACCGATGCTGCATCGTCGCCTTGCCGTCCTTGCCGCAACGCTCATCTTCGCCGGCTCTGCGCTCGCGCAAACCAAGCAGTCGCCGCTGCGCACCGGGGTCGACGGCACCTTCGCACCGCACGCCATGCCGAAGCTCGGCGGCGGCATCGAGGGCTTCCAGATCGATCTCTTCACCGAGGTGGCGCGCCGCATGCACCGCGAGATCGTCATCGACAGCACGAGCTTCTCCACCCTGATCCCGGGGCTGCTCGCGGGCCGCTACGACTTCATCGCCGCGCCGACGACGGTGACGAAAGAGCGCGCCGAGCAGATGATCTTCACCGCGGGCTACCTGTGGACCGCCTACCAGTTCGGTATCAAGAAGGGCTCCAAGCCGATCCACGACTGGTCGGACCTCAAGGGCAAGGTGGTCTCGGTCAATAAGGGCACGCCCTACGAGACCCTCTCCAAGAAAATGGGCGAGCAGTACGGCTTCACCGTGCAGGCCTACGACACGCAGCCCGACGCCACGCAGGCGGTGCTCTCGGGCCGCGCCTACGCCACGCTCGGCGGCAACACCACGATCGTCTATGCGGCGAGCAAGAATCCGCAGTTCATCGCCGATCTCGAGCTGAAAGACACGCGCGCGCATTGGGCGGCGCCGTTGCGCAAGGACAGCGTCGCGCTGCGCAACCAGATGCAGGACGTGCTCGACTGCATGAAGAAGGACGGCACGATCGCCAAGATGTCCGAGAAGTGGTTCGGCAAGAAGCCGGGCCCGGATGCGCTCGAGCGCGTGATCACGCCGGGCTACGGCGTGCCGGGCATGCCGGGCTACGACCCGACCCCGCATCCGCTGAAGTGCGGCTGAGCGACCGTCGTCCCCGCGCGAGCGGGAATTCATGATTGAAAAACCTGGGCCCCCGCCTTCGCGGGGGCGACTCACCAGCCTTGCCTAGACTGGTCGTCGAGGCGCGCGGCATCCACAAGCATTTCGGCGCCCTGCATGTCCTGAAGGGCGTCGATCTGCTGGTGGCCGAGCGCGAGCTCGTATTCATCATTGGCCCCTCGGGCTCGGGAAAATCCACGCTGCTGCGCTGCCTGAACCGGCTCGAGGAGCCGACCGCGGGAACGGTGGTGATCGACGGCGTCGATCTGCTCGATGCGCGCACCGACATCAATCATGCGCGACAGCGCATCGGCATGGTGTTCCAGTCGTTCAACCTGTACCCGCACATGACGGCGCTCGGCAACGTCACGCTCGCGCTGCGCAAGGTGGCAGGCAGGTCGCGCGCCGAAGCCGACGAGCTCGGGCGCGCGGCACTCGCGCGCGTCGGCCTGGCCGATCGCGCCGGCCACCGGCCGGGCGAGCTCTCCGGCGGTCAGCAGCAGCGCGTCGCCATCGCGCGCGCCATCGCGCTCGAGCCGCGCGTGATGCTGTTCGACGAGCCGACCAGCGCGCTCGATCCCGAGCTGGTGGGCTCGGTGCTCGGGGTGATGCGCAGTCTCCGCGAGAGCGGCATGGCGATGGTGGTGGTGAGCCACGAGATGGGCTTCGCGCGCAATGCCGCCGATCGGGTGCTCTTCATGGACCAGGGCGTGATCGTCGAACAAGGCTCGCCGGCGGCAATCTTCGAGTCGCCCACTCAGCAGCGCACCCGCGCCTTCATCAGCCAGATCCGGCACTGAGGCGAGCGATGTCGAACTGGGAGCGCTTCGTCGACGCGTTCTTCAATGCCCGGGTGATGGCGAGGTATTTCCCCGACATCGCCTACGGCACGCTCGTGACCATCGAGCTGGCGGCGCTCGTCATCGTCACGGGTCTCGCCGCCGGACTGGCGCTCGCGCTGCTGCGCAGCCTGGGATTCAGGCCGGTGAACCTGCTCATCGTCTTCGTCGTCGATCTGTTTCGTGCCCTGCCGCCGCTCGTCATCATCGTCTTCATCTATTTCGGCCTGCCGTCGGTGGAGCTCTCACCGTCGGGCTTCGTCTCGACGTGGCTCTCGCT
>DASREB010000062.1:0-9244 GCA_035652275.1 Burkholderiales bacterium
ACAGCTCACGCTATACACCTCGAATGCCGCGCCGACGATCCAGGCGCTCGCCTCGGACTTCGAGAAGCGCCACGGCGTGCGTATCAACGTTTGGCGCGCGTCGTCGGTCAAGGTGCTGCAGCGAGCGCTCGCAGAAAAGAAGGCCGGGCGCTGGGAATTCGATGTGCTGAGCATCTCGGCGCCCGAGCTCGAAGCGCTCTACCATGAAGGACTGCTGCAGCCGGTCGAATCGAGCGCGCATCGTGCGCTGCTGGAGGACACGCTGCCGGCGCACCGTGGCTGGGCACCGCAGTTCATCAATGTCTTCGTGCAGGCCTACAACACCAATGCGATCGGGCGCCAGCAGTTGCCGAAGCGCTGGGCGGATCTCGCCGACACGCGCTGGAAAGGACGGCTGGGCGTGGAGGCGAATGCGAGCGAGTGGTACTGCACGGTGCTTGCAGCGCTCGGCGAGCGGCAGGGCGCAGATCTCTTCAGGCACATTGCGGCGGCGAATGGGCTCTCCGTTCGCCATGGCAACTCGGTGCTGGCCAACATGGTCGTGTCGGGCGAGGTGCCGCTCGCGCTCGCGGTCTACGGCCACATGATCGAGCAAGCAAAGGAGCAAGGCGCGCCGGTCGACTGGTTCGTGCTCGAGCCGCTCGTCGCGCGCGTGAACGGGGTCGGTATCTCGCGCCAGCCACCGCATCCCCGGGAGGCGCGGCTCTTCTACGATTACTTGCTGACCGATGCGCAGCCGCTTATGACGAAGCTGCATTACGTGTCGCCGCGGAAGGACCTGCCGGCGGCGCTCGGCGGGGCAAAGCTCACGTTTGCGGCGCCACAGGTGGACCCGCGGTGCGATAGTGCCTACGCCGCGTTACTCAAGGCCAAGGGGGAATGAAAAGCATGCTGATGCGCGCGGTCCTCTCGACCATCGCACTTCTTCTCTGCGTCGCGTCGCGGGCAGCCGACCCGTCGATCGCTATTGTCGGCGCGACGCTGATCCATCCGGAGCGCGAGCTGCCGGCCGCCGTGGCCCGCAACCAGACCGTGCTGATCCGCGGCAAGCGCATCGTCGCCGTCGGCCCGCGAAACAAGGTCAGCATCCCGGCCGGCGCGACGCGCATCGATGCCAAGGGCAAATGGGTGATTCCCGGCTTGGTGGACGGCCACGTGCATTTCTTCCAGTCGGGCAACCTCTACACGCGCCCGGATGTCGCCGACTTCAATGCGGTGGTGCCGTACCTGGACGAGGTGGCGCGCAACAAGGCGCGCCTGCCCGCCACGTTCAAAGTCTGGCTCGCGAGCGGTGTCACGAGCGTCGTGGACATCGGCGGCCCGTACTGGAATTTCGAGATGCGCAATGCCGCGCGTAAGAGCGCGGCCGCGCCGCGCGTCGCCGTCGCCGGACCGCTCGTTTCGATGATCGACGATCCGCCGCTCGGCCTGACCGATCCGCCGATCATCAAGGTAACGACGCCGGAGGAGGCGCGTGCGCTGGTGCAGCGCGAGCTCGCCTACAAGCCCGATTACATCAAGGTCTGGTTTATCCACCGGCAGGGCGACGATCTCGCGGCGCAGGAAGCGATCGTGAAAGCGGCGGGTGACGCCGCCCATGCGGCCGGCGTACCTCTCGCGGTGCATGCGACCGAGCTGATCGTCGCCAAGGCGTCGCTGCGCGCCGGCGCCGACTATCTGGTGCACTCGGTGGAAGACGAAGTGGTGGACGACGAATTCCTCGCGCTCGCGAAGCGCAATCGGGCGCTCTATTGCCCGACGCTCTTCGTGCGGCTCGGCTACCGCTACGCGCTCTCCAACACCTGGCGACCGACCCCGGCCGAACGCCGGCTCGCCGATCCGCAGATCCTCGCGATGATGCGCGATCTCGACCGCATCCCGGCGGACAAGCGGCCGCCGCGCGTGGCGAAGGCGATGGCGAATCCGGTGGCGCCGGACCCTTCTGCGGCCGAGCTCGCCAACCTGCGCAAGGTCTGGGATGCGGGCATCCCCGTCGTGATGGGAACCGACGCCGGCAATATCGGCACGCTGCATGGGCCGAGCGTGTTCCGCGAGATGCAGCTCATGGTTGAAGCGGGCCTCTCGCCGCTGCAGGTGTTGCGCTCGGCAACCGTGAACGGCGCCAAAGCCATGCACATGGAGCGCAACATGGGCACGCTCGCGCCCGGCAAGCTTGCCGACCTCGTGATCCTCGATGCGGATCCGCTCGTTGACGTGCACAGCCTGAGCCACATCCACCGCGTGATCAAGGACGGCCGCGTTTTCGCGCCCGAGCGTCTAATGCATTCGCTCGGCAGCCCGTAGCAGGCTGCGCACGGCGAGGTACAGCACCACGCCGTTCAGGAGATGCCAGAGGAAATGCGTGCCGAGCGGCAAGCGCTCGCACGCGGCCATATCGACCGTGCGCAAGAAGAGCGACAGCGTGAAAACGCCCGCAGCGAACAGCAGCCAGGGCCGCTCCCCGCGATGCGCGGCGCGATGGTGCAGACCGAGCGCCAAAATCGCCGCCAGCGCCGGCGCGTAGGTGATCGAGCCATTGAACGGCGCCTGGAACCGGCGCGCGTAGAGCGCGATGGCCAGGAATGCTGCCACCACGAGGCCGCTTGCAACTGCGCGCCAGCCAAGCTCGCGCCGCGCGTAAATCCAGAGGAAGGCGAGCTGAAACAGGAAAATCGGCAGCAGGTCCAGCCACTGCGCCCAGGTGGTAGCGAGCGCATGAAACACCATGCTGCCCAAGCCGACGAGCGCCATCAGCATGGCGAGCACCATGACGTCGCCACGCCAGACAGCGAGGCGCCGCGCCTCGCGGGCGACGAGCCAGGCGGCCACGAAGAACGCGGCGTTGCTCAGCAGATTGAGCGGCTCGCCCAGGAGCCCGGGTGCGAGCCGCTCGCAATAGAGGTCGACGTACGTGCGCCGATTGTGCACCATGGCCGCCATGCAGAGCTACGCGCTGCCCGACTGGGTGCGAAGCCGCATTCTGCGGCGGCGGCCGACGCTTTTCGCGCACCAGTACATCGCGGCGGCGAGAAGCGCGCTCGTCGTGATCGACATGCAGAACTACTTCTGCGCGCCGGGGCAGCCGAGCGAGACACCGGCGGCGCGCGAGATCGTCGGCAGCATCAACCGCATCGCGAGCCGGCTGCGGGCGGCGGGCGGTACCGTGATCTGGGTGCAGACGAGCTCGGCACGCGCGCTGGAGCGCTGGGCGAATCATCATCGCCACGATCTCTCCGCCGAGCGATCGGCGCGACGCATCGCGGGCCTGGCGGAGGGCTCTCAGGGCTTCGCCCTCTATGCCGGTCTCGAGGCGCGCCCGGACGACGTGTACGTGAGGAAAGTGACCTACAGCGCCTTGATCCACGACTCCTCGACGCTGGAGGCGGAGCTCCGCCGTCGGGGAATCGAGTCGGTGCTGATCGCCGGCACGACGACCAACGTCTGCTGCGAATCCACGGCGCGCGACGCCATGCTGCTCGACTTCCGAGTGGTCGTGCTCTCCGACGCCACGGCCGCCGCGACGCTCGAGGAGCACGTGGCGTCGCTCAATACCATCGCGCTCTATTTCGGCGACGTCATGACGGTCGGCGAGGCCGAGGAGCGCTTGAGCGCCTAGCTCCGGCCCGTGTCTTGCAGGACCCGGGCATGGAACCGAACCAGGCGAAGATCGAGGGCCTCGTGCGCCAGCTCCTCATCGAGCTCGGCGAGGACGTCAACCGCGAGGGGCTGCTCAAGACGCCGGCGAGGGTGGCAAAGGCGCTGACCTTCCTCACCTACGGTTACCGCTCGGACGTGCATCAAGTCGTGAATCAGGCGCTCTTCACCCAGACAACCGGCGGCATGGTGATCGTCAAGGACATCGAGCTCTACAGCCTTTGCGAGCACCACCTGCTGCCCTTCTACGGGCGCTGCCACATCGGCTACATCCCGAACGGCAAGGTCTTCGGCGTCTCGAAGCTCGCGCGCCTGGTCGACGTCTTCGCGCGGCGGCTGCAGCTGCAGGAACGGCTTACCGAGCAGATCTCGCAGGTGGTGATGGACGAGGCGCACGCGAGGGGCGTCGGCGTGATGATAGAGGCGCGCCACCTCTGCATGATGATGCGCGGCGTGGAGAAGCAGAACTCCACCATGGTGACATCCTCGGTGCTCGGCGTATTCCGCGAGAACCTCGCGACTCGCGAGGAGTTCCTGGGATTCGTCTGCCGGCGTACCGTCTAGGGTTGCTGCACCAGCTGCTCCAGCACCTCGTAGGGCTGCGCGCCAACGACGCCGCGGCCGCCGCTCACGAAGGTCGGCACGCCGGTGACGCCGTAGTCGCGCGACTTCTGCCAGTCCGCATCCACCGCCGCCTTGAAGCTGCGCTGCTCGAGCACCTCGCGCGCCTTGTCGGCGGGCAGACCGACGCTCTCGGCGATCTCGACCAGCACCTGGGCATCGCCGATGTTGCGTCCATCGACGAAGTAGGCGCGGAAGAGGGCGTCGTGGATCGCCTCACCGCGCGGTTGCGTGTCCGCCCACTTGCCCAGCTCCTGGGCGAGGCGGCTGTTATAGGTCATCTTGCGATCGCCATAGGGCAAGCCTTCCGCCTGCATGCGCGCGCGCATCTGCGCCTGCATCTTCGCGATGTCGTAGCCGCGCCCGGCGAAGAGTTCCTGCAGGCTCTTGCCCTGCGCCGGGGTATCCGGATGCAGCGGGAAGTGCACGAGCTGCGTCTGCACGCCGTGCTCTTTCTTCAGGCGCGCGACGCGCGCACTTGCGAGGTAGCACCAGGGGCAGACGTAGTCGCTGAACACTTCGAGAACGGGTTTGCTCATAAGAAAGCCTTGGTCGTCATTGGTAGGTCATCACCACCGGACCGTGATCGCTCGTGCCGAACTCGCGCTGCACGACACAGCTTTGCACCCGCGAGGCGATGGATCTGGACGCGAGCACGTAGTCCAGGCGCCAGCCGATGTTCCTCTCGCGCATCTTGCGCCACGGCGCCCACCAGGTGAAGAGCCGCTCATTCTCCGGCTCGCGCGCACGGTGCACGTCGACCAGCCGCTCGTCGATCAGCGATTCGAAAAGCGCGCGTTCCTCGGGCAGCTGGCCGATGACGTTGCGCCGCTCGACCGGATGCACGTCGCGCTCGGTGCGCGCGATGTTGATGTCGCCGCAGATGACGAGCTGGCAGCCCTCGTCCTCGACGCGCCTGGCCCAGGCGCCGAGCTGGCGCATGAACGCGAGCTTCGCCGGATAGTCCTTGCCGCCATTCGGCACGTAGACCGAGGCGAGCACCAAATCGCCGCAGCGACCGGCGACGATGCGCGACTCCATGTCGAAATCGGGATGGCTGAACGCCGGTTCCGCGAGGCCCTTGCGCACGTGGAGCGACACGCCCGAGTAGGCACGCAGCGTCGAGCCGTGCCAATAGACGTGATAGTCGTCGGTCTTGCACTGCTCGGGCACCTGATCGATGCCCGCCTTCAGCTCCTGCAGGCACAGCACGTCCGGCTTTTCGCGCTCCAGGAACTCGCACACCTGCGCCGCCCGGGCGCGGATGCCGTTCACGTTCCAAGTGGCGATCTTCATAAATAGGGACAGTCCCTATTTTCCGTAAATAGGGACAGTCCCTATTTATTTCTAGGAGCCTTTGACGACTTTCAGCTGGTTGTCGACGCCTTTGACGCCATCGACCTTGCCGGCGATCTGCGCCGCGCGGCGGCGCTGCTGCTCGCTGTCGACGGTGCCCCACAGGCTCACTTTGCCGTCGGCGGCGGTGACGTCGATCGCCGCGGCGGGCAGCTGCGCGTTCTGCGCTTCGAGCGCCTGCTTCACCTTGCCGGCGAGCTCCTTGTTCGGATCGGGCTTCGGCGGCTCGGGCTGCGGCTGTGGCTGCGGGGCGACGGCGACGGGTGCGGGCGTCGCTGGCGCCACTTTCGCTGCGGGCTTCGGCGCCGGCGGTTCAGAGCAGGCGATGAGCGCGGCCGCGAGGCCAAGCGCGAGGATCGGCTTCATGCTGTCTCCCTTTCAGTGGTGCGTTGCAAAGAGCCGGGCGATGGCCGCGGCGTCGAAACGATATTCGTGGTTGCACATCTCGTTTCGTATCACGACTTGGCCCTGCTCGGCGAGGATCGACTCGACCTCTTCGCGCCCGAGCCCGCGCAGCATCTCCTTCACCTTGTCCTCATCGTACGGGCAATGGTATTCGACGGCGTAAAGGCGAAAGACCCGCATCAGCTCCTCGGGAAAGACGCGCGTCAGCAGCTCGTAGGGCTGCACATCGCGCGTCTCTGCGAGCGTCAGTGTGTTGGCGAAGTGCGTGACCCGGTTCCAGCCGTCCGGATCCCGGCTGTCGGCGCCGGGCAGCTTCTCGAGCAGCAAGCCCGCCGCCGCGCCGTCGTCGGCGTAAAGGCGCAGATAGGCCGGCAGCTGCTCGGACTGGGCGAGGTAGTGGGCGAAGATCTGCTCGAGCGTCTCGCCTTCGAGCGGCACCAGGCTCTGGTAGAACTTGCCGCTTTTCACGTCTTCCAGCGTGACCGAAAGCCGCCCATCGCCCAGCAGCTCGCGCTCGCTGTCCTGCCCGATCTCCTCCGCCTCGTAGTGCGCCATGCCGCGGATGCGCAGCTCGGCGGTACAGTCCGACACCAGCAGCTTCACCGGGCCTGTCCCTTGCACTTGGAGCGTCACCCGGCCGGCGCCCTTCTGGTTTGCGCCCAGCAGGACGTTCAACGCCGTGGTGTGGCCGAGCAGCGCCACGATGTCCCCGGGATAGCCGCGGCCATCGAGCATCCGCTGCCAGGCGCCGGTGAGGCACACGAGGCGGCCGCGGATGTCGAGGTTTTCGAAAAGGAAGCGCTGAACGTAATCCGTTTGCATAGTCAAAGTTTATATCCCGGCCGCGGTAGCAACCCCGGCCGGGTTTTGCTACATGGTGGACGCCCATGCCCGCAGTGACTGAACGCTCGGTGGCCCTCACGGGGCACGATCAGTACCTCTTCCGCGAAGGCACGCACAGCCGGCTCTACGAGAAGCTCGGTGCGCATTTCGTCGAAGCGGGACGCGATTCGGCGACGCACTTCGCGGTCTGGGCGCCGAACGCGCAGTCGGTTTCGGTGATCGGCGACTGGAACGGCTGGGACCCGCGCAGCCACCCGCTGCGCTCGACCGGCGAGAGCGGCATCTGGGCCGCCACCGTACCGCAGGCGAAGCCGGGCAGCGTGTACAAATTTCATATCGTTTCTCGCAATGCCGGTTATCGGGTAGACAAAGCCGACCCGTACGCGTTTCGCGCCGAGGAGCCACCGCGTACCGGCTCCATGGTCTGGGACCTCGCCTTCGAATGGCACGACGGCGCGTGGATGAGCGAGCGCAAGTCCCGCAACGCCCTCGATGCGCCCTGGTCGATCTACGAAGTCCATCTCGGCTCCTGGCGCCGCTCGCCCGACAATCCGACGCAGGTGCTGGGCTACCGCGATCTCGCGCCGCAGCTCGCCGAGTACTGCCAAAAGCTGCGCTTCACGCACGTCGAGCTGCTGCCGATCATGGAGCATCCGTTCTACGGCTCCTGGGGCTACCAGTGCACCGGTTACTTCGCGCCTTCGACGCGCTATGGCACGCCGCAGGACTTCATGTATCTCGTCGACACGCTGCACCAGGCGGACATCGGCGTGATCCTCGACTGGGTGCCGTCGCACTTCCCCTGGGACCAGCACGGGCTCGGCTTCTTCGACGGCTCGCACCTCTACGAGCACGCCGATCCGCGGCAGGGCCACCACCCCGACTGGGCGAGCGCGATCTTCAATTACGGTCGCAACGAAGTGCGCGCGTTCCTCGCTTCCAGCGCGCGGTTCTGGCTCGACAAGTACCACGTCGACGGCCTGCGCGTGGACGCCGTCGCCTCCATGCTGTACCTGGACTACGGGCGCAAGCAGGGCGAATGGATCCCGAATCGCTTCGGCGGCCGCGAGAACCTGGACGCGATTTCGTTCCTGCAGTTTCTGAACGAGACGATCTACCGCGATTATCCCGACACGCAGACGATTGCCGAGGAATCCACCGCCTGGCCGCAGGTGTCGCGCCCGACCTACCTCGGCGGCCTCGGGTTCGGCATGAAGTGGAACATGGGCTGGATGCACGACACGCTGCGCTACATGAAGAACGATCCGGTATTCCGCAAGTATCGTCATGACGAGCTGACGTTCAGCCTGTGGTACGCGTTCCACGAAAACTTCGTGCTGCCGCTCTCCCACGACGAGGTGGTGCACGGCAAGGGCTCGCTCATCGGCCGCATGCCGGGCGACGCCTGGCAGCAGTTCGCCAATCTGCGCGTACTCTTCGGCTACATGTGGGCACATCCGGGCAAGAAGCTCCTCTTCATGGGCGGCGAGTTCGGCCAGCGGCGCGAATGGGCACACGAGTCGAGCCTCGAGTGGCACGTGCTCGACGTCGACAACCGGCACGAAGGCGTGCAGCGCTGGGTGGCCGACCTGAATCGCGTGCTGCGCGAGCAGCCGGCGCTGCACCAGAAGGACTTCTCCACGGACGGCTTCCGCTGGGTGCAGCGCGGCGACTGGGAGCAGAGCGTGCTCTCGTTCCTGCGCCTGGGCAACGAATCGGCGCCGCCGCTCCTGGTGGTCTGCAACTTCACGCCGGTGCCGCGCCTGAACTACCGCATCGGCGTGCCGCGCGGCGGCTACTGGCGCGAGCTCCTCAACTCGGACGCCCCGCTCTACGGCGGCAGCGGCCTCGGCAACTACGGCGGCTGCGAGGCGACGCCGATGCCGTACGAGGATTTCGCGCAATCGCTCTCCATCACCGTTCCTCCGTTAGCTGCGCTCTTCTTCAAGCCTGAATAGCGAGATCCCACCACCGCGCGTCGTCATCGAGTCGGTCCTGCCACAGGTCGACTGCGGGCGCTATCCGGTGAAGCGCGCCATCGGCGACGAGGTCGTGGTCGAAGCCGATGTCTTCACCGACGGCCACGACGCGGTCGTCGCCGAGCTCTTGCATCGCAAGGCCGGCGCGAGCGACTGGAAAGTCGTCGCCATGGAGTTCCTCGGCAACGACCACTGGCGCGCTTCATTCCGCGTCTCGGAGCTCGGGCGCTACGAGTACACGGTGCGCGGCTGGACCGATGCCTTTCTCACCTGGCAGCGCGATCTGGCGAAGCGGCACGAGGCCGGCCAGGATCTCGCAGTCGATTTCCTGATCGGCGGCGCGCTCTCGTGCAACCCGATCCTCAAGGATGCGGCGCGGCCGGCGG
>DASREB010000063.1:0-6703 GCA_035652275.1 Burkholderiales bacterium
GAAGCCGGCCGCGTTGATGATCGCGTAGCCGCGCTCGCCCGCGGAGATGCGCCATCCCTGCTTGGTCGCTCGCAGGCTCCAGCCGAGCTGCGGGTCGAGCTGATAGAGCTGGGGCGCGCTGTAGCCCGCGGCGCGCAAGGCGAGCTCGAGGACAAGCAGCGCGCCGACCACGGCGATGGCACCGAGCACCCCGCGCCTCACGGCTTGCGCACCTCCACCATGCCCGAGAATCAGCCCGGCGGCGAGCGCATGGCCCGCGGTCCCGTGCCCGACGCCGTGCTCGCTTGCCGCGAAGCCGCCATGGCGAGCTGCCAGACGCGATCGAGCACCGGCACGACTTTGGGTTCGGTGTAAAGCGCAGCCACGCGCATTTGCGCGGCCGCCGCCATGCGGACGAGCAGCGCCGGCTCCCGTACCAGCCGTTCCATGCGCTCTGCCAGCACAGCCGCATTGCCAACCGGGATCACGAAGGCGCACTCGCCGTCCGTACCGACGATTTCCGGCACCGCCCCGACCGGCGTCACGATCGCCGCGCAACCGAGCGCCATGGCTTCGAGAAGCATGTTGGGAAATCCCTCGCTGGAGGAGATCTGCAGGAAGACGTCCGTTTCGCGGAGCGCTGCAAGCGCCTGGTCGTGCTCGAGGAAATCGAGCATCCTGATGCGCGCCGCGAGCCCGGCGTCGACAATCGCCTGGCGGAGCGGCTCGGTGACGGCCATGATCGTGACCTGCGCTTTGACTTCCCGAGCGAGCAGCATGCGCACGGCCTCGAGCAGCACGTACGCGCCCTTCAGGTGCGGCACTTCGCTCGAGCAGAGCAGGAAGCGCGGCGCCGCCGGTAGCGACGAAGTACGCGGCATGACCAGCCTCTCGTCCACGAAGTTCGCCAGGACGACGGTGGTCGCGCCAGGGGCGAGCGGAGCGACGTAGTTCTTCCAATATTCGGACTGCACCACCAGCACCGCCGGCTGGCGCAGCGTCCAGCGGATCGCGGCACGCGCGAGCCGACCCGACGCCTGGTGGAAGCGATCGAAGGACCCGCCGATGCGCATCACCACCGTCCGGCGAAGCAGCTTGCCCATCAGCACATAGAGCAACGCCTCCCAGAACGCCTGGAAGTCGCTCGCCTGGATCTGGATCACCGCAGGCCGCTGTGCGAGCACCACCCAGGGGTAGCTCACGAGATGCCACAGGGTGATGAGGATGCCCTGAGCGACGCGCTTCAGGCCGCCGCGCAGCACCGCCGCATAGCCATAGTTGTCGCCGTTTACGTTTCGCTTGCCCGGGCGCGAGGTCGTGAAAGGAACGAAGTCGTACGTGTTGCGCAAGGAAGAACGCGCGACATTGCGCATGAACGTGGTCACGCCGCCTCTTGTCGGCGGCCAGGGGCCGACCAGCATCACCTTGGCTCGATTGCGAGTCACTCGAGCGCGTCAGGACCGATTTGATAGCGGGCGCACCAGGTCTCGAACATCAGAAGCGCCCAGAGCGCCGCGCTCCAGTCGCGCTTCAGGCGCGTGTGCTCGCCGATCAGGCGCTCCAGTGCCGACCGATCGAACACGTGGGCCACCATGGCGCGCGTGGCGAGCAGCTTCTGGCCGATGTAGTCGTTGAGACCCTCCTTGAACCAGAAACCGAGGGGCACGCAAAAGCCCTGTTTGCGACGCCACAGAAACTCGGCCGGCAGAAAGCGCTCCATCAGCTTGCGAAGCAGGTATTTCTGGCGCCCGCCCGGCAACTTGACATCGAATTTCACGCGATTCACCAGCTCGGCAAGACGATGGTCGAGAAATGGCGCTCGCACTTCCAGGCTGTGCGCCATGCTCATGCGATCGACCTTGACGAGCATGTCGTCCACCAGGCTGACGGTCTGCTGCCATAGCGTCATGCCGGCAAGCGGGGAAAGCCCCCGGTCGAACATGGCGGCGAACAGGGTGTGATCACTGGCTGGCGTTGCGTGTTGCGCCAAGTACGGGGATACCCCGGCGAGGTATTCGCGCCGGAACACGACCTGCTGCTTGGCGACGAACCGGCTTCTTGCTTCGAGCCCGGCATCTTCGATGTTGCGGGCAAGATGCAGGCACCTCATCCGCAGGGCATCGCCGCCGGGTAGCGAACGCAGCGCGCTTGCCGCTGCAGCGCGCAGCACGGCAGGAATTTTCCGTACTCGCTCGCTCAGGATGTGGCCGCGGTAGGAGTCATATCCGGCAAACATCTCGTCGCCGCCATCGCCGGAGAGCGCCACTTTGACGTGCCGACGCGTGAGCTGCGACAGGTGCCAGGTCGGTAGCGCGGAAGAATCGGCAAAGGGTTCGTCGGTATGCCAGGCGATCTGCTCGATGACATCGATGCTGCCCGGCTCGATCACGTACTCGTGATGGCGGGTACCGAACCGCTTCGCCACGTAGCGCGCGTATTCGCGCTCGTCGTAGCGCGCCTCGTTGAACCCTACCGAGAAAGTCTCGAGCCGGCTCTTCGTCACTTCGCTTGCCACGGCGACCACCGCCGAGGAGTCGACGCCGCCCGAGAGGAAAAGCCCGACCGGCACGTCGGCAACCAGCCGCAAACGCACCGAGTCGCGCAGGATCGCGAGCACCTCGTCCATGATGTGGCGCTCGTCCATGCGATCTTCGGACGGTCGCGGCGGCGCCCAGTAGCGCTCCTCCACCATCGTCGAGCCACGCGCCTTGAGGCAATGTCCCGCTTGAAGCCGGCGCACGCCGCGGAAGATGGTGCGCGGGCCCATGACGTACGAATTGGTGAAGTAGTTGTACAGCGCCAGCGGATCGATGCGCTTCTCGACCAGCCCGGCTTGCGCAAGCGCCTTCAATTCCGAAGCGAGATACAGCACGCCTTCGCGTTCCATGAAGTACAGCGGCTTCTCGCCGAACCGGTCCCGGGCGGCGAACAGCGAATCGTCCCGCAGGTCGTAAATCGCGAACGCGAACATGCCGTTCAACCGATCCAGGCATTTTTGGCCCCATGCCAGATAGGCGTACAGCAGTACGCTGGTATCGGAGCGCTTGTCGACCGGATAGCCGGCAGCAGCGAGCTCCTCGCCGACGGCGGCGAAGTTGTAGATCTCGCCGTTGAAGACGATGTACGCCTCGCCGCCTGCGGCGCACATCGGCTGCTGGCCTCCGGTGATTCCGATGATCGCCAGTCGCCGGTGCCCCATGAGGACGTTGCCGACGTGCTTGCGACCGTGTTCGTCAGGCCCGCGGTGGCGGATTGCCGTATCCATCCGCTCGAGCAACGGCGGTTCGGGCAGACGAGCGCCGCTCTTTGCGTAGGCCAGTACGAATCCGCACATGTCGAGTGACCGAAGTGCCCTTGGATGGTCAAACCTACTTAAGGGAGATGCAAACGTCCGCCAAGCCTTGTAGTTCAACTGGATCAGCTTCCCATCACAGACGATCAAACAAGCGGGCGCGCGGCCATGCGTGAGCCGCATGGCGCAAGGCGGCTTCGGCATGCAGACCCCGCCGCTTTGATAGAAGGACAGCATGAGCGCCAGCACCGCCCGATCGGCCGGGGGCGAGCGCAGGTCGCTGTCCGGGCTGCCTTGGCTGCCCCGTGTCCTGCTCGCAGAGATCCCCGCGGCGCGGCCCGCGGCGCGCGTGCAGTACCTCGATGCCGCGCGCGGGCTCGCCATCTTCCTCGTGGTGATCGGCCACGTCGTCGCGCGCGAGTTGCCGGAGGGAAACGACTGGTACGGCTACCTCAAGGAAGTGATCTACCGCTTCCACATGCCGCTCTTCATGGTGCTGACCGGCATGTCGTTCGCGCTGTCGCTGCCGCGCTTCTCCTCCTGGCCGCAGGTCGCGGCGTTCTCCGCGAGGCGGTCCGAGCGCCTGCTCGTCGCGTACGTGGCGTTCGGCGTGCTGATCCTGGCGGGCAAGCTCGCGGCCGCGCATTTCATTCACGTCGACAACCCCGCGCACGGCGACCTCGGCGACGTGTCGCGGCTGCTGCTGACACCTGCCGAGAGCGTGGCCGGGTTCCTCTGGTTCATCTACGTGCTCTCGGTGTACCTCTTGACCGTGCCGGCGCTGTTCCAGCTGATCGGGCGCCGGCCGGTGCTGCTGCTCGTCGCCGGCCTTGCGCTCAACCTGGCGCCGTGGCCGGAGCTTTTCATGCTGGACGAGGTCGTGTACTACCTGCCCTTCTTCGCGGGCGGCATGGCGTTGTGGATGTGGCGCGAGCACTGGGAGCGCGCGGGCGTGGTGGCGTTCGGGCTCACCACGGCGCTGTTCCTGACGCTGGCATTCTCGCTCGCCGCGCCCAAGTGGCTCGTCGGCGCGTTGTCCGTGCTGCCGGTGCTGTGGGCGATGCGGCGGCTTCCGGCCGCGTGGCAGGACCGGCTCGCCTGGATCGGGCGCGCGAGCCTCACCATCTATCTCATCAATACCATCGCCATCGGTCTCACCAAGGGGCTGCTGCTGCGCGTGCTGCCCTGGGACGGCGTCAATTTCCTCCTGTACTTCCCGGTGCTCACGCTCGCCGGCGTGGCGCTGCCGATGCTGGTGAAAAGCGCCCTCGCGCCGCACTCGCAGATCGTCGCCCGCTACCTGTAGATCTTGAGATTCGATTCAAAAACGCCGCGACCGGCGCATCAACGCACGGCGCGTCCAGCCGGACTAGCGTCGCCGGCTGACCATCGTGCCGTCGTTGCCGAAAATGCCTCCGTGATCCCGCGCTCGGCGCACGCCTATCGAGCGGACATCGACGGGCTGCGCGCCCTCGCCGTGCTCGCGGTGCTCGGCTATCACGCCTTCCCCGGCGTGGTGCCGGGCGGCTTCATCGGCGTGGACGTGTTCTTCGTCATCTCGGGATTCCTGATCACCGGAATCATCCTGGACGAGCTGCGTCGGGGCAGCTTCACCTTTACCGGCTTCTATTGGCGGCGCATCCGGCGCATCTTCCCGGCACTCATCCTGGTGCTCGCCGGCTGCCTTTTCCTGGGATGGCGCGTGCTGCTGCCGGATGAATTTGCGCAGCTCGGCAAGCATGTCGCGGCAGGCGCGGCTTTCGTTTCCAACATCGCGCTCTGGCGCGAGTCCGGGTATTTCGACGCCGCGGCGGAGTTGAAGCCGCTGCTGCACCTCTGGTCGCTCGGCATCGAAGAGCAGTACTACCTCGTCTGGCCGCTCGCGCTTTTCCTGCTGCGCGCGCATCCGCGCCGCATCCTCCTCATGGTGCTCCTCGTCGGCGCCGCGTCCTTCGCGCTCAACCTCGCGCTGGTCGAGCGCCATCCGAGCGCGGCGTTCTACCTGCCGCTAACGCGCTTCTGGGAGCTGCTTGGCGGCAGCACGCTCGCGTGCCTGCGCTTCGCCATGCCGGGGCGCTGGCGCGAGCCCGCTTCTTTCGCCGGCGTCGCGCTGATCGCGGCAGCCATCGTTCTCCTCGACGGCGCCAGCACCTTCCCGGGCGTCTGGGCGCTGCTGCCGGTCGTGGGCGCGATGCTCGTCATCAGCGCCGGCCCGTCGGCCTGGCTGAATCGGGTCGTGTTCGGCAATCGCGTGGCGGTCTACATCGGTCTCGTCAGCTACCCGCTTTATCTCTGGCACTGGCCGCTCCTCTCCTATTCGCGCATCGTGCAGGGCGGCGAGCCGCCGGCGAGCCTGCGCGCGGCGATGCTGCTCTTCGCGTTCGTCCTGTCCGCGGCCACGTACGAGTTCGTGGAGAAGAAGATCCGCCGCGCGAAGAGGGCCATCCTCGCGCGGCGCGCGGTGCCGGCGCTCGGCGCCTCGATGGCGGCGCTCGCCTGCAGCGGCGTGCTCGCCACCACCGGCGTGCTGGTTGCGCAGTCTTCGATGAACCCGCAGCTCGCAGAGATCGCACGCGCAAGCGCCGACTGGAATTACGCGAAAGCCGCGCGCATTCCGGGAGACAGCGAGCGCGCCGTGCTCTTCTTCGGCGACAGCCACATGGAACACTACCTGCCACGCATCTACCGCGTGGTGGAAGAGCACCGCGCGCCGCTAAGAACCGTGATCGTGAAGACCGAGGGCGGCTGTGCGCCCTTTCCCGGCATCGAGCGCAAGCACGAGCACTGCAGCCAGTTCGTGGACGAGGCCCTGAAGATCGCACACGAGCGCTCCGTCGACACGGTGGTCATCGCCGCCTCGTGGGTCGGCTTCGTGAAGCGCGGCGATTACTACAGGACCGGGCAGGAGGACGGGCGACCGCTCGAGCCGCTCTCGCCCGCCGCGAGCTGGGTGTTCGAGCGCTTCGAGCGCGAGCTCGCGAGCCTGGTGGCCGAAGGCAAGCACGTGGTGTTGGTGCTCTCCTCGCCGCGCGGCAGCGCGTTCTCGCCGAAATCGGTGATCGAACGCGACTGGATCGCGGTACGCGTGTCGCATCCCTACCGGCCGGTGCCGAAGTCGGCGCTCGCCGAGAACCTGCGGCCGATCGACGAGCGGCTGAAGGCGATCGCCGTGCGCGTCGGCGCCACAGTGCTCGATCCGACCGACTGGCTATGCGGCCCGGCCGCGTGTCCGGCGGCCGATGAGCATGGCCGGCCGCTCTACATGGACGACTCGCATATCCGCGCGAGCGTCGCGCGGGCGCGGATTACGGCGCTCGACCGCTACGTGTACCTCGAAAGGCCACAGAGCGCCGCCGCGGCTTCACCGGTCGCGCACGCGCAGCCGTAGACGCCTTAACCGCTGCGCGCGATAAGGCAAACGCCGAGGACGGC
>DASREB010000064.1:0-2166 GCA_035652275.1 Burkholderiales bacterium
GGCGCTCGGCGTGGCCACCGCGCTGGTGCTGAGCGCATTCAACAAGAACCTGGTGTTCTTCTTCACGCCCTCGCAGGTCGCCGCGCACGAGGCGCCGGTCGGCCGTACCTTTCGCATCGGCGGCATGGTGGTGCCCGGCAGCTTGAAGCGCGACGGCGTGGAAGTGCGCTTTGTGGTCACTGACACCGCGCAAACCATTCCCGTGGTGTACCGCGGCCAGTTGCCAGACCTCTTCCGCGAAGGCAAGGGCGTTGTCGCGCAAGGGCAGCTCGGGCCCGACGGCGTCTTCAGCGCGCGCGAAGTGCTGGCGAAGCACGACGAGAACTACATGCCGCCGGAAGCGAAGCACGCCATCGACCGCGCCGCGGTCGAGCGCTCCCAGAAAACCTTGCGCACACCATGATTCCCGAGCTTGGCCAATTCGCGCTGGCGCTCGCGCTCGCCGTCTCGCTCCTGCAGGCGGTAATGCCGCTCGCCGGCGCCGCGCGCCGCAACGCCTCGTGGATCGCGCTCGCGCGACCGGCCGCACGCACCCAGGCGTTGCTCGTTGCGTTCGCGTTTGGCTGCCTCACGTATTCGTTCGTCGCCAACGACTTTTCGGTCGCCTACGTCGTCGATCATTCGAACAGCGCGCTGCCGCTGCACTATCGCATCGCCGGCGTCTGGGGCGGCCACGAGGGCTCGCTTCTCCTCTGGACGCTGATGCTCGGCGTGTGGATGACGGCAGTGAGCGTTTTCAGCGGCCAACTGCCCGAGGAGATGACGGCGCGCGTGCTCGGCGTGATGGGCATCGTCAGCGCGGGTTTTCTCGCCTTCATGCTGTTCACATCGAACCCCTTCGACCGTCAGTTCCCGCCCGCGGTCGATGGCCGCGATCTCAACCCGCTGCTGCAGGACCCGGGCATGGTGGTGCACCCGCCGATGCTGTACATGGGCTACGTCGGCTTTTCGGTCGCCTACGCATTCGCCGTGGCGGCGCTTCTTTCCGGCAGGCTCGACGCGGCCTGGGCGCGCTGGTCGCGGCCGTGGACCACGGTGGCGTGGATGTTCCTTACGCTCGGCATCGCGCTCGGGTCCGGCTGGGCTTATTACGAGCTCGGCTGGGGCGGCTGGTGGTTCTGGGATCCGGTGGAGAACGCGTCCTTCATGCCGTGGCTGGTCGGCACGGCGCTGATCCACTCGCTCGCGGTCACCGAGAAGCGCGGCAGCTTCAGGAGCTGGACGGTGCTTCTCGCGATCATCGCCTTCGGTCTCTCGCTCCTCGGTACCTTCCTCGTGCGCTCCGGGGTGCTGACCTCGGTGCACGCATTCGCGGTCGATCCGCGACGCGGCATCTTCATCCTCGGCCTCTTCGCGCTCTTCATCGGCGGTGCGCTCGCGCTCTATGCCTGGCGCACCTCGCGCATCGGTCTCGGCGGCGATTTCGCGCCGGTGTCGCGCGAATCGCTGCTCCTTGGGAACAACGTGCTGCTCACCGCCGCGGCGGCGTCCGTATTTCTCGGCACGCTGTACCCCCTCGCCATCGACGCGCTCGGCGTCGGCAAGATCTCCGTCGGACCGCCGTACTTCGAGGCGGTGTTCGTGCCGCTGATGGCGCCGGCGCTTTTCCTGATGGGCGTCGGGCCGCTCGCCCGCTGGAAGCGCGCGAGCATTCCTGAGCTCGCCGTGCTCCTGCGCTGGGCGCTCGCGGTGAGCATCGCGGTCGGGCTGCTGCTGCCGCTCGCGTTCGGCGACTGGCATGCGCTCACCGGCGTGGGGCTCGCGCTCGCGCTCTGGATCGCCATCACCGGGCTCATGAGCCTGCGCAAGCGCCCGCGCGGCTCGCGCGCCTATCTCGGCATGGTGCTCGCGCATCTGGGCGTCGCCGTGTTCGTCGTCGGCGTGACGCTCGTCAAGAGCTACGAGAGCGAGCGCGAGGGGCACCTGAAGGCGGGCGAGACGCTGCAGCTTGGGGGTTATCTCTTCCGGCTGGATGAAGTGACCAACGTGCGCGGGCCGAACTACATCGCCGCGCGTGCAAAGGTGACGGTGACTCGCAATGAGCGGCCGGTCACCGTGCTTTACCCCGAGAAGCGGCTCTACGTGGTGCAGAACATGCCGATGACCGAGGCGGCGATCCAGCCAGGCCTGACGCGCGACCTTTATGTCTCGCTCGGCGATCCGCTC
>DASREB010000065.1:0-3079 GCA_035652275.1 Burkholderiales bacterium
GCGCCTCGCCGAGCGCGGTGACCAGCTGCATCTGCGCTTCAATTTCCAGCTCTCGAACGATTCGCTCCTGCCGCTCGAGAAGTTTTCCGTAGGCGGGCTCGACAGCGTGCGCGGCTACCGCACCAACCAGCTCGTGCGCGATGAGGGCTACACGGCCTCGGCGGAATACCGCCGGCCCATCTTTGCCAATCCGTCGGGCTGGCGCAATCTGCAAGTTGCCGCGTTCGTCGATCGGGGATGGGCGAAGGACAAGCTCGAGCCGAACCCGAGCCCTTCGGGATTGACGGGATATGGGCTCGGGCTGATCTGGAGCCCAAGCGCGCGCTACTTCGCCGAGGTTTATGTTGCCGGCCGCACCAAAGCGCCGCAGCAGACAGGACATAGCCTGCAGGACGACGCCGTCTACTTCCGTTTTGGCGTCTTCCCGTTCCGGCCGGGATAGAACTTGTATTGTCGTTCCCGCGGAAGCGGGAACCCATTTTTAGAAAAGCTGGGTCCCCGCTTGCGCGGGGACGACGGACCTCGGCGTACTAGCGCTGCGCGGCGCGGTCGTAGGCGGCGGCTTCGGTCAGGCCAACCTGCTCGAGGAGCGCGGCACGCTGCACGCGTAGGTCGCGATTCTCGGGTTGTGCGCTGATGAGCCGCGAGAGCTCGTCGATCGCGTCGTACCAGATGCCAGCGCCGGCATAGAGCGCCGGGCGGCTCGCCACCGACGCCTGCTTCAGCGAGCGCATGGAATCCGTTTCGGCCACGCGCTTGATGGTGCCGCCGGCGATGACGTCGTTCGAGCGCTGCGCGGCATCGCTCACCAGCGCGACGAACCACTGGTACTCGACGCCCGGGTTCAGCACCACGCCGTATTGCTCGAGCGAGACGGCATGCACGCCACGCGCCACCGGCGGCTGCAGCGTCACCTGGAAAGCGGGCTTGGAGGCCGCTTCCAGGCTCTCGTTGTTGACGATGGTGAGCTCGACCGGCTTCTGCAGCGTCTCGGACACGTACCAGTAGATGGTCGGCTTGTCGCGCGTGGTGTAGCCGGTATCGCTCGGCGCGAGCACCGAGAGCTGCACGCTCTTGGTCGCCGCGCTGCGCGTGCCCCCGCCGACCCGCGTCGCCGGCGCGCCACGCATTGGCGCGTTGTAGGTGATCGTCCCGGCCGGCGGCTCGCCTTTCCTCACCTCGGCGGGCGCTTGCGCGACTTGCTTCTTCTCGGGTGCAGCGCCGTGCGCGGCAGATGCGGTCAGTGCCGCCGCGGCGAGTATCTGGAGCGCTAAGGCTTTTCTCATGTTGCCTCCACTTTGGTAGCGGTAGGGTACGCGCCCCACCCCGGCATGTCACCGACGGGCTGCACTCCCCTCCTGTGCGGAATTCACCTCCCCCGCGGCGACGCCGGCCATGCCGTTTCGGCCATGGACGCGGTGGATGCGCAGGGGCTTGACCTTGCCCTTGAGCTGGAAGTCGCCGAGGAATTCGGTGTGGAACTGCCCGCCCAGCAGCCGCAGGGTGGGCTCGCCTACCAGGATGCGGCAGGGCTCGTGCAGGTAATCGGGGGTGAAGCGCTCGCGCTGGAAACTTTCAAGTCGCGCGCCGGTATTCACCGTGTCGCCATGGCAGTTGTACTCCATGCGCTGGTCCGTGCCGAGGCTTCCCGCCGTCACTGGCCCGGTGAGGATGCCGATGCGCATGCCGATGAGCGGCAGCCCACGCTCCTGCAGGCTCTTGTTGAGGACGATCAGGCGGGCCTGCATGGCGAGCGCACAATTCACCGCATTCACCGCGTCGCGCGCGATCTCTTCGTCGCTGGTTCGCGCCATCGGCACGCCGAAAACCGCATAGATCGAGTCGCCGCTGAAACGCAGGATCACGCCGTGGTGGGCGCTGACGATCGGCGTGATCGCCTCCATGAAGCCGTAGAGCCAGCCCATCAGCACCGGCGGATCGAGCGTCTCGGAGATGGTGGTGAAGCCGCTGACGTCGCAGAAGTACACCGTCGCGGTGAGGCGCTGGGGGATCGGGCGGCCGCTCGCGAGGAAGTGACTGCGATCGCGGTAGATCGCCTCGGCGAGCTCGGGCGACACATAGGCCGAGAAAAGACCCATTAGCCGCGAGCGTTCTTTCTTCTCGCGCCCGGACACGTAGGCGCTGACGAGGCCGGCAGACGCCACCCAGCCGAGCGCGGGCGGCACGGACGGAATCCACCAGCCGGAAACGAACAGCGCGTGCACCCCCACGATCAGGATCAGCAGCCCGCCGGCGACGGCGAGCGCGAAGCGCCAGGCACTGCGCGCGACGAAGGCGAGCGTGGCGCCGAGCAGGCACCACAGCGCAATCCACAGCGCTTCCGCGCTGTCGGGCCAAACGGCGAGCGGCCGCTCGCCGGCAAGGGCCGCGCGCACCAGCTGGCTCACCATGTGGCCATAAAGCGCGACGCCGTAGGCGGACTGCTTGGCGCCGAACGTGCCACTGTACGGCGTATAGAAGTTGTCCTTCACGCTCTCGGCGGTGACGCCGATGAGCGCGATGCGATCCTTGATGAGCCGCCGGTCGAACTCGCCGGCGAGGAGCTGGCCGAAGCCGATTTCGCCGAACGCATCCGGGCCGTCGCGGTAGTCGATGAGGATCTGATAGCCACCGGCGTCCGCGCGCACATAACCGCCGTCGTTCGGCTCGAAGGGCTCGAAGGTCGTGCGTCCCAGCCGCAGGAGTTCTGGGTTCTTCGGATCGCCCTGCGGCGTGATACCGGCCGCCTGCAGATAGAGCAGTGCAACCCGGAACGGCAGCGAATAGAACACCGTCTTGCCATCGTCGGTCATGAGGAGCGTGCGCCGCACGCGGCCGTCGGCGTCCACTACGACGTCGGTGAAACCTGCGCGGTCAGTACCGGCGAGCGCCGCCGGCGCGCGCACGCCGGGATGCTCGCCGCGTGGCACCAGCATCGCGCCGACGATCTGCGGGTTCTTCGCCAGCGCCGCGTTCAGCGCCTCGTGTCCCGGCGGCACCGGCACATCGCGGTAGATATCGAGCGCGATGGCCCGCGCGCCGGCGCGCGCCAGCGTTTCGAGCGCCTTTGCCAGCACCT
>DASREB010000066.1:0-17844 GCA_035652275.1 Burkholderiales bacterium
CTCAAGGACGGGCGCAGCATGAGCTTCGTCGAAGGCGAGGCGCAGAACGCCGACGGCTCGATCGTCGCCAAGGCGATCGCCACGGTACGGGTGCTGCACAAGGAAAGGCCATGAAACGCGAAGCATTGCCCCGCAAGCGCCGGCCGGTCGCCCAGGCGTCCGCCACCCGCGGCGTTCACCATCTCGCGCTCAACACCGAGGACATGCGCGTGACGGTCGACTTCTATACGCGCATCGTCGGCATGCCGCTGGTGCACGCGATGAAAGTGCCGGCCGGGCTGGGCACCGGGCCGGCGAACCGCGGCAACCCGCCCTACGAGCGGATCCGCCACTATTTCTTCGACATGGGCAACGATTCGCTGCTCGCGTTCTTCGAGATTCCGCGCGGCGCCGAGCCGCGCGTGCAGCGCAATGCGATCGGCGGCATGCAGCACGTCGCTTTCGCCGTCACGCCGGCGCAGTTCACCGCGCTGCAGGAGCGCCTGCGCGCCGCCCAGGTCGCCTTCGACGGCCCGATCGACATCCTGCCGGGCCTCGAGTCGATCTACTTTTTCGATCCGAACGGCATCCGCCTGGAAGCCTGCTGCCAGCCCGCGGCCGCTGACCAGCCCGCCGTGATCGCATCGGTCGCGCAATCGCGCGCCTCGGCGAAAAGCGAGCTGGAATCGATCGATCGCGACTGGGGAGCGGCGACGGCCGCCGGCGGACGATTCAAGTGAGCGCGCGTCCGCCCTCGGCAGCGGTCGCCGCGCGAGCGACCATCCCGGGCGGCAGCCGATTCAACCCCGCCGCGCGCGGCGTGGCGATGGGCAACGGCTGGACCTGGCTCGTCTCGGCGTGGTCGCTGTTCCGTCCCGCCGCCGGCACGTGGATCGGCATGATGCTCGCGGCCGTCGTCATCGTCATCGTGGTCTTTCTGGTGCCGTTCATCGGGCCGCTGGTCGTGAACCTGATTCCGCCGGTGTTCATCGCCGGCCTGATGATCGCCGCGCGCAACCTCGAGCAGGGCAGCGAGCCGAAGTTCAGCCAGCTCTTCGCCGGCTTCCAGCAGCGCTTCGGCCCGCTGGTGCTGCTCGGCGTCGTCTCGCTCGTCATCATGGCGGCCATCGTCTTCGCCGTGGTGATCATGACCGGCGTGCAGATCTCCACCATGCCCGATCCCGACGCCATCTTCGTGAGCAAGCAGCTCTTGCTCGCGATTCTGCTGATGGCGGCGCTGATCCTGCCGCTCCTCATGGCAACCTGGTTTGCACCCACGCTGATCGTGCTGAACGACATGAGCGTGGGCGCCGCGATGAAGGCGAGCTTCCTCGGCTGCCTGAAGAACGTGCTGCCGTTTCTGCTCTACGGCGTGATTACGCTGATCGCGACCCCGATCGCCTCCGCGCCGTTGCTGCTTGGATGGCTGGTGCTCGGGCCGCTGATCTTCCTCTCGGTCTACACCGCCTACCGCGACATCTACTTCGACTAGCAGCGGCGCTCCGCGGCGCGCTGACCCTTTTTCAGGTTTTCGGCGCTTCCAGGCCGCCGACGATGAAGCGGTTCCAGGTCGGGCTGACGATGATCTCGTTGATGCACACGCGCGGCGGCAAAGTGGCGATGAAGGCGATGGTGCGGCCAAGGTCCTCGGGCTGCAGCATCTTGTCGCGCTCTTCCTTGGGCGGCGGCACCGGGCGCTTCTCGAGGATCGGCGTCGCCGCCTCGCCGGGCAACACCGAGGTGGCGCGAATGTAGTGGGTCGCCTCCTCGAGGTTGATCGACTCGGTGAGCGCGATCACCGCGCGCTTGGTGGCGTTGTAGCCGGGACCGGTGAGCGTGCTGGCATAGCGGCCGGCCCACGACGAGACATTGATGATGACGCCGTCCTTGCGGGCGCGCATGCCGGGCAGCACCGCCTGCACGCAATAGAACATTCCCGAGAGGTTCACCGCGACGATCTCGTCCCAGCCGTCGGCGCTCACCTCGCGCAGGCTGCGCTTGGGCAGGTTGATGCCGGCGCTGTTCACGAGGATATCGACGCGTCCCAGGCGGGCCTGAATTTCGGCGGCGGTGCTCGCCACCTGGTGCTTATCGCCGACGTTGCAGACATGAATGTCCGCCTTCACCGCTTTCGCGGCCGCGTCGAGCGTCGCGCGCGTGCGGCCGGAGATCGCGACCTTCGCGCCGAGCCTGGCGAACTCGACGGCGGCGGCCAGCCCGATGCCCGAGCCGCCGCCGGTAATCCAGGCGACCTTACCGTCGAGCGTATTGCTTGGCACCGAAGAGCACCTCCGCCTGTTCCTTGCTGAACCCCGGCGTCTGGCGCCGCCGCTCGGCGAGCACTTCCAGAGCCTTCTTGACTGCGGGGCGCTCGGCAATACGGTCGCGCCAGCGTTTCACGCGCGGGTAATCGTCGATGTTCACGCCCTGGCGCTCCGGCGCCCGCAGCCACGGCATGGTGGCCATGTCGGCGATGCTGTATTCGTCGCACGCCAGCCATTCGCTCTGCGCCAGCTGCTTGTCGAGCACGCCGTACAGCCGGTTCGCCTCGTTCTTGTAGCGATTCATTGCGTACTCGATTTTCTCCGGCGCATAGCCGAGGAAGTGATGCGCCTGGCCAAGCATCGGCCCGACGTGGCCCATCTGCGTCATCACCCACTGCATCACCTGCCAGCGCTTGCGGATGTCCTTCGGCAGGAACTTGCCGGTCTTGGAGGCGAGGTAGAAGAGCATCGCGCCAGACTCGGCCAGCGCCATCGGCTTTCCGCCCGGCCCGTCCTGGTCGATCATCGCCGGGATCTTGTTGTTCGGCGAGATCTTGAGGAACTCGGGCTTGAACTGCTCGCCCGCACCGATATCGATCGGGTGAACGCGGTACGCGAGGCCGGTCTCCTCGAGCATGATGTGGATCTTGTGCCCGTTGGGCGTGGGCCACGTATAGAGGTCGATCATAGTTTCACCAGTTGTTTACCGAAATTCCTGCCGGCGAGAAGGTCGACAAGGCCGCGCGGCGCGTTCTCGAGGCCGTGCACCACCGACTCGCGGTATTTGAGCGCGCCTTCGGCGAAATAGCCGCACAGCGCCTTCAGCGCCTCGCCGTAGCGATCCTTCCAGTCGAACACGATCATGCCCTGTACGCGCAGGCGGTTGACGAGGATGGCGCGCCAGTTCCTGACGCGATAGGGATCGACGGCGTCGTAGTCCGAAATCGTGCCGCACACCACCACGCGGCCGAAGAGGTTCATGCGAGCGAGCACGCTGTCGAGGGTCTCGCCGCCGACGTTGTCGAAGTACACATCGACGCCCTTCGGGCACGCGGCTTTCAGCTGCTCTCGGATATCGCCCGCCTTGTAGTCGACGCAGGCGTCCAAGCCGAGCTCGTCCTCGACGTAGCTGCACTTCTCGCGGCCGCCCGCGATGCCGACGGCGCGCGCTCCCCAGATCTTCGCCAGCTGCCCGACGACGCTGCCGACCGCGCCGGAGGCGGCCGAGACGACGACGGTATCGCCGGGCTTGGGCTGACCAAGCTCCTTCAGTCCGAAGTACGCGGTCAGGCCCGGCATGCCGACGAGTCCAAGGTAGTAGCTGAGCGGCGCTTTCGCCGCATCGAGCTTCAGGGCATCGCGCGTCGTGCCATAGAGCTGCCAGCCAAGCTGCGTCAGCACGCTGTCGCCGACCTTGAGCTGCGGGTGGCGCGATTCCAGCACCTCGCCCACCGTCTGGCCGACCATCAGTTCGCCGATATCCACGCCTTTGGTGTAACTCTTCGCCTCACTTATGCGTCCGCGCATGTACGGGTCGAGCGAAAGCCACAGATTGCGCACCAGCACTTCGCCCTCCGCCGGCCGCGGCACCGGCGCCTCTTCGAGGCGGAAGTTCGCCTCGCTCACCGGGCCGACGGGGCGGCTCGCGAGCACCCAGCGCTTGTTCGTCATAGCGCGGCGAGCCGCGCGAGATGATGGTCGGCGTCGCCGTGCTCGCGCGCAAGCAGCGTCAGGCGCCGGAACGTGTGACTGACCTTCAGCTCCTCGCTCATGCCCATGCCGCCGTGGAGCTGCACCGCTTCCTGGCTCACGTGCCGCGCCGCATCCGCGATCTTCAGCTTCGCGGCGGAGATGGCGCGCGTGCGCTCGCGAGCCTCGCGCTCCGCGTCCGCCTTGCTCGCCGCGAGGCACGCCATCGAGCGCGCCTGCTCGAGCGAGATGAACATGTCCACCATGCGATGCTGCAGCGCCTGGAACGTGCCGATCGGCACGCCGAACTGCTTGCGCGTCTTAAGGTACTCGAGCGTCGTGTCGCAGGCGAACTGCATCGCGCCGACCGCCTCGGCACAGAGCAGCGCGGTGCCGAAATCGATTGCCTCCTCGAGCGCCGCCACGCTGCCACCGATGGGCTCTGCGGGCGCGTCGCGCAACAGCACATCGCCGGCGAGCCGCTCGTCGAGCGTCCGGTATGCGGTCACTTCCACTGCACGCCGCTCGACGAGATACAGGCCGATGCCCGCGTCGTTGCGCGCGCTGACCACCAGCCGATCCGCGACCGGCGCGCCGATGACGGCACTCTTCTCGCCGCTGAGCTTGTTCCCCGCGGCCCGCACGCGCACCGCGTCCAGTGCATAGCGCGCGCCCTTCTCGCCGTGCGCAAGCGCGAGCTTTGCGCGTCCCTCGACCACGGCGGGAAGCAGCGCGCCCTGCTGCGCGGCGGAGCCGCCGCGCTCGATCAGGCGCGTCGCGAGCACGAGCGGCAGATATGGCTCGACGACGAGCGCATCGCCGAATGCTTCCATCACGCCCATCAGATCGACCGCGCCGCCGCCGAAACCGCCGTGCTCGGCGCCCACCGGCAGGCCCATGAGTCCCATCTGCGCGAACTGCGCCCAGGCCTCGGCGCTGCAGCCCTCGCCCGCGACGATCTGCTTGCGCGTTTCGAAGTCGTAGCCCTTGGCGAGGTAGCGCCGGACCGAATCGGCGAGAAGCTGCTGCTCCTCGTTGTAGTCGAAGTTCATAGACCGAGCGTGGCTTTGGCGATGATGTTGCGCTGGATCTCGTTCGAGCCGGCGTAGATGGTGGTCTTGCGCATGCTGAGATAGCGCTTGCGCACCGCCTGGCTGAGCGGATCGCTCGCCACCGGATCGGTGGCCTCCAGCATGAGCTCCGTCAGCCCCTGCTGAATTTCCGTACCCTTGATCTTCAGCATCGAGACATCCGCGCCCGGCGGCTCCCCGGTGCGGCGCATGCGATCGAGAAAGCGCAGGTTGGTAATCTCGAGCGCGGTGAGCTCGACTTCGATGCGTGAGAGCCGATCGCGCCAGCGCTGGTCCTGCATCAGGTGCGCGCCATAGCGCTTCAGGTACGCGAGCTGGCGCTTCGATTCGCCGATCCGCCCGGTATTCATGCGCTCGTAGCCGAGGAGGTACTTCGCCACCGTCCAGCCCTTGCCTTCCTCGAATACCAGGTTGTCGGCCGGTACTTTCACGTCGTCGAAGAACACCTCGTTCACTTCGTGCGCGCCATCCATGAGGATGAGCGGACGCACCGTGATGCCGGGCGTGCGCATGTCGAGCAACAAGAACGAGATGCCCTCCTGCCGCTTCGCCGTTCCGCTATCGCTGCGCACGAGGCAAAAAATCCAGTCCGCGTAGTGCGCGAGCGTGGTCCAGATTTTCTGACCGTTCACGACATAGTGATCGCCCCGGCGCACAGCGCTGGTTTTCAGCGAGGCGAGATCGCTCCCCGAGCCGGGCTCGGAGTACCCCTGGCACCAGAAATCGTCGCCGTTATAGATGCGCGGCAGGAAGCGCCGCTTCTGCGCGTCGCTGCCGAAACGAAGCAGCACGGGGCCGCACATCGCGAGGCCGAACGGGATGAGCGGCGGGCTGCCGGCGTAGCCGAGCTCCTCCTCGAAGATATAGCGCTGCACCACGTTCCAGCCGGTGCCGCCCCATTCGCGCGGCCAGGCGGGCGCGACCCAGCCTTTCTTTGCCAGAATGCGATGCCAGCGCAAGAGCTCGTCCTTGGAGAGGTGCGCATAGCTCTCGACCTTCTCGCGCAGCTCGGCGGGCAGATTCGCGCCGAGCCAGGCGCGCACCTCATCGCGGAACGCGAGCTCCTCGGCGGAGTAATTGAGGTCCATGGCGGCGGGAGCGCGCAGTCTACCGCCGAAATCGAGCTCACAGCCCTATTCGATGGGTTTCAAAGGATGCTGACGCCGCCATCAGCGACGATGCACTGGCCGGTGATGAACGCGGCCGCATCGGATGCCAGGAATACCGCGATGCCCGCGATATCGCGCGGCTCGCCAAGCCGCTTGAGCGGCGTGGCGGCGATGCGCTCGGCGCGCCGCGTCTCGTCCTCCCAAAGTGCGCGCGCGAAGTCGGTCTTGATAAGGCCGGGCGCGATGGCATTGACGCGCACGTTCTTCGGGCCCCACTCTGCCGCGAGGTTGCGTACCAGGTGGTGCCCGGCGGCCTTGGAGATGCCGTAGGCGCCGATCACCGTATTGGCGAGCAGCCCGCCGATCGATCCCACGAGCGTAAAGCTGCCGCCGCCCTCGGTCGCCATCGCCGGCAGCGTCATGCCCGCGAGCCACAGCACGCTTTTGACGTTGTTGGCGATGATCTTGTCGAAGGCGTCGTCCGTGATGCTGGCGAGCGGCCCGTAATAGGGGTTGGTCGCAGCGTTCGCGACCACAATGTCGATGCGGCCCCATTTCTGCCGTGTCGCCTCGACCAGCGCCTGCAGCTCGTCCTTGCGCGAGACATTGCATGGCCGGGCGAGCACTTGATGCCCGGCGCGCTCGAGCTCCGCGCCAACCGCGGCGCAAGCGTCCGCTTTGCGGCTCGATATCGCAATGCGCGCCCCGGCGCGCGCGAGCTCCTCGGCGATTGCCCGGCCGATGCCGCGCGTCGACCCGGTGACGAGCGCGACCTTGCCCCTGAGGTCAAAGAGGGAGCTCATTTCACATTGCGAAATCTCGTATGACTAAGTTGACACATGCCCGTCCATCGCCAGAATAGCGAAACGCGAAACACCTCGCTTTAACCCCAAGAAACACAAGGAAGGACAACGACGATGGGCGCTCCCGAACCCGCGGCACCGCTTTCGCAACCGGTCGGCACTTTCAGCTACGAGCATGAAGGCGACCGGCAGTTCGCGACGACGCTCGCCCGCGGCCTCGAAGTGCTGCGCTGCTTCACCCCGCTCGAGCCGCTGCTCGGCAACAAGGAGATCTCGGTGCGCACCGGGCTGCCCAAGCCGACGGTCTCGCGGCTGACTTACACGCTCACCAAGCTGGGCTACCTGCGCCACAACATGCGCCTTGGCAAGTACCAGCTCGGCTCCGCGGTGCTGTCGATCGGCTATCCGCTGCTCGCATCGATGAACGTGCGCCAGGTGGCGCGCCCGCTGATGAAGGAGCTCGCCGACTACTGCAACGGCTCGGTGTCGATGGGCGTGCGCGACCGTCTCAACATGGTTTACGTCGAGTCCTGCCGCAGCGGCAACGGCATCACCACGCTGCCGGATATCGGCACCTCGGTGCCGATCTCGCAGTCGGTGATCGGCCGCGCCTTTCTCGCCGCGTGCACGCCGCCCGAGCGCGAGGCCGTACTGAACCAGATGAAGGTGAAGGAGCCGGAAGCGCATCGCAAGTACCGGCCGTCGATCGACAAGGGACTCGATGACATCCGCACGCGCGGCTTCTGCGCCTCGACGGGCGAGCTGCGCCGCGAAGTCCATGCGGTCGGCGTGCCGATGCGCCGCACGGTCGACGGCGAGATCGTCTCCTTCAACTGCATCGTGCCCGCGTTCATGGTGAAGAAGGGCCAGCTCGAGGACGATCTCGGGCCGCGCCTCGTCGCCATGGTGCGAAACATCGAGGCCTCGCTAGGCTTGCACTAGAAGCCGTGCGAACCCCAGGCCTGCACTGAGAGACCTCCTCCAGTACTTCTACGGGCTCGATGACGAGGCGAAGCTCGCGCTGACGCGCAGCGGGCGTATCGTCCTCATCCTGCTGGTCGCCTGGCTGATCCAGGCGCTCGCCAGCCGCATCATCCGCACCTTCCGCAAGGTGATGGAGCGCCGCTCACCCGGCGTGGATGAGCTGCGCCGCATCGACACCGTCGGTCGCGTGTTCCACTATGCCGCGGGCGTCACCGTCATCCTGGTGGCAGGGATGCTGATCCTCGGCGAGCTCGGCATCTCGATCGCGCCGATCCTTGCCACTGCCGGGGTCGCCGGCGTCGCCATCGGCTTTGGCGCGCAAAGCCTCATCAAGGACTACTTCAGCGGCTTCTTCATGCTGGTCGAGGACCAGATCCGCGAGGGCGACATCGTCGAGATCTCAGGCAAGGCGGGCGAGGTCGAGGAAGTGACGCTGCGCTACGTGCGCCTGCGCGACGCCGAGGGCGTGGTGACCTTCATTCCCAACGGCGAGATCAAGATGGTGATCAACCGTACGCGCAGCTACGCGTACGCGATGATCGACGCCGCGATTGCGGGCCACCACGACGTCGAGCCCGCGCTGAAGGCGATGCGCGAAGTCGGCGAGAGCCTGCGCAAGGATCCGGTCTTCAGCCGCGCCATCCTCGGCGACTTCGAAGTGTGGGGCGTCGACCGCTGGGAGCTCTGGGGCCTGAGCCTGCGCGGCCGCATCAAGGTGCTGCCGCGCGAGAAAGACACCGTGCGCCGCGAGTTCCTCAAGCGCCTCGTTGGCGCCTTCGAAGCGAACGACATCAAGGGACCTTGAGCGCTTGCTTCTCGGACCAGCGAGCGATGATTTGGTGCAGCCGCCGTACGCCGTCGGTAAGCGCCGCCGGCCCCGGCTGCAGGATGTCGGCTGATTTCACCTCGTGCAGCTCGCCGTCGCGCACCGCCGGCAGCTCGCTCCATCCCGAGCGCGCGCGTACCCGCTCCGGCCTGAACTTCTTGCCGCACCAGGAGGCGATCATGACCTCCGGCGAGCGCTCGATCACCGCGCGCGGCTGCACGATGCGCCCGCTCGCCGCCTGCGAGCGCGAGAGCTCGGCGAACACGTCCTCGCCGCCGGCAATGCCGACGAGCTCGCTCACCCAGCGGATGCCGCTGATCATCGGCTCGTCCCATTCCTCGAAGTAAACCCGCGGACGCCGGCGTAGCCGCGCCGCCGCGGCGCGCACCTCGCTCAAGCCCGCTTCCAGCTGCGCGACCAGCGTGCGCCCGCGCTCGGCGGCGCCGACCAGGGAAGCAAGGACGAGCACCATCGACAGGATCTCGTCCACCGAGCGCTGGTTGAAAACAAAGACATTGAGCCCGGCCTTCGCCAGGTCGCGCGCGATGTCCGCCTGCAGGTCGGAGAAACCGAGCACCAGGTCGGGCTTGAGCGCCAGGATCTTGTCCTGCTGCGCGCTGAGGAACGCGGAGACGCGCGGTTTTTCGCGACGCGCGCGCGGCGGGCGCACGGTGTAGCCGGAAATGCCGACGATGCGGTGCTCTTCACCCAGCAGATAGAGCGTCTCGGTCGTCTCCTCGGTAAGGCAGACGATGCGCTCGGGGAAGCGCGCCGGCATGTTTAATTCGCGGCGGTCATGAGTTGATGAGCGAATCTAATCATTGTCGGCGCCGTCCGGGTCTAAAGTCATGGTCTCACCAACAGGGGGAGGCATGGACGCCAAGCGATACGTTTACCTCGGCGCGGTTGCGGCGGGCATCGCGGCAGCAAGCGTTGCGATCCTGGGCCCGGTCGCGGACCTCGGCGCAGCACCGGAGAAGCACGGACTGGTTGCACCGACCTTCAAAGTCGATCCGTTCTGGCCCAAGCCGCTGCCCGACAACTGGGTCACCGGTGAAGTGGGCGGCACCTGCATCGACTCGCGCGACCATCTGTTCATCGTGACGCGCGGCTTCCAGACCGGCGGGCTCGCCTCGCCGGAGGGCGTCGGCGGCGCCGACAACAAGACCGGCACCCTCGGCGGCCCGTTCAAATCCAAGGCGTCGCCGCCGGTGATCGAATTCGATCGTGAAGGCAACGTCGTCACCAACAACGCCTGGACCAAGAATGCCGCGGCGTTTGCGGCGCTCATGCCGGCGGGCAGCGTCGGGCCGGCGGGCAATAGCGTCGCCGGCCAGAACGCCACGCTGCCGAACGGCATCCACGGCTGCTATGTGGATTACCAGGACAATGTCTGGATTGCCGGCAACGGCGACGGCATCGTGCAGAAATGGAGCCACGACGGCAGCACCAAGCTGCTGGAGATCGGCGTCAAGTTCCTGTGCGACGACGGCCTGGATGGGCGGGGAATCCCATGTACCAACCCGGGTGGGACGCCGACGCCGCCGTTCGGCAATGTGAACAGGACTGGGACCAGCCATACGCTGCTCAGCCTGCCGGCAGATATCGCGGTCGATCCGGCGAACGGCGACGTTTACATCGCCGACGGCTACGGCAATCACCGCGTGGTGGTGTTCGACCGCAACGGACACTATCTGCGCCAGATGGGCACGGTCGGCGCCGGTCCGGGGCAATTCACCGCCGGCGATGGCGGCCACCCGCACTGCGTCGTGCTGCCGAATAACGGCCTTGTGTACGCCTGCGATCGTGGCCAGGATCGAATCAATGTCTACACGAAAGGCTCCGGTATGACGGCAGGGACCTTCGTAAGAGACATTCCGATCGTGCCGGGGACCGCCGCGATCGGCACCGCCGGCTCGGCGTGGGACATCGATTTCTCGCCCGACTCCCGGCAGAAGTTCATGTACGAGTCCGACGGCGGCAACGAGATCATGTGGATCATGGATCACGCTAAGGCGCTCTACGGCGTCTCGCCGGCCGGCGCGCCGAATCCGGCCATCCTCGGCGGCTTCGGCCGGCCGGGTCACATGGCCGGTGACTTCACCTTCCTGCACATGATGGCAATCGACAGCAAAGGCAACCTGTATGCCGGCGAAACCGTTGGCGGCCGGCGCGTCCAGAAGTTCAATCTGGTGAAATGCGATGACGACGACCGGCGCGGCGACTGCCGCGACGAGGATCACGATCGCTGAGCGCGCCGGCGTTAGACATCGATAGCAACACGGCGGCCGGGAGTGGGTAAGCTCCCGGCCGCTCTGTTTCCGTTGGTCCTCGCCGCCATGCTGTTCGCGCCGCGCGCGGCGCTCGCCAACGGCTCGGACCTGCCGCCCGAAATCACCCTGGAGGGATACATCAAGCCGGAGGACGGGCACCTGCGGCAGATCGTGCGCATTCCACTCGTCTTTCTGCAGCCGTTCAATTTGCCTAAGCGCGGGCCGGGGTATATCGATCTCGCGAAGGTAGACCCGGTGCTGCGCGCCGCCGCGGCAGCGGCCGCGGAGCAGATCCAATTGCGAGAAGACGGAGCGCTTCTGGTTCCCACGGTGCGCGAGACGAGGATTTCGGTCCTCTCGGACCGCTCGTTCCAGAGCTATGACGCCGCGCTCGCACATGTGCGCGGGCCGCCATTGCCCGTCCATACCGATCTTTTCTGGAACCAGGGCTTCTTCGATGCCGAGCTCGAATACCCGATCCGCTCGGCGGACGGACGCTTTTCGATCCACACCAACGTCATGCCCGGGCTGGGGCTGCGCGTCAAACTGCAGCTCGCTTTCCTGCCGGAAGGAAAATCGCCACGCCGCTATGTGCTCTCGGGCGGCTCGGGCTGGGTAGCGCTCGACCCGCGCTGGTACGACGCGGCGTGGTTCTTCGTGCGCCATGGCTCAAGTGATGCCGTTTCCCTCGAGCGCTTCGTATTCCTGCTTTGCCTCCTTGCCCCCTTTATGCACTGGCGCGGCGTGCTCGCGCTCGTCCTTGTATTGAGCGCGCTGCAGGCGCTGACATTGACTGCCACAGCGCTGGGCGCAGTCCCGAATACCCGCTGGCTTGCGGAAATCGCCGACGTCGGCACGGCTGCGGCGACTCTGCTCGCTGCCATCGCGAATCTCGGCGCGCCGAGCGAACGCCGCCGCTGGCTCATGGCCGGCATGGTTGGCTCGCTGAGCGGCATTGTCCTTGGTATCTCGTTTGCCGACCTGCGCCAGTTCGCCGGCTCCCACGTCGGCGTCGCCCTGGTTTCGTTCGACTTCGCCATGGTGCTCGCCGAGGTTGTGGCCGCTGCAGTGTCATGGAGCGCAATGCGGCTCGTGGCGCGCGTACTTGGCGCGCGGCTCGCGATCGTCGTGCTATCGGCAATCATCGGCCACCAGGCCTGGCATTGGATGTTGGAGCGCGGCCACGAATTCGCCCACGCAGTCGAGCATGCGGACTATGCCGGCTTGCGCGCCGCCGTGATCATCAGCGTCTTGTGGATCATTCCGGCCCTCTTCGTCGGAGCGGGCGCCTGGCTCGCCAAGGGGAAGCCGGCGCGCGACGGTTAAACTGTCGCACATGGGTCCGCTGAAGGGCATCCGCGTTCTCGAATTCGAAGCGATCGGGCCCGCGCCGTTCGCCGGCATGCTGCTCGCGGACATGGGCGCCGATGTGCTGGTGGTCGATCGGCCGCGAAGCTCGGGCCTCGGGCTCAAGCGCGAACGCTGGCAGGACGTCATGCTGCGCGGCAAGCGATCGGTGACGCTCGACATGAAATCGTCCCGCGGTGCCGAAGCCGCGCTCGCGCTGATCGCGCGTGCCGATGCGCTGATCGAAGGCTTCCGTCCCGGCGTAATGGAGCGCCTGGGCGTCGGTCCGGCGCAAGCGCTGAAAGCCAATCCGCGCCTGGTCTACGGCCGCATGACCGGCTGGGGGCAGGAAGGGCCGCTTGCGCCGCGCGCCGGCCACGACATCAACTACATCGCGCTCTCCGGCATCCTCAACGCCATCGGCCGGCACGGCCAGTCGCCGGTGCCGCCGCTCAACCTCATCGGCGACTTCGGCGGCGGCGGCATGTTGCTCGGCTTCGGCGTGGTGTGTGCGCTGCTGGAAGCGCAGCGCTCCGGGCGCGGGCAGGTTATCGATGCGGCGATGGTTGACGGCGCAGCGCTGCTCGCCGCCATGTTCGCGGGCTTCCTCGCCGCCGGCGGCTGGTCGGAGGAGCGCGGCGCCAACATCCTCGACGGCGGCGCGCCCTGGTACGACGTCTACGAGACGGCCGACGGCAAGTACGTGGCGATCGGCGCCATCGAGGACAAATTCTTTGCCGAGCTCTGCGAGCGCCTGCAGCTCGGCGACTTGCCGCCGCAGCACGATCGTAATCACTGGCCAGAGATGCGCCGCCGCCTGGCGGAAACCTTCAAGCGCAAAACGCGCGATCAATGGTGCCGCGTGTTCGACGGCTCGGACGCCTGTTTCGCGCCGGTGCTTTCCTGGTCGGAGGCGCGCGCGCACGAGCATAGCCGCGCGCGCGCCGCCTACGCCGAGCTCGCCGAGGTCGCGCAGCCGGCGCCCGCGCCGCGCTTCTCGCGCACGCGACCGGAGCTCGGCCGCGCGCCGCCCGAGCGCGGCGAAGGCGGACGCGAGGCGCTCGCGGACTGGGGCTTCGACGAGCGCGAAATCGCCGGACTGCGTACGCGCGGCGTGGGATTTCTTTAGAATCGCGCGCGCTAACCCGGAGGTCGCATGCTCGGACGGCTGATGCCCCGCGAGGGGAAGTTCTTCGATCTGTTCAACGCGCACGCGGAGCGCATCGTCGAAGGGGCGCGCGAGCTCGCGGCGATGATGAGCCGCTTCGACGAGCTCGACGCGCATGCACAGCGCATCGACGGCGCCGAGCGCGCGGCGGACAAGATCACGCACGAGACCATTACGCTGTTACACCGAACCTTCATCACGCCATTCGACCGCGAGCAAATCCACGGGCTCATCACCAAGATGGATGACATCCTCGACCTGATTCAGGATGTCGCGGAGTCGATCGCGCTCTACGATCTGCGCGCGGCGACGCCGGAGGCGAAGCAGCTCGCGGAAATCTGCCAGCAGTCGTGCGACCGCGTGAAGGCCGCGGTGGCGCTCCTCACCAATCTCAAGGACCCGCAGGCGATCCTCAAGTCGTGCGAGGAGATCGATCGCCTCGAATCGGACGCCGACCGCGTAATGCGCGGCGCGATGTCCAAGCTGTTCCGCGAAGAGAACGATCTCAAGCAGGTGATGAAACTGCGCGTCATCTATGACCTGCTCGAGTCGATCACCGATCGCTGCGAGGACGTGGCGAACGTCATCGAAGGCATCGTCATCGAGAACTCCTGATGGAGTCGGCCGGGCAGCTCAGCGTCGGCGTCGTCGCCGGGCTCGTGATCGTCGCGCTCGCGTTCGACTTCATGAACGGCTTCCACGACGCGGCGAACGGCATCTCCACCGTGGTGTCGACGCGCGTGCTGAAGCCCTACCAGGCGGTGGTGATCGCGGCGCTGATGAACTTCATCGCCGTCTTCATCTTCCATCTCAGCGTCGCGGCGACGGTCGGCAAGGGCATCATCGACACCGGCATCGTCGATCACTACGTGGTGCTCGGCGCGCTGGTCGGCGCCATCTCCTGGAACATCATTACCTGGTGGTACGCCATCCCGTCGTCCTCGTCGCACGCGCTCATCGGCGGCCTGGTGGGCGCCGGCGTGGCGAAGGCCGGCACGTGGGCGCTCATTCCCGCGGGGATACTGAAGACGGTCGCGTTCATCTTCATCTCGCCCGCACTCGGCTTCGTCATCGGCTCGGCGCTGTACCTTGCGATCTCCTGGATCTTTGTGCGCGTGACGCCCAGTCGCGTCGATCGCCTGTTCCGGCGGCTGCAGCTCTTTTCCTCGTCGCTCTACAGCCTCGGCCACGGCGGTAATGACGCGCAGAAAACGATCGGCATCATCTGGATGCTGCTGATCGCGGGCGGCTACACCGCGCCGCAGGCCTCCGTGCCGCCGTGGGTGGTGATCGCCTGCTACATCACGATCGGCCTCGGCACCATGTTCGGCGGCTGGCGCATCGTCAAAACCATGGGACAGCGCATCACCAAGATCCGCCCGGCAAGCGGCTTCTGCGCGGAGCTCTCCGGCTCCATCGCGCTTTTCCTCGCCACGAGCCTCGGCATCCCGGTCTCCACCACGCACACCATCACCGGTTCGATCGTCGGCGTAGGCGCCACGCAATCGGTATCGGCCGTGCGCTGGGGACTTGCCGGCAACATCGTCTGGGCGTGGATCCTCACCATCCCGTGCTCGGCCTTCATGGCCGGGCTCGCCTGGTGGCTCGCGCGGACCGTGCTGACTAGTTAGTGCGCGTGGTGCTCGCCGCCGGCGAGCGGTCGCACCTGGAACGCCACCTTGATGTCGCCGGCGTGCTGGAACCTGAGCGTGACCGGGACGCTCGTGCCTTCCTTGAGCGGCGCCTTGATGTTCACCAACATCAGATGCGCCCCGGCCGGCTTGAGCTCGAGCGTGCCCTTAGCCGGGACGTCGTAACCCTTCACCTCGCGCATGCGCATCATGTCGCCGTCACGCGCAGTGACGTGCGTCTCTACGCGCTCGGCCGCCGGCGAGGTGGCGCCGACCAGGCGATCGGCGCTGCCGGCGTTGCGGATCGTCAGGTAGCCAGCCGCGATCTTCGCGCCCGGCGGCGTCGCGCGCATCCAGGCGTCCTGCACCGTGATCTGCGCGTGCGCGACGCTCGCCAATAACGCCGTGGCCAGCAAAATGGTGGCGGTCACCATTTTTCTCATTTCGCACGCTCTCTTTCCTGTAATTCGCGCCAGAGGATCTTGCCGGTCGCGGTCTTCGGCAGCTGCTCGACGAACTGCACCAGCCGCGGCACCTTGAAGGCCGCCATGCGGCTGCGCGCCCATTCGATGATCTCCTCGGCCTTCACATCGGGAGACCGCGGCACGATAACCGCCTTGACCGTCTCGCCGCGATAACCGTCGGGCGCGCCGATGACGCAAGCCTCCTTTATCCCGGGATGCGCATACAGCATCGCCTCGACCTCGGCCGGCCACACCTTAAAGCCGGAAGCATTGATCATGCGCTTCAGCCGATCGGTGATGAAGAAGTAGCCCTCGTCGTCGTAGTAGCCGAGGTCGCCGGTGCGGAAAAAGCGCTGGCCGTCGTGCTGCATGAACGCCTCGCGCGTCGCCTCGTCCTGGCGCCAGTAGCCTTTGAAAACCTGCGGACCGTGGACGATGATCTCGCCGACTTGGCCCGGCCCGAGCTCCGCTCGGGTCTCGAGATCGACGACCCGCGCGTCGGTGTTGAAAAACGGGATGCCGGCGCATTGGCGCTTCGGGCGCTGCGGCGGATTGATATGCGATGGCGCCATGGTTTCGGTGAGTCCATAACCCTCGACGTACGGCGTGCGGAACACGTGCTCGAGCTTGCGCGCCAGGGCCTCGGGCATCGCCGCGCCGCCGCCGCCGAGCACTCGCAGGGAGCTGATGTCGTATTTGCCGAGCCCCGGATTGGAGATGAAGTCCACCAGCATGGTCGTGATCGCCGACCAGTTGGTCACTCTCGCGCGCTCGATCTGCATCGCGGCGCAGTCGCGGTCCCAGCGCGACAGCACCACGATGGTGGCGCCGCGGTAGATCGGTGCGTTCATGCCCGCCTGCATGCCGGTGACGTGGAACATCGGCAGCGCGGACAGCACGACCGATTCGCCTTCGTCGCCCCGCCAATAGAGGTACGGGATGGTCGTTGCCTGCACGGTGCCGTGGGTGTGGATGCAGCCCTTGGGCTTGCCGGTCGTGCCGGAGGTATACGGCAGCACGGCGAGATCGTCAGCTGCGGCGGTGTGCCGGGCGGGCTGCAGCGCGGTGCCGAGCGCGTCGCGCCACGCGATGCCACCACTGCCGGCGCGAGGTGCGCGCACGAAGTCCGGTACCGGCAGGTCGGTCGGCGTACGCACGTATTCGGAATATGTCGCGACGACGACGTGCGGCAGATCGAGCGGCGCAATGCGCTCGTAGAGCTCCTGGCCGACGACCGCGACGCTGGTTTGCGCGTCGCGCACGTAATGGCGCAGTTCCTCGGTGCGGTTCATCGGATTCACCGGCACCACGGCGGCATCGGCGCGCAGGATCGCGTAGTAGGCGATGATGAAATGCGGGCTGTTCTGCAAATAGAGCAGAACGCGATCGCCTTTAGCCACGCCGCAGCGCCGCTGCAGGAACCCCGCGAGCGCATCGGCCTCGCGCTCGATGTCCGCATAGGTGAAGCGCGTGCCGTAGTAATCGACGAGGGTGCGCTCAGGATGCTTCGCCGCGCTGGCGGCAAGGTTGCTATAGACGCTCTCGCGCGACACCTCGAGCGATTTTGGTGCTCCCGGCGGCCAGTGCGCGAAGTGTCGCGTGAACGTCATAGCGCGTAGCGCGTCACCGCTTTTTCGTCCCAGGCGATGCCGACGCCCGGCCGCGACGGGATCAGCACGTGGCTGTCCTTCAGCTCCACCGGCTCGGCAAGAATGGCGTTCGCCCAATCGACGTACTCGAGCCAGTGGCAGGTGGGCGTTGCCGCGAGCAGGTGGCAGCTCACCTCTGGGAAGAGATGGCTCGACATCTCCATGCCTGCGCCCTGCGCCAGCGCCGCGGCGCGCAGCCAGCCGGTGACGCCGCCGATGCGCTCGGCGTCCGGCATGACGTAGTCGCAGGCACCGATCGCAATGGCTTGCGCCATCTGCTCCGGCCCCATGAAGTTCTCGCCGAGCTGAATCGGCGTCGCGATCTCGCGCGTAATGCGCGCAGCGCCGGCGTAATCGTCGGCGCGGATCGGCTCCTCGATCCAGTACACGCCGCCCTCGGCGTCGATCAGGCGGCCGCGCTGGATTGCCTCCGCCACCGTGAGCACCTGGTTGAAGTCGACCATCAGCGTGATGTCCGGACCGATCGCCTTCTTCACCGCGCGCAGCGCCTCAAGGTCCTCGCGCGCCTCACGGCGCCCGAGGCGCAACTTCACCGCGCGGAAGCCT
>DASREB010000067.1:0-24663 GCA_035652275.1 Burkholderiales bacterium
CCGACCTGGTCCTCGAACGGCACCTTCGGGTCGGGCGCATGCAGCTGATAGAGATCGATGCGCTCGAGCTTGAGACGCTTGAGGCTGCCTTCCAGGTCCTGACGCAGCTTCTGCGGACGGCCATCTTCGTCCCAGCGCGACGCTTTCGGTCGCACCAGCCCGCATTTCGTACCGATGACGAGATCCTTCGGATAGGGATGCATCGCCTCGGCGATCGCAATCTCGCTGTGATGCGGCCCGTAGCTCTCGGCCGTGTCGAAGAAGTTCGCACCGAGCTCGTAGGCGCGGCGCAGCACGCGGTGCGCGTTCGCCTTGTCCTTCGGCGGCCCCCAGATGTCCGGATTGTCGATCACGCGCATGGCGCCAAAGCCGATGCGGTTGACGTTGAGGTCACCGATTTTCATTCGCCAGCTCCTTGATCACGGCCGCGAGGCCGAGCGTGACGCGCGCCATGCGCAGGTAGTCGAGCTTCTCCGGCGTGTCGCTCGCCCGATGGTAGTGCGCATAGCGGTTGAATGCGGTGTCGGTGACCATGATGGCGGGATAGCCATGCCGGCGAAACGACCAATGGTCCGACCACGTTACGCCTGGAACGAACGCCGGTGCGGCGATCCCCTCGGCAGGGAATCTGGCGTGCCGGCGGAATGCGGCGATCGCGCGACGCACGAGGTGCCGTGCGCCGAGGTCGCCGACGAAGCCGATGAAGTTCGCGCGGTCCGGATACAGCCAGCCGAACGGCGCCGGATAGTGCTGCGTTCGCGGCAGGTCGCGGTAATAGCCGAGCATCTCGAGCGACAGCATGGCCCTGATGCGCTCGCCGCGCCGCGCCGCTTCCCGCACCCAGACCTGGCTGCCCATCTCGTCGGTCTCGAAGTACGGCATCTCTTCGTTGGCAAAAGCGATGAAGCGCGCCGGCAGCCCCATACGCGCGAGCTCGATCAGCACCGCGACGCCGGAGGCATTGTCGTCGGCGCCGGGCGACCCGGGCACGCTGTCGTAATGCGCGCCGACGACCACGGCGCCCGTACCGACTTCGACATTGCGCACCGTGCGTCCGCCGCTCCGGAATTGATGCGCCCTTGTGTCGCCCAATTGCTGCTCGATGTAGCGCGCCGGGCGCTCGAGATCCACGTTGCGCTCGCTTACGGCGAGCGCTTCGACATGTGCGCGCAGCCGCGCAGCGACCGCCTGCTCGTCCGCGCTGAACTCGAGCGGGCCGCGGTACGAGCTGCCCGGCATGGCGATGACATACCAGAGCGCGAGCGCGGCGAGCGCGGCGGCGCCGATGAGGATGGATATGAGGGAGACGCTAATCCAGCGCGTACTCGAGCTCGGCGATGAGATCCGACAGGTCCTCGATGCCGACCGAAAGACGCACCAGGCCGTCGCTGATGCCCAGCCCGGCGCGCACGTCCTCGGGCAGCGAGGCGTGCGTCATGATCGCCGGATGCTCGATCAGGCTTTCCACCCCGCCCAGGCTCTCGGCGAGCGTGAACAGCTTGCAGCGCTCGAGGAAGCGCCGTGACGCGGCCAGCCCGCCTTTCAATATCACCGTCACCATGCCGCCATAGCGGCGGTTCATCTGCTTCGCCGCGAGCAGATGCTGGGGATGGCTCGCCAATCCGGGATAGACCACGCGCTCGACCTTCGGCTGCTTTTCCAGCCAGGCGGCGATGTGCATCGCGTTCGCGCAATGCCGTTCCATGCGCAGTGCGAGCGTCTTGATGCCGCGCAGCGTCAGGAAGGCATCGAACGGGCTCGGCACGCCGCCGACCGCGTTCTGCAGAAAGGCGAGCTTTTCCTTGAGCTCCGCGTTTTTGCCGATCACCGCCGCGCCGCCGATCACATCCGAATGCCCGTTCAGGTACTTGGTGGTCGAATGCACGACGATGTCGAAGCCATGCTCGAGCGGCCGCTGGATCCAGGGCGACGCGAACGTGTTGTCGCAGACGCAGGCGAGGCCGCGCCGGTGCGCGATCTCGGCCACCGCGGAGAGGTCGACCAGCTTCAACAGGGGATTGGTCGGCGTCTCGACCCACAGCATGCGCGTATTCGGCCGGATGGCGGGCTCGAGCGCTTTCGTGTCCGCGAGATCGACGAAGCTCGCTTGCAGTCCGGCCGAGCGTTTGCGTACGCGCTCGAGGAGGCGATAGCTGCCGCCGTAGAGATCGTGCATGCAGACCACGTGTGAACCCGAGTCCAGAGTCTCGAGGACCGTGCCGATCGCCGCCATGCCCGAAGCGAAGGCAAAGCCGGCGTCGCCGCCTTCGAGCTCGGCAAGGCATGCTTCGAGCGCATCGCGCGTCGGGTTGCGCGTGCGCGCGTAGTCGAACCCCTGGTGCTCGCCGGGGCTCGACTGTGCGTAAGTCGAGGTGGCGTAGATCGGCGTCATCACGGCGCCGGTGCGCGGATCGGGTTCCTGCCCGGCGTGCACCACCTTGGTATCGAACTTCATTTGTCGTCGCGCCGGCGCAGCCAGTTGAGCAGATCGATGCGCGTGATCAGCCCGAGAAATTCATTGCCGTCGACCACGATCGCCACCATGCCGCGCTTGAAAATCTCCATCAGCTCCGTGATCGAGGCCGCGGGACTGACGGTCACGAGATGCGTCTCCATCGCTTCGGTCACCGCCTCGTTGAAGTGCTCAGGATTGTCGTACACCTCGGCAAGAATGTCCTCTTCGTCGACGATGCCGACGATGCGCCCGTCCTTCAGCACGGGGAGCTGCGAGACGTCGTAGAGCTTCATCCGCTGATAGGCGGTCAGCACTTTTTCGTCGGCGCTCACGGTAGCGACCGCGTGATCGTGGTGGCGGCGGCTGATGAGGTCGCGCAGGTCGCCAAAGCGTTCGCGCTCGATGAAGCCCTGGTCGAGCATCCAGAAATCGTTGTAGACCTTCGAGAGGTACTTGTTGCCGCTGTCGCAGACCAGCGTAACGACGCGCTTCGGCTCGCGCTGCTCGCGACAATAACGCAGGGCCGCCGCCACCAGCGTGCCGGTCGAGGTGCCGCCCATGACGCCTTCCTGGCGCAGCAGTTCGCGGCAGGTGAGCAGCGCTTCGCGGTCAGGAATGCTGTACGCCTTGCGCACGCGCGAGAGATCGCACACCGCCGGCACGAAGTCCTCGCCGATGCCCTCGACCAGCCAGCTGCCCACGTGTGCCGGCGCTTTGCCGCTGTTCACGAGCGACGCGAGTATCGAGCCCGCCGGGTCCGCAAGCACCATCTCCGTCTGCGGCGAGACGTTGGCGAAAAAGCGCGAGAGGCCGGTGAGCGTGCCGCCCGTGCCCACGCCGCATACGACCGCATCCACTTGGTGCGCGAGCTGCTCCCAGATTTCGGGGCCGGTGGTGTGCTCGTGCGCCCAGGGATTCGCTTCGTTCGCGAATTGGTTGACGTAGAACGCGCCCGGCATTTCGCGCGCAAGGCGCGCCGCCTTGTCCTGGTAGTACTCCGGGTGGCCCTTGGTGACGTCCGATCGCGTGAGCAGGACTTCGGCGCCGAGCGCTTTCAGGTGAAAGATTTTTTCCTGGCTCATCTTGTCCGGCATCACGATGAGCAGCCGATAGCCCTTCTGCGCAGCGACCAGGGCGAGCCCGAGGCCGGTGTTCCCGGCGGTCGCTTCGACGAGCAGTGAGCCGGGCTGGATGCGCTTTTCGCGCTCCGCCGCCTCGATCATCGAAAGCGCGATGCGGTCCTTGATCGAGCCGCCGGGGTTCTGGTTTTCGAGCTTGAGGTACAGGGCTGCCGGCCCGCTGTCCAGCCGGCGGACCTGCACCATGGGGGTGTTGCCGATCAGGTCGAGGACGGAAGCCATTGATTATGCGATGATGGGCAGCATCCCACTTTTTGCATTGCGGAAGGTGTGGTTGATGTCCCACCACCGACGCGCGCAACATTTTCGCGCAATCCTGTTACGGAGGATGGGTGCAAGGAGGAGGCGGGACGCTGCTCGGCAGCATCTCGGATTTCTGCCGGCGCACGGGCATGGCGGAGTCGACGTTCGGCCGCCGCGCAGTGAACGACGGCAAGTTCGTCGCGCGCCTGCGCGACGGCGCGCGCGTCACGCCCGAGACGCTGACGCGGGTCAACGATTTCATGGCGAAGCATGGCGCGGCGGGCGCGGGCGACTCGCCGCCCGAGCTGATGCCGCTGATTCACGCCGGCGCGCCGCAGCCGGCGCTCGCCACGGCGCACAAGGCAGATCCGGAAACCAATTTCCGTTTCTTCGACAACCGCCAGAAGTATCTCCTGTTCGTCAATACCTGCAGCGAGAAAGACGTGATCGCCCGGCGCGTCGGCCTCGAGCTCGGCCAGATCCATCCGCGACCGCCCGCGGTGCGCCTCTTCGATGCCGGCATGGGCGACGGCACGGTGCTCGCGCGCGTGATGCGCGAGATGCACCGGCGCTTTCCCACGGTACCGTTCTACATCGTCGGCAAGGAGATCAGCCTGGAGGACGTGCGGCTCTCGCTGCGCAAGATGGCCGATCGCTTCTACGAGCATCCGGCCACGGTGCTGGTGGTGACGAACATGTACTACAGCGAGGCGCCGTGGCTGCAACCGCGCGCCGTGACCGCGGCGACGTCGATGGTGTGGCACGAGGCGCCGCTCGCCGGCACCACGTCGCATGATTTCAGCGAGCAGATCGCAGCCCTCGAGCCGTTCCTCGCCAAGAGCTGGCAGGCGCGGCATAGCCCGAAAACCGGCAATCCGATCTACGAGCATCCCACCGCCCTGGTTCTCTATCGCGAGGATTACCGGTTCCTCCTGGAAAACGTCATCCCGAAGCGTGGTGAAGGCCGTGCCGACTACGACATGGTGATCGCCTCGCAGCCCTACCGGCTGCGCGCCGCGCTCGAATTCAAGGCACAGAAGGTGGTCACGCCGCTCGTGCGCGCGCTCGGCAAAGGCGGCCGCCTGCTCGGCATCCATTCTTACGGGCACGACCCGGGCCTCGAGATCATCCAGAAGGTGTGGTCGGGCGAGAATCCCTATACGCAAAGCCGCCACGATCTGCTGCGGGCGACGAAAAATGAGCTCGGGCGGGACTCGCGGCACTACAATTTCAACGCCTACGCCGACGCGCGGGCGATCTTCCGCTACGACATGCACACGTTGCCGAGCGAGATTTCGAGCAGTATCGGCACCTCGACACTGTTCGCGGCCTGGAACGCCGCGATCTACGTGGCGCAAATCGACGACGTGCGGCTGGGTGAGGCGCTCCGCGACACGCGCTACCTCGACGCCACGCGCGACGTGCTGCAGAAGCACGGCAGCCTCTGGTTCCTCGACGAATCCTATGTCGTTTCCCGCAAGCGCGACTGAGCCCGGCATCGAGGCGCGCGTCTCGGAGCTCGTCACCGGGGGCTCGCTCGAGATCTCGCCGCGCGAGCTGCACCGCGCCGCCGAGGTCGCCGCGCTGCTGCCGGCAGGGACCTGCGTTTATGTGCCGTCGCTGCCCGGCCTGCCGCTCGCGCGCACGCTGGAAGCGATTGCGGCGATCCGCGCCGCCGGCCTCGATCCGGTGCCGCACGTCTCCGCGCGGCGCATTCTGAATCGCGACGAGTTCCGGCATTTCCTGCGCCGTGCGGCCACCGAGCATGGCGTGCACCGCGTGCTGCTCATCGGCGGCGACGAGCCGCGGCCGAAGGGGCCGTTTGCCGACAGCCTGCAGATCCTGGAAGAGCGGCTGCTCGCCGATTGCGGCGTGCGCGAGATCGGCGTCGCGGGTTATCCCGAGGGGCATCCGCGCCTCCCGCCCAACGCCATCGAAAGCGCGCTCGCCCGCAAGCTCGAGCTTGCCAGCGCGCAGTCGATCGGCGTGTATGTGCTCACGCAGTTTTCATTCGCGCCGGCGCGCGTGGTGGACTACTGTGCGACGCTCGCGCGCCGCTGGCCAAGCCTGCCGGTCTATGTCGGCATTGCCGGCCCGACCGACGCGGCGGCACTGGCGCGCTATGCCCAGCGCTGCGGCGTGAGCCGCTCGTTGCGCGCACTGCGCACCCTTGGCAGCGGTATCGCCCAGCTCGTCACCAACACCGATCCGCGCCAGCACGTCGTCGCGGTGGCGCGCTACACGCGCACGCGCGAGCCGAGCAACGTGGTCGGCGTGCACCTCTACAGCTTCGGCGGCGCGCTGCGCACCGCCGCCTGGATGAGCGAGTCCTTCGCGAGCGGCGCCTAAAAAGTCCTGAGCAGGGCTCGATCGCTCGGTGTAGTCTGCCTCCCGGCAAACCAATAAAAAAGGGAGGCAGTCAATGACTCGATTTGCCGGCTTCACGCTCCTCGTCACCTTTGTGCTGCTCGCCGCCTGCTCGCATACCCGCACGGTGGTGGTCCCCGTGCCGCCGCGCGTCGATCTGCGCGGCTATAGCGGCATCGGCATCGTCGAGTTCGATACCAATGCGGAGCGCTCGATCAACACGCGCGCCACACGCCAGTTCCAGGAGCAGATCCAGTCGGCGCAGCCGGGCACGCGCTTCATCGAGCTTGGCGAGCGCCAGGCGCTGCTCGCCTCGCTCGGCGCGAGGCAGCTCGATGCGCCGGCGCTGAGAAAGATCGGCCAGCGGTACGGCGTGGCGGCGGTTTTCCTCGGCGATATCGCCTATTCGGAGCCGCGCGTGGACGTAAAGATCTCCGACATCGCGAGAATGGAGGGCGGCGTGCGCGCGGAGCTGCGTGGCGATCTGTCGGCGCGACTCCTCGAGACCGCGAGCGGCGCAAGTGTCTGGAGCAGCTCGAGCTGGGCGCGGCGGCAGCTCGGCGCCGTCAGCGTTTCCGAGCAGGGCATCAGCGGCGGCATGAGGAACGCCAACCCGCGCGACGAAATGGTGCCGGCGCTCATCTACGAGGTGACGCACGATTTCCGACCGACCTCGGTGCGCCAGCCGGCGCCGTAGCCACTGTTCAGGTAATTGCCTCGTCGATGGGCTCGGTCGCCGGGTTGTCGACAACCCGAACGGGCTGGCGCGGCTGCTGAACCAACTGCTCGGCCTGCTCTAACGACCGCTCGAAAGACTGCCGCCCCGCCCGGGGCGGCAGCTCTCAATGGAAGCCGTAGAGCGCCGCGGGGTTGCCGGCCAGGATGGCCTCGCGTCTTAGCGCGTCGGGCACCGCCTCGGCAAGCAGGTTGAGGAGCTCGCCTGCGTCGAGCTCGCGGTGCGCCAGCAGCTCGTCGTCGCGCACCTGCTCACGTGAATGAAAGCCGATGTTCGGCCAATCGGAGCCCCAGACGAGGCGCTGCGGCGCCGCGTCGGCGAGCGCGCGCATGAAAGGCAGCGCGTCGCGCAGCTTGCCGCTCGTGCGCGTGATGCGATCGGCGCCAGCGAGCTTGGCCCACGCGCGGCCGCTCGCGCATAGCTCGAGAACGCGCTGGAAAACGGGCTGCTCCAGACCCTGTGCCGCGTCGGGGAGGCCCATGTGATCGATGACGATGGGCACGCTCACACGCTCGATGGCCGGCGCCAGGGCAAGCAGCGTCTCGGCTGCGCAGAAGAGCTGTACATGCCAGCCGAGCGGGGACACCAGGCGCTCGTAGGTACGAAGCAGCGCCGCCGGTTCGCCCGGGTGGCGTGCCGCAAAGGTATAGAGATTGAGCCGCACGCCGCGCACGCCGGCCTTGTGCATGCGCTGCAGCTCGGCGAGCGGTGTCTGCGGCGCGACCACGGCGACGCCGCGGCCGTGCGCTCCGAGCCCGGCCAGTGCCGCGAGCATGGCGCGGTTGTCCGTGCCGTGGCCGCTCGCCTGCACCAGCACCGTTCGCTCCAGGCCGACCTGGGCTTTCATCCGCTCATGCGCGCCGAGCGGTGCCTCCGGCACGTTGTAGGCTCGCTCGGCCGCGAGCGGGAAGCGATCGTAAGGCCCGAACACATGCATGTGGCAGTCGGCCGCATGCGCCGGCAGCGGCTCGGCCGGCTTGCGGTGCGAGCGGTCGAGCGTTTGCATTCGCCTATCATAAGCGCGATGAAAACCGTGCTCGCACTGCTGCTCTTGACGCTCGCCGGCGCCGGGGCGGCGCAGGATTATCCGGCGAAACCGGTGCGCGTCATCGTGCCTTACGTCGCCGGCGGCAACGCCGATATCTGGGCACGCACGCTGGCGCAGAAGCTGACCGAGTCCTTCAGGCAAGCCTTCGTCGTAGAGAACAAGCCCGGCGCGAACGGCGGCATCGGCACCGACTATGTCGCGAAAAGCGCACCTGACGGCTATACGCTGCTCGCGGTTGCCAGCGGTCCGATCGTGGTGAATCCCGTGCTCTATTCGCAGGTGCCGTATGACCCGCAGCGCGATCTCGCGCCGCTAGCGCAGTGCGCGGTTTATCAATATGTGCTCGTCACGCGGGCCGACGCACCCTATAAGCGCATCCAGGAGCTGGTCGCCGATGCGCACGCGCGGCCCGGGGCGCTCGCCTACGGGTCAACCGGCATCGGCGGCGGCAACCACCTCGCGGCGGAGCTCTTCGCGCTTGCGACCCGCACCAAGTTCAACCACATACCGTACAAGGGCAGCGCACCGGCGCTCGCCGATCTGCTCGGCGGCCAGCTCACCTTCATGTTCGATACGGTGATTACTTCGGTGCCGCACATCCGGGCGGGAAAACTGCGTGCGTTTGCCGTTTCCAGTGCCAAGCGCGCCTCATCGCTCCCCGACGTGCCGACGATGCAGGAAGCGGGCTTCACCGGTTACGACATGTCGCAGTGGCAGGGCATGCTGGCGCCCGCCGGGACGCCGCGTGCGCTCATCACAGTGCTGAACGCGCACATCGTGAAAGCGATGCACGCGCCGGATGTGTACGAGCGCATCGCGGTGCAGGGCGGAAACGACATCGTCACCGGTACGCCCGAAGAGTTCGCCGCGCTGATCCACGCCGACCTCGAGCGCTACGGGCGCCTGATACGCGAGGCGAAAATCAGCGCGCAATGACCGCCAGCGCGCGCGCCGCGGCGTCCTCCAGCAGCGCGCGCATCTGCTCGGCAGGCAGCGGCTTGCTGAAGAAGTAGCCCTGGTATTCGTCGCAGCGCTGCGCGAGCAGGAACTGGTATTGCGCTTCGGTCTCGACGCCCTCGGCGATCACCTTCAGCTCGAGGCTGTGCGCCATGGCGATGATCGCCTGCGTGATCGCGGCATCGCCGCGGTCGGCCGGGATCTCGGTGATGAATGAGCGGTCGATTTTCAGGTTGTCGACCGGGAAGCGCTTGAGGTAGGCGAGCGAAGAATGGCCGGTGCCGAAGTCGTCGATCGCGATGTGCACACCGATATTGCGCATCTCGCGCAGTACAGTCACCGCGCGCTCGGGATCCTGCATCACCATGCCTTCGGTGATCTCGAGCTCGAGGTGTGCCGCATCGGCATCGGAGGCGCGCACGATCATTTCGATGTCGCGCGTCAGGCCCTCGTGCAGAAACTGGCGCGGCGAGAGGTTCACCGACATGCGAAGCGGCGGCAACCCGGCCTCGCGCCAGGCGCGCTGCGTCGCGCAGGCGGCATGCAGTACCCACTGGCCGATCGGCACGATGAGGCCGGTTTCTTCAGCGATGGCGATGAAGCTCGCGGGCGGCAGGAGCCCGAGCTCGGGGTGCTGCCAGCGCACCAGCGCCTCGACCCCGGTGATGCGGCCGCTCGCGGTCTCCACCTGCGGCTGGTAGTGCAGCACGAGCTGGCCGCGCTCGAGCGCCCGGCGCAGCCCCGACTCGAGCGTCAGTCGCTCCACCGTGTGGATGTTCTGCTCGGCAGCGTAGAACTGGAACGTGTTGCGGCCTTGCTCCTTCGCCCGGTACATGGCGATGTCGGCGCTTTTCAGCAGGCCCGCCGCCGTCTCACCGTCAGCCGGATAGGTGCTGACGCCGATGCTCGCCGACACGTGGTACTCCTTGCCGGCCAGCGCGAAGCCTTGCGCGAGCGCGCCGATCAGCTTTTGCGCCACGGTGGCGACGTACATCGGCGCGTTGGTCTCCTCGAGCAGCACGACGAACTCGTCGCCGCCCAGGCGCGCCACCGTGTCGCTCGCGCGAAGGTTGTGCATCAATCGCTGCGCTACATCACGCAGCAGCGTGTCGCCGAACTCATGTCCGAGCGTGTCGTTGATCACCTTGAAGCGGTCGAGATCGATAAACAGCAGGGCGAGATGGCGCCGGTGGCGCTTCGCCTGCATCAGCGCGTGCTCGAGGCGCTGATTGAACATGACACGGTTCGGCAGGCCGGTGAGCGAGTCGTGCGTGGCGACGAAGCGCAGCGCGTCTTCTGCCTGCGTGCGCTGCAGATACTGGGCGACCTGGCTGCCGATCGCCTGCAGCATCGCCGTGAGCTCGTCGTCGGGACCGCTCGGCACGCCGGCGAACGCCATGGCGCCGAGCGCGTCACTGCCAAGGAGCAGCGGCAGGCGCACCGAGCCGCCGTTGTCGTGCTGCCACTGCACGCTGCTCGCGCCCAGGCCGTCGATCGGTTGCGGCGCCGCTCCCCAGGTGGCGACCAGGGCGGGTTGGCGCCGCTGCGCTTCACGCCGCCACAGAGCGCCGCCTTTCCAGCCGAGTGCCTCGCAAAGAATGCGGATCACCTGCGGGATGGTGCTCGCCGTGTCGGCGGTGGCGGCGAGCACCCGCGTGACGGCATGCTCCATCGCCTGGCGCGTCTCGGCTTGCTTGCGCTCGGTGATGTCGATAATCGTGCCGATCAGCCCTGCCACTTCACCGCCCGGCCCGGTGAAGGTCGCCTTGTAGTAGAGCGTCTCGCGCTGCGTGCCATCGGGAAGCGTGATGGTGGCTTCGTAGGTCTGCGTGCCGGGCTCGGCCCATAGCCGCTGGTCGGCGTCATGCATGCGCGCGGCGACCTCGGGAGCATGCCGATAGAGTTCCTGCACCGGCCGGCCGATGATCGATGCGCGCGGGCGCTGAAAGAACGCTTCCCAGGCCTTGTTGACGCCAAGATAGTTGCCGTCGCGGCCCTTGAAGAACACCGGATTCGGCAGCGTCTCGATCAAGAGCTCGGTCTTGCGCTGCGCTTCGCGCAGCTCCGCCTGGCTGCGGCGCAGATCTTCGGTGATCTCGCGCGCGATGCGGTGCGCGCGCTGCGTCGAGGTGGAAAGCGAGCCGACCAGGCCGGCCAGCAGCACGCTGATGGCGAGCCCGCCGCCGAGCGCAAGCCAGGGCATCAGCGCGTCGCCGGCGGTGCGAAAGGCCTGCATGGGCGCGCTGAATTGCAGATCCCACCTGCGGCCGCCGATCTCGAGCGCGGTATGCGTGCTGAGCGCGCCGGCTTCGATCGGCCCGCTCGCACTGTCGTAGAACACTTCGCCCGAGTCCGCCACGCGCAGCCGCAATGTTTCCGCGGCGTGACGTGCCACGATGTCGCCGATCGCGTCGCGCGCTCCGAAGGTCACGCTGACGATGCCGTCGAAGCGCGCGCGGCGCGCTTCGAGGCTCTCGAGCGCCCGGGTGCCCCGGTAGACCGCAAGGCGCAGGCTGACGCCGCGCTCATCGGTGAGCGCGAGCGTCACGGGGCCGCTCGCGACGATCAGGCCGCTATCGCGCGTGCGCTCGACCGACAGGCGCCGTACCGGATCGGCGACGAGATCCAGCCCGAGGGCGCGTTCGTTGGGCGCGAAAGGCGCGACATAGGTGATCACCATGTACTCCGCGCGCTCGCCTGGCGGACGAACGCTGAACCGCGGATAGCCGCCCGGATGCACACTGCGATCGGCGCGCACCGCGGCGGTGAAGCGCTCCTTCTGCGGATGCGCCAGGCGCTTCGCATAGCTGAAGGAGCGCGCCTGGCTCGCGTTTCGTTCCGGCGCGAGCTCGGCGATGTAGCGCTCGAAGCTCGCGCGATCGAGGTCCGGCTTCGCCTGCAAGAGGCCCTGCATGCCGAGCAGCACGAGCTGATAGCCGCGCAGCCGCGTCTCCAGCGCGTGGCGCGAGTCGGCCACCACGGCGTTGAAGCTCGCACGCGCGGCCTGCTCGACCTCCAGGGTGAGCGAGCGCCAGGCGGAAAGCGATACCAACGCGCCGGCGCCGAGAATGGCCCACGCAGCCGGCTGACGCAGCCAGCGCCGCAAATCGCTTGCCCCGAACTGCAGGCCGATACCCTCCCTTCCCCCGGAAGGATTGTATGCCTGCGGCGCGCCCCGCGCCCTAGCCGCGACCGACGAACGGCATCTTGGTCGCCATGATTGTCATGAATTGCACATTGACGTCGAGCGGCAGGTTGGCCATGTGCAGGACGGCTTCGCCGACGTGCTTCACATCCATCAACGGCTCCGGCCGGATCGAGCCGTCGGCCTGCGGCACGCCCTTCGCCATGCGCGCGGCGAGCTCGGTGAGCGCATTGCCGATGTCGATCTGGCTGCCGACGATGTCGTTCTTGCGGCCGTCGAGCGAGATGCACTTGGTAAGGCCGGTCACGGCGTGCTTGGTGGAGGTGTAGGCGACCGACATCGGCCGCGGCGCGTGCGCCGAGATCGAGCCGTTGTTGATGATGCGTCCGCCCTTCGGGTCCTGCGCCTTCATGATGCGGATCGCTTCCTGCGTACAGTAAAACATCGCGTTCAGGTTGATGTCGACCACCGCCTTCCAGGTCTCGACCGGCAGCTCCTCCATCGGCACCGCGGGCGCGCCCATCCCGGCGTTGTTGAAGAGCACATCGAGCCGGCCCCAGTGGTCTTTCACTTTGGCGAACACGCCGTGCACATTTTCCGCCTTGGTGATGTCCGCGGGCAGCACCAGGGCGCGCTCCCGCGCGCCGGATTCTGCGGCAGTCTTCTCCAGCATCTCCTGGCGCCGTCCGACCAGCGCGACGTGATAGCCATCCCCGAGCAGCGCAAGCGCCGCTGCTTTTCCGATACCCGTGCCGGCGCCGGTGACGAGCGCGACTCTCTTCTGTGCCATGGCGGTTTCTCCTCTGTGTGTCTGCTATGTTAGCGGCCATGCAACACAACATGAAGCTTCTCTCGCAGCACACGCTGAACGGCCACGGCGGCATGGGGGAGGGCATGTCTCTGCAGCTCGCGGGCGGCGGCCGGCGCGTGCTGTGGCTCGCGCACGAGAGCGCGCCAAAAAATTTCACCGGCGTCGATGTCACCGATCCGCGCACCCCCCGGGTGGTGGTGCAGACCGATCTGCCGCATCGCGCCATGCGCTCCAATTCGCTGGAGGTGTGCGGCGACATCATGGCGGTCGCCTACCAGGTTGCGGTGCCGGGGGCGAAGCCCGCCGGTTTCGAGCTCTTCGACATCTCGCAGCCCGAGCGCCCGCGCTCGATCGCCTTCTTCGATGCTTCCGGGCCGCACTCGCGCGGCTGCCATGTACTCTGGTTCGTCGATGGCAAGACCGTGCACATGGCGTGCGCCGATCCGGAGCTGAAGCCGCGCGACGCGAAGGACGATCAGATTTACCGCATCGTCGATGTGAGCAATCCGGCAAAGCCGCGCGCCCTGGGACGCTGGCACCTGCCGGGCACCATGGAAGGCGACGACGCGCCGCCGCCGAAGCGACTGCCGGCGCGATTCGACGCCGGCTTTCGCGCGCACAACACCAACGTCTATCCGGAGCGCCCCGATCGCTGTTATCTCGGCTACCTCGACGGCGGCATGATGGTGCTCGACATCGCCGATCCCGGTGCCCCCAAGCTTGTCTCCCGCTGGAGCAATTCACCGCCGTACAACGGCTTCACGCACACCGTGCTGCCGCTCTTCGGCCGCGAGCTCCTGGTGGTCACCGACGAGTCGATCCTGAACGACGGCGCCGACTGGCCGAAACTCGTCTGGCTGCTCGATGCCCGCGATGAGAAGAACCTCGTGAGCATCGGCACGCTGCCTGTCAGCGGCGTGAAGCCGCTACTGCACAACGGCGGCCGTTGCGGCGCGCACAACGTGCACGAGAACCGGCCCGGAGAAGGCACCTGGCGCTCGGAGGACATCGTTCTCGGCACCTTTTTCAACGCCGGCGTGAGAGCGTATGACGTGCGCGATCCGTTCGCGCCGCGCGAAATCGGCTACTTCGTGCCGCCTACACCCGAGGGCTCGCCCGTGGCTACGGCGCAGATCAACGACGTATTCGTCGACGATCGCGGCATCGTCTTCGCGGTCGACCGCCATGCGGGCGGCCTGTACGCACTAGAGATGACCGTCTAAGAGCGTTACGCCGATATTGAGCGCGACCCGGCCGCTCCTTCCCCAGCATGAGCGCTACGAGTTCCTGCCGCTGCCGCAGCGGCGCGATTACCGCTGGCCGGGCGGCAAGCGCCTCGCCTTTACGGTCACCACGAACATCGAGTGGTTCGCGTTCGGCGCCGGGCTCGGCAACGATCCGGCGAAGGCGGGCGAGCCGCAGACGCATCGCAATTACGCCTGGCGTGATTACGGCAATCGCGTCGGCATCTGGCGGCTGTTCGAGCTGCTGGACGAGCTTGCCCTGCCGGCCGGGCACTGCACCAACAGCCTGGTTTACCAGTATGCGCCGCAGATCACCGATGCCATCCGCCGGCGCGGGGATGAAGTGATCGCGCATGGCCGCAGCAACGCTGAGAATCTGCGCGGGCTGTGGCAGCCCGACGAGGAGCGCATCCTGCGCGAAGTCACCGACACCATCGCGCAGCATGAAGGCAAAGCAGCGCAAGGCTGGTTCGGGGCCGGCGCGTACGAGACCCCGCATACGCTCGACCTGTTGAAGGAGCTGGGCTACCGCTACGTCATGGACTGGCCGATGGACGACCAGCCGGTGTGGCTGCGCACGCGTGCCGGGCCGCTACTTTGCGTGCCCTATCCGATCGAAACCGACGATGCGCAAAGCATCGTGCACCGCCAATATTCGGCGGAGCTTTTCGCCGACATGCTGGTCGACCAGTTCGACGAGATGCTGAGCCAGAGCGAACGCCATCCTCTGGTGATGAACGTTTCCGTCCATCCCTATATCGTCGGGCAGCCCTTCCGCCTGCGCCGCTTGCGCAGCGCGCTCGCGCATTGCGTGAAGAGCGGCGCGGCGTGGCTCTGCCGGCCTGGTGAAATCGCCGATCATTGCTATTGCCTCGGAGAGTGCATCGCATGAAACGAATGACCTTGGTCGCGTTGCTCGTCGCGGCGACGGCCGCGGCACAGGACTATCCGACCCGGCCGATCCGCGTCGTCGTGCCCTACTCGGCGGGCGGCTCGTCCGACGGACCGATGCGCGTGATCGCGCAGGAAATGTCAAAGCAGCTCGGCCAGCAGGTGGTAGTGGAAAATAAGCCGGGTCAGGGCGCGATGCTCGGCAGCGCCGAGGTGGTGAAGGCGCCGCCCGACGGCTACACGCTGCTGCTCGCTTCGAACCCGAACGCCATCAGCCCGGCGCTCTACTCGCACCTGACGCACGACCCGGTGGAAGACTTTGCGCCGATTTCGCTCCTCGCGAGCGAGCAGGCGGTGCTGCTGGTGCATCCGTCCGTTCCGGTGAAGACGGTGCAGGAGCTCATCGCCTACGCCAAGCAGCGCCGCGGCAAGCTCGACTACTCCTCCTCCGGCAACGGCAGCGCGCAGCATCTCTTCATGGCGATGTTCACGTCGATGACCGGCATCGAAATGAATCACATTCCGTACAAGGGCAGCGCGCAGGCGGTCACCGATCTGCTCGGCGGCCAGGTGGCGGCGGCGATGCCGGGACTCGCAGCGATGCGTAGCCATATCCGCGAAGGCCGGGTTCGTGCGCTCGCCGTGACGGGCGCGCGGCGCTCGCCGGCGGCGCCGGAGGTGCCGACGATGATCGAATCGGGCGTGAAGGGCTACGAGCTCTACGTCTGGATGGGAATGCTTGCGCCGAAGGGCACCCCCGCGCCGGTGATCGAGCGGCTGCATCATGAGTTCGTGGTCGCGCTGCGAGCGCCGGCGGTGAAAAGGTTCATGGACGCGGCGGCGATCGAGCCGGTCGGCTCGACGCCTGCCGAGTTCGGCGCTTTCTATCGCGAAGAGCGTGCGCGCTGGGCGAAGATCGTGAGGCAGACCGGTGCCCGCATCGATTGAACGAGCCGGCGCCGGTTTCGTGCGCGCCGGACGCTGGGTCTTCGGCACCGGGCTGCGCGCGGCGGGCGGGCCGGCGCTTTTCGAGCGCATGCGCGAGGCGTTGGGCGCGACCGGCAGCTCGCTGTCGCAGGTGGTGCGACTCGATCAGTACTACCCCGACGCGCGTTACGTGCCCGACTATCACCGCGCGCGCAAGCAGGCTTTCGGCGAGGGCCACATCGCGCCGAGCACGTCGGTGATTGTCGAGAGTCTGCGCGACGCCGAGTCGCAGATGGATGTGCAGGTGATCGCGAGCGACCATGCAACGCAGCCGGTGCAGGCCGGGCTGAACCGGCCCGATGCGTCGGGCTACACGCCGTGCCTGCGGGTCGGCGATCTCATCTTCGTCGCCGGACAGCTCGCCCGCGACGCCACGGGCCGGCTTGCCGCGCGCGGCACGGTGGCCGAAACCGAATACCTGCTGCGCAATCGCTTCGCGCCGGCGCTCGAGGCCGCGGAAAGCGGCCTCAATTTGCTGCTGAAGGCGCAGGTCTATTTGAGCCAGCCGCAGGACGCGGCGGAATTCTGGCGCGCATGGAGTGGACGCTTTGCCGACGGCGTGCCGCCAACGACCGTGGTGTCGTTGCCGCATCCGGCGTTTCTCACGGCTGAAGCGACCGTCGAGATCAACGTGATTGCGGCGCGCCGATCCGCGCAAGCGCGGATCCGCCAGATTGCCGGCGGCGCGCGGCTGCTCGACGGATTGCTCTTCCTGCCCGGCCTGAATGGCACCGATATGGACGACGTCATGCAGAAGGCGCGGCCGATGCTCGCCGCCGCGGGCGGCGATCCGGCCAGGCTCGTGCGCACGCTGATCTTCACTGCGGAGCTCGCTCGGCTTGGCACTCCCGCGCCGCCTTTCACGGCGGTAAAGGTGCCGGCCGGACTCACCGTCGACCTCTGGGGCTACGCAGCGCAGCCATGAGCACACAACCTCTCCTGCCACAGCACAACCGCTACGACTTTGTGCCGCTTATCGAGCGACGCGACTACAGCTGGCCCGGGGGCAAGCGCCTCGCGTTCGTCATTACCACCAACGTCGAATGGTTCGCCTTCGGCGCCGGCCTCGGCCACGATCCCGCCAAGACCGGCGAGCCGCAGACCCATCGCAACTATTCGTGGCGCGACTATGGCAATCGCATCGGCGTATGGCGGCTGCTCGAGCTTTTCGACGAGCTGAAGCTACCGGCGGCGCACAACACCAACAGCCTGGTCTACGACTATGCCCCTCAGGTCATGGCGGCCATCCGCAAGCGCGGCGACGAGGTGGTGGCGCACGGGCGTACCAACGCCGAGAACCTGCGTGGCCTCTGGCAGCCCGACGAGGAGCGCATCCTGCGCGAGGTCACCGAGACGATCACGCGGCACGAGGGCGCGCCGCCCGCGGGCTGGATGGGCGCGGGCGCCTACGAGACGCCGCATACGCCCGATCTCCTGAAGGAGCTCGGCTACAAGTACCTGATGGACTGGCCGATGGACGATCAGCCGGTGTGGCTGCGCACGCGCAGCGGGCCGATTCTCTCGGTGCCCTATCCGATCGAGCTCAACGACTCGCAACTCGTGGTGCATCGCAAGGGCAGCGCGGCCGAGTTCTGCGACATGATCGTCGACCAGTACGACGAAATGGTCGAGCAGTGCGAGCGCCATCCGCTCGTCATGAACCTCTCGGTGCACACCTACGTCTTCGGCCAGCCGTTCCGGCTGCGCCGGCTGCGCGCGGCGCTGCGCCATTGCCTTGGCCATGCCCGCGCCACGCGCGTCTGGTGGGCGCGGCCGCGCGATGTTGCCGAGCACTGCTATCGCCTCGCGCCGGGGATCATCCCGGGCAGCTAGACCCTTTGTCAGCATCTGCAAGACCGGCAAGCCCTTGTTTGGGTTTGTCCGGCCGGGGCGCGCGGCTCTTTATGCTCGCCGCCATGGGGAGGCCAAAGCAGGTTGCGCGGATATTGCTCGTCGAGGACGACGAGAGCTTCAGCATGCTGGTGCGCGCCTACCTGCGCGCCATGGCGGCGGACGACAAGCCGCCGCTCGCCACGCTGCCGCATTACTCGGGAGTGCCGAAGCTTGACTGGGTCGCGACGCTCGCGGCCGCACGCGAGCGGCTCGCGGCGCGTCACTACGACCTGATCCTGCTCGATCTGCATCTTCCGGACTCGAAGGGCATCGATACGCTGCGCGCGATCCGCGGCGAGGGCGAACGCATCATCGTCGTCATGACCGCCGACGAGGACCCGGAGCTGCCGCAGAAAGCGCTCGAGCACGGCGCGTTCGAATTCGTGGCCAAGGCAAGCATGGATCAGGGCGAGCTGCGCCGCGTGGTGCGCCTTGCGGTGCTGCAGGCGGCCGCCGTGAGCTCGATTGCCGCGAGCGAAGCGCGCTTTCGCGGCCTCACTCACCTGATCGCCGACGTCTACTGGGAGCAGGACGAGGAATACCGCTTCGTCTCGTTCAACCACCGCAGTGTGCACCAAGGCCATGGGGTGGAGGCGAGCACGTTGATCGGCAAGCGGCGCTGGGAGCTCGATTTCGTCAACATGACGCCCGCGGACTGGGCGCAGCACCGCGCGCTGCTCGAGGCGCGGCAGCCCTTTCATGACCTCGAGCTCTGTCGCATCGTCGGCGGGCGGCAGCTCTGGGTAAGTACGAGCGGCGAGCCGCTGACCGACGACCAGGGGCGCTTTTGCGGCTACCGCGGCATCGGGCGCGACATCACCAGCCGCAAGCGCGAGGAGCAGCTGCGCGCACTCGAACAGGCGGTGGCGCGCGCGCTCGCCACGGCGGAGCAGCCGGCGCAAGCGCTGCGCTCGGTGATCCAGGCGATCTGCGAGACGGAGCACTGGCCCTGCGGACGCTTTTTCGGCGTCGACGAGGCGGCCGATGTGCTGCGCTGCGTGCAGGTATGGGGCATCGCCGATGCGGCAACCGAAGCCTTCATCGCGCGCTCGCGCGACAAGGTCTACCGCCGCGGCGAAGGACTCACCGGCGCGGTATGGGAAAGCGGTACGCCGCTCTGGGTAAGCGACACGCGCAATGATCCGCGCGCGACCGGCAGCTCCGTCGGCACGGGGCTCGACGGCGGCGCCTTCGTCTTCCCGGTAATGGCCGAGCGCCGCACGATCGGCGTGCTCAGCTTTGCGAGCAAGGATGTGCGCGCGCCCGACCAGCGCCTGATCGAAGTGATCAGCGTCATCGGCAGCCAGATTGGGCAGGTGCTGAAGCGCATCAGCGCCGAAGGCGCGATGCGCGAGAGCGAGGCGCGCTTTCGCAGCCTGACGGCGCTCTCGGCCGACTGGTACTGGGAGCAGGACGAAGAATTTCGCCTGACCTTCATGTCGCGCCCGCTCGGTGAAAGGACCGGCCTCAACCCCTCGGCCTACCTCGGTCGGCGCCGCTGGGACCAGCCGGCGCTCAACTTGAGCGCCGACGACTGGCAACGCCACCGCGCGCAGCTCGAGCGTCGCGAGCCGTTTCGCGATTTCGAGATGCAGCGCCCGGCGCCGGGCGGCGACAGCCGATGGCTCTCGATCAGCGGCGAGCCGGTGTTCGATGCCGCGGGCCGCTTCAAGGGGTATCGCGGCATCGGCCGCGACATCACCGAGCGCAAGCGCGCCGAGGAAAGCCGCGCCGCACAGGCGCGCTATCAGACCAAGATCGCGCACTTCGGCGAGCTGGCGCTCGCGAGCCGCGCGGCCGAAGAGCTGATCGAGCAGGCGGTGCGTTCGGTGCTCGAAGGCCTCGGCGGCGGCGCGGTCGTCTACCTCGAGCGCACCGGCAGCGAGCGCCAGGCGGTGGTGCGCTATGTCGACGGGCTGGCGGGCGATGCGCCGCCGAGCCTGCTTTCGTATGCGCAAGGCGAAGCGCTCGGCCAGGTGCTCGAAGGCGGCGCGGCGCGCATCGCGCCGCTGCCTTATGCGTGGGCGGGCGGACGCGCGGCGGTGCTCGCGCCGGTCGCGCACGAGCACGGCGCGCGCGGCATGCTGTGCGCCATGGCGGAGGGCCACATGTCGCTCGGCGCGGAGGAGACGCGGTTCCTCGCCGCTGCGGCGAGCGTTCTCTCTGCCGGATTGAAGCGCATCGAAAGCGAAGGACGCCTTGCGTTCCTCGCGCAGTTCGATGCGCTCACCGGACTGCCCAATCGCGCGCTGCTCGCGGACCGCTTTGCGCAGATGATCGTGCAGGCGCGCCGGCGCGGCGCGCAGCTCGGCGCGCTGTTCATCGATCTCGACGAGTTCAAGCTGGTGAACGACTCGCTCGGGCACGGCGCGGGCGACGAGCTGCTGAAGGACATCGCGCGCCGCCTGCAGGCGAGCGTGCGCTCGGGCGACACCGTGGCGCGCATCGCGGGCGACGAGTTCGCCATCGTGCTTGCCGATCTGACACGGCCTGAAGACGCCGCCGTCGTGGCGCAGAAGCTGATCGAGGCGCTGGCGGACCCGGTCGACGTGCGCGGCCACGAAGTGTTCGTCACGGCGAGCGTCGGCATCGCGCTTTTTCCCACCGACGGCAACGACGCCGAGGCGCTGCTCGCTGCAGCCGACGCGGCGATGTACCGCGCGAAGCAGGCCGGCCGCAACAGCTTCCAGTTCTACACGCCGGAGATCAACCAGCGTACCAAGGCGCGCGCGGTGCTTGGCCGCGAGCTGCGCCGGGCGCTCGAGCGCGAGGAGTTCCGGCTCGCCTACCAGCCGAAGTTCGAGCTGAAGACCGAGCGTGCGAGCGGCGCCGAGGCGCTGCTTCGCTGGCAGCATCCGACGCGCGGCGTGGTCTTGCCCTCGGAGTTCATCCCGATTCTGGAAGAAAGCGGGCTCATCGTTCAGGTCGGCGAATGGGTGCTGCGCCGCACCTGCGCCGACATCGTCGCCTGGCAGGCGCGCGGCGCGCGGGCCCTGCCGATCGCCGTGAACCTGTCGGCGCGCCAGTTCCGTCAGCTCGACCTCGCGGCGCGCATCCGCTCGATCGTGGACTCGGCCGGCGTGGCGCCGGAGCTCCTCGAGCTCGAGATCACCGAGAGCCAGCTGATGCAGGACCCCGACCACGCGATCCGCGCCATGCGCTCGCTCGCGGCGGCCGGCATTCGCCTGGCGATCGACGATTTCGGCACCGGCTACTCGAGCCTCGCCTATCTCACGCGCTTTCCGCTGTCGGCGCTGAAGATCGACCGCTCGTTCGTCGCCGGCATCCTGCAGCAGGTCGGCGATGCCACCATCGTGCGCACCATTATCGAGATGGCGCACACGCTCGGCCTCGCGGTCATCGCCGAGGGCGTCGAAAACGAAGGCCAGAAGCACTTCCTGCGCGGCCTCGGCTGCGAGCAGGCGCAAGGCTTCCTCTTCGGCCGGCCGGTCGATGCGGACACCATGGGCGAGCTTCTGGGCGCCACGCCGGCGCGTGTGAGGAAAGTCCGTGTCTAGCCCTTCCCCGAGCGCAATGGCGGCCGAGCGCCGCTAGAAACTCGGTATGCTTCCCGACATGGGAGGGGAAAGCGCGATGCTTGGAACAGTGCGCGTCCTTTTGATCGAGGACGACAGCGCCTCCGCCATCGTCGTCAAAGCGCAGCTCAGCGCGATCGCATCCGTGCGATGCGACGTCGAGGTGGTGCACACGCTGCGCGAAGCGCTCGCGCGCCTTGCCGAGCAGCACTTCGATCTGGTCATTTCCGACCTGCACCTGCCCGACTCGCAGGCCGAGGATACCGTGGCGACGCTGGTGCAGTCCTGCCGCCAGCCGGTGATTGCGCTCACGGTGGATGCGAGCCCGGAGCTGCGTGCGCATGCCGTGGCCAGCGGCGCCTACGACTTTCTTCTGAAGGGACATCTTGCCGGCGTGCTCGAGCGCCCGGTGCGCCTCGCGGCGCTGCACGCGCGCACGCTCGAATCGTTGCGTCGCAGCGAGGAGCGCTTCCGCAGCCTCACCGCGCTTTCCTCCGACTGGTACTGGGAGCAGGACGCCGAATTCAGGCTCACGTTCATGTCGACGCTCCTGGCCGAGAAGACCGGCCTCGACGTGGCGTCCTATCTCGGCCGCCGGCGCTGGGACCATCCGGCGCTGAACCTGACCGAAGCCGACTGGGCGCGCCATCGCGCGCAGCTCGAGCGCCATGAAGCGTTTCGCGATTTCGAGATGCAGCGCGCGGCGCCGGGCGGCGGTACCCGCTGGCTCTCCATCAGCGGCGAGCCGGTGTTCGACGGCGAGGGCCGTTTCCGCGGCTACCGCGGCATCGGACGCGACATCACGGAGCAAAAGCGCGCCGAGCAGCGGCTGCGGCTGGAGCACGCCGTCACACGAGTGCTCGCCGAATCGGACAACGTCTCGGCGGCGCTGCACGGCGTGCTGCGCGCGATCTGCGAGACGGAAGGCTGGGACTGCGGCCGCTATTTCCAGGTGGACGAGACCTCGGGCCTGATGCGCATGCAGCAGGCATGGTCCGCTGGCACGCCGCAGGCCGAGCGCTTCATTGCGCTCTCGCGCGAGCTCGCGCTCAAGCCGGGTGCCGGCCTGGTCGGCACGGTGTGGGCAAGCGGCGAGGCGCTCTGGGTCGCCGATGCGCAGAGCGACCCGCGCGCGCTGATCTCCCGCATGGAATGGTCGCGCGGCTCGTTCCTCTGCCCGGTGATCGCCGAAGGTGTGACGATCGGCGTCGTTGCGCTCACTTCCGCGGGCGCGCGCGAGCCCGACGCGCGCCTGGTGCAGGCGATGAGCGTCATCGGCCGGCAGCTCGGCCAGTTCGTGCGCCGCAAGCAGGCCGAAGGCGTGGTACGCGAAAGCGAGGCACGCTTTCGCAACCTGACGGAGCTTTCCGCCGACTTCTATTGGGAGACCGATGCCGAGCACCGCATCCGGCGTACCACGCACGCCGATAAACACCGCCCGGCGAGCGACCCGGTGATCGGCAAGACACGCTGGGAAGTGGCCTCGATCCACCCCGACTTCGCCGGCTGGGAGGCGCACCGCGCGACGCTCGACGCGAGGAAGCCGTTCCGTGACTTCGAGATCGGCCGCATCGACCCCGACGGCGAACAGCGCTTCCTTTCGCTCAGCGGCGAGCCGGTGTTCGGTGCGGCGGGCGAGTTCATCGGCTACCGCGGCGTCGGGCGCGACATCACCCAGCAGCGGCGCGAGGCGCGCCTCGTCGCGCTCGAGCACGCCGTGGCGCGCCATCTCGCCGAACAGTCTGACAGCGGTGCCGCGCTGCGCGCGGTCATGCGCGACATCTGCCGGACGGAAAGCTGGGACTGCGGGCGTTACTTCCGCGTCGATCCGGCGAGCAATTCGATCCGCTGCGAGGAGTCCTGGAGCACCGGCGTCGGGCCGCTCGCGCTGTTCGCCGAGCAATCGCGCGGCATCGCGCTCGCGCCGGGCCAGGGCCTGGTCGGGCATGTCTGGCAAAGCGGCGAGCCGCTCTGGTGCTCGGACGTGAGCCAGGATGCGCGCACCGCGCCCTTCGCGCGGGTGCGCGAAGCCGGTGTGCACGGCGCGCTGATCTTCCCCGTGACGTTCGAGAATCGCGTGGTCGGCGTGCTGTCGATCTCGAGCGCGCGCGTACGCCGCCCGGATGAGCGCCTGCTCGGCACGATGCGGGTGATCGGCGCGCAAATCGGCCAGTTTCTTTTCCGCAAGCATGCCGAAGCGGCGCTCGAGGAAAGCGAGGCGCGCTTCCGCCAGACCTTCGAGCTCGCCGCCACCGGCATCGCGCAGGTCGACCTGCGCGGCCGGTTCATCGACGTCAACCGGCAGCTCTGCGAGATGCTCGGCTACAGCGAAACCGAGCTCATCGGCCGCTCGGTCAAGGAGATCTCGCATCCCGACGATCGCGACCTCACCGACGAGCGCCGCGCGCTGATGCGCGAGGGCAAGCTCGGCTCGGTGCAGTTCGAGAAGCGCTATTTGCGCAAGGACGGCCGCGTGGTGTGGATCAGCCTCACGGTGGCGCTCGTCCCCAATGCCAGGGGCGAGCCGCAGCACGAGATCGCGGTGATGGAGGACATCACCGAGCGCAAGGAACGCGAAGGCGCGCTGCAGCGCTTTCGCACCGCGCTCGATGCCTCCGCCGACATGGTGTTCCTGTTCGATCTCGCGAACGGCCGCCTGCTCGACTTCAACCAGACGGCGTGCACGCTCCTCGGCTACTCGCGCGAGGAGCTGCTCGCGCTGCGCGCGTGGGACATCCGCGCCAACGTGACGGCGCAGGCCCTGCAGGCGGAGACGGCGACGCTGCTGCGCACCGGCGCCCGCACCACCACGATCCGTACCGAGTACCGGCGCAAGGACGGCGCGAGCTTCCCGGTGGAAAGCCACCGCAGCATCCTTGATACGCCGCAGGGACGCGTCCTGGTGGTCAACTCGCGCGACCTCAGCGAGCGCATGAGCGCCGAGCGGCGGCGCGCGGCGCAGGCGCGTTATCAGAAGAAGGTCGCGCGCCTGGGCCAGGCGGCGCTCTCCAAGCGAAATCCCGCCGAGCTGATCGCGAAAGCGGTACAGAGCGTGCTCGAGGGCCTCGCGCTCGGCCCGGTGGCGTATCTCGAGCGCTCTGGCACGGACGGCGAAGTGGTCCTGCGGCGCGTCGCGGGCCTCGGTGCGACGCCCGAGGAGTCCGCCACCGCGCGCCTCGCGCACGACAGCCCGCTCGCCACGCTGCTGCAG
>DASREB010000068.1:0-4734 GCA_035652275.1 Burkholderiales bacterium
CCTGCGGCAGGTGCAGCGAGTGCGGCGTGGCGAGCACCAGCGCAGGCACCGAGCGATCGGCGAGCGCTTCATCGAATGCCACGAGCTCGAGCCGGTGCCGAGCGCAGAATTCGCGCGCCGCGCCGGCCTGCGGCTCGACGCCGAGCGCGAAGCGCATCTTGTCCGACTTGCCCTGCACCGACTCGACCAGGCTGCGCCCCCAGCGGCCCAGCCCGACGATCGCCGCGTCGATCACTGCGGCTCGATCCCCGCCTCGCGGATCTCGCGCGTCCACTTGGCGATTTCCTGCCGGATGAATGCGCCGAACTCGGCGGGGGCGAGCGGCGCGGGCTCGAGGCCGAGGCCGGCGAGCTTCGCCTTCACGTCGGGCTTCGCAAGGCTTGCAGCGACGACATCGTGGAGCTTGATCACCACGGCCTGCGGTGTCTGCGCCGGCGCGACCAGGCCGTACCAGATGCGCGTCTCGTATCCGGGAAAGGTCTCCGCGATCGCGGGCAGCTCGGGCGCGAGCGGCGTGCGCTGCGGGGAAGTGACGGCGAGTCCCTTCATCTTGCCGCCGCGGATCTGCGGCATCGCCACCGCGAAATCGCCGAGTGTGAAGTCGACCTGGCCGCCGAGCACATCGGTGATGGCGAGCGGCACGCCCTTGTAGGCCACGTCCAGCGTCTTGAAGCCCGCCGCGGTGCGCAGCTTCGCGATCGAGACGATGGTCGCGGCCGAGCCGTAGCCCGCGGTGAGTCCGCCGGGCTTCGCCTTCGCGTAGGCGATGAACTCGCCCAGCGTGGATGCGGGAAAGTCGCTGCGCACCAGCAGGACCATCGAGGTCGTGATCAGACGCACGATCGGCGCAAAGTCCTTCACCGGGTCGAATGGCAACGACTTGAAGAGCGCGACGTTGGCCGCGTGCGGCGTATTCGTTGTCAGCAGGACGGTGTAGCCGTCGGGCGCGGCGCGCGCCACCTCCGCGGTGCCGACGTTGGCCAGCGCGCCCGCGACGTTGGAGACGATCACCGGCTGCCCGAGCGCCTGCTGCATCTCCTGCGCGGCGATGCGGCCGACGCTGTCGGGCGAGCTGCCCGGACCGTAGGGCACCACCACCTTGATCGTGTGCGACGGGTAGCTCTGGGCCCACGCCAGCGACCCGGCGAAGAGCAACGCGGCGGGCAGGCGATGCCACGCAGGTATCATGAAAATCCCCTACGAGGAGAAGCAAGCCATGGATACGCAGGAACTCTACCGTCGCGGACTCGCCGTTCGCAAGCAGATGTTCGGCGCCGAGGCCGTCGAGAAGCGCATGAACGCGCTCGGCGATTACGGCGCGCCGCTGCAGCAGCTCATCAATACCTACGGCTACGGCGATGTCTGGTCGCGGCGGGGACTCGAGCGCAAGATCCGCAGCCTGGTGGTGCTTGGCATGAACGCCGCGATCAATCGCGCCGCCGAGTTCAAGGTGCACGTGAGCGGCGCGCTGAATAACGGCTGCACGCCTGAGGAGATCCGCGAAGTCTGCCTGCTCGTCGCCCTGTACGCCGGCATTCCGGCCGCGAATGACGCGCACCGGCTTGCGCTGGAAACATTCAAGGAAACAGGCATCGATGTCTGATGGCGAGCGCCGTTCCGGGCAGTCGCACAAATAAAAAGGCCGCGCGAGGCGGCCTTTTTTCGTGGTCCGGCTTTGTTGTTATGAGCTGCGCGTGCCGGTGATCACGACCTCCACGCGGCGGTTGCGCGCGCGTCCCTGAGCAGTCTTGTTGTCGGCCACGGGGCTGGTCTTGCCGCGGCCCGCGGTCTTGATCTTCGTCGCATCGACGCCGTGGCTCGCGAGGTATTGCTTCACCGCGTTCGCCCGGCGCAGCGACAGCTTCTGATTCGCGGCGTCGCCGCCGACGCTGTCCGTGTGGCCGGTGATGGTGATGGCATCGAAGTTGACGTCCTTCAGCTTGGCGACGAGCTGGTCCAGCTTCGCCTGGCCGTCGGACTTCAGGTCGGCCTTGCCGGTGTCGAACGAGGCGTCGGCGCCGAGCGTGATCGACTGGAGCTTCGCGCGTATCGGCGGCGCCGGCTCGGCAATCGGCGCGGCGGCAACCGGCACGGGTGCCGGGCGTGGCGCTTCGACGATGCGCGGCTCGACGGCGGGCGCGACGGGGCGCGCCGGCGCTTCTACTCGCGGCGCCGCCTTCGGCACGTAGTCCGGATCGCAATCGGCGATCGCTTTCGTCTCGGCCCACTGGCCGCTGCGCCAGCACAGGCCAAACGGATTCTTCACCACGACCGTGGAAGCATCGCGCGCATAGCCGTCGTTCCCCACGGTTTGCGCGAGCGCTGGGCTCGCCAGCGCGGCAAGCGCCGCGAGCAGCAGATTCTTCATGAACTTCATCTTCTATCCCCTTGGTTGTTCAATACGGAGCGCATTTTGAACGTTTGGTAAAACTTCGCACGAGGACGTTGTGCACGGCCGCCGCGCAAAGCCCGCGCGGCGTTGTTTTCTGTAGCATCAGGCGCCAAGGGGAGGGATCGATGCCGGTGCTGAAAGTGCGCTGCACAAAATGCAGCCGGCCCGTCGAGACGGGCTACGACGTGGACTTTGACACCTTCCTTGCGCTCACCGAGACCGAGCGCACTGTGGAATGCCCCCATTGCGAGCAAACCCAGACCTGGCGGCTGGACGACGTCGACCGCTCGGTGTTCAAGAGGTGAAATCAAACGCCGAGCAGCCGCTCGGCGTTACGGTGCGCGATCTTCTCCTTGTCGGCGTCGCTGATCGATAGCCCGCGCAGGAACTCCATGCCGGTCTTGTTCGCCTCGTAGGGCCAGTCGATGGCAAAGAGGATGTTGTCCGCGCCGAGCGCGAGCAGCGTGCAGACGAACGCCGGCTCGAACCAGTTGCCGCTCGTGGTGACGACCAGGTTGTCGCGCAGGTAATCGATCGGCTGCTTCTGCAGGCCCCGGCGCTGCGCCGCCGCCCAGGCATGGTCGTTCAGGCGATGCATGGCGAAGGGCAGGCCTTCGCCGAGGTGGCCGAGGATGATCCTGAGCCGCGGATAGGCGTCGAACAGGCCCGCGAAGACGAGGCGCAGGAAATGGCAGCTCGTATCGACGGCGAAGCCCCAGGGCGCGCGCGCCAGCTCTTCATAGCCATCGAAGTACGCCTTGACGACATCCGGATGCGGCAACGCCGGATGCAAATAGACCGGCACCCCGAGCTTCTCGGCGCGCTCCCAGATCGGCCAGTATTTTTTCGCATCGAGAAATTCGCCGCGCTGATGCCCGTGGATCATCGCGCCCTTGAAGCCGAGCCGGGTCACGCAACGCTCGAGCTCTTCGGCGGCGGCGCGCGGATCCGCGGTCGGCAGCGCCGCGAAACCGGCGAAGCGCGTGGGATGCGCTTTCACTGCGGCATGCAGCCGGTCGTTCGCATCGCGCGCCATCGCAATGGCGACATCGGCATCGAACGCCTGCGGTCCCGGGGAGCCGAATGACAGTACCTGCAGGTCGACGCCATGCGCGTCCATGTGCGCGAGGCGCCTCGCGCCGAGATCCAGGTTCTCCTCGATGATGTCGTGGCCCATCTGCCGGCCACGGCTCGTGAGGTAGAAATTGCGGTACTCGTTCGCCGCGACCTTCTCGCGGTAGAGCGGCGTGAGGAAGTGCTCCTCGATGGCGATGACCCTCATGACCTGCCTTTGTAATAGCGCTGCTCCAGCTCGCGCTGCTTCTCGCCGCCTTCGCCGTCTGGCGGCACGTCGGGAATCGGATAGGAGCCGCTCGGGTGCGCTGCCTGGAAATCCTCCCAGGCCGCGACGCCGCGGCTGCGGAACTCGCGCATGAAATCCGCGAGCGCCGCCCAGACGACGTGGTGCGTGAATCCCGGATACCAGGCGACGTTCACGCCGAGGGCGAGGTGGTCCTCGGCGGAGAGATAGCGTGGCAGCTTGCCGCGCATGAACGACAGCGTGCCCTTCACCGCCGTGCGAGCGCGCCGGATCTCGTCCACGCTATGCGGCGACTCGAACTGCACCCAGTCGACGCCCGCCTCGCCCCCGTAGGCCGCCAAGCGCTCGATGCACGCGTCGAGCCCACCGTTGGTCGCGTCGCGCGCGTAGCACTGCGCCATGATGACAAACGAGGGGTCCAACTCGTTGCGCATGTCGACGGCAGCCCGATACCGCGCGATGGCCTGCTCGAGCGGCACGACCTGCACGCCCGCGGATTGCGTGCGGCGCTTTCCTTCGATCGGCTGGTCGTCGATGCGCACGCCGGCGAGGCCGGCGTCGATACATTCGCGCACCAGGCGGCGTACGGCCATGATGCCGCCGTGGCCGGTGTCGCCGTCGAGGATCACCGGGAAGTCGACCGCGCCGGCGATCCATTTGCCGATCTGCACGCACTCGGTCATCGTCGCCGTGCCAACGTCCGCGAGGCCGGTGTAGCTGCCGACGACCGCGGAAGTGCCCACGAATCCCGCCTCGCATCCCGCCTGCTCCATGATGCGCGCGAGCGCCGCGGTCGGCGGATGCAGCACGGCGAGCACGCGATCGCGCCGCGCGAGCAGCTCCCGCAGGCGCTGCCGCTTGCGCTGGCTAGTGGAGGCCACAGCGCGCGTAGAGGCGTACGGCGTTGTCCCAGAAGAGCTTGCGCTTGCGCCGCTCGGGCATGTCCCAGGCGAGCACCCGCTCGACCGACTGCGGGAAGTGGCACTCGCCGTGCGGATAGTCCGAGGCGTACATCAGCACG
>DASREB010000069.1:0-30369 GCA_035652275.1 Burkholderiales bacterium
AGGCTTCTTCGTCTGCGGATTCCACGTCGCGTTCATCGCCACGCATCTGCCGAACGTGGTCGCCCTGTGCGGCCTGCCGCCGGCGGTGGCCGGCTGGTCGCTCGCGCTCATCGGCCTCTTCAACATCGCCGGCAGCTTCGCTTCCGGCTGGGCGATCGGCCGCTGGCGCATGAAGAACGTGCTCTCGCTCATCTACGCCGCGCGCGCCGCGGCGGTGCTCGCTTTCGTGTTCGCGCCGAAGACCACGGCCACGTTCCTCGTGTTCGCCGCCGTGCTCGGCGTCACCTACCTCTCTACCGTTCCACCCACCGTCGGCCTCGTCGGCAAGCTGCACGGCATTCGCTATGTGGCGACGCTCTTCGGGCTCGTCATGCTGTCGCACCAGGTCGGGGGCTTCCTCGGCGCGTGGCTCGGCGGCCAGGTTTACGAGCGCACGGGCAGCTACGACTGGCTCTGGTACACCGACATCATGCTTGCGATCGGCGCCGCGCTCATCCACCTGCCGATCAAGGAGGCGCCGAAAGTGCGCCCGGCATTCGCAACCTGAAAAAATCACTGAAAGGATCTCAATGAACATCGAAGGATCTATCGCGCTCGTGACCGGCGCTTCGTCGGGCATCGGCGAAGCCACGGCGGAGCGGCTCGCGCTCGCCGGCTACAGGGTCTACGGCACCAGTAGGCGCAGAGCTGCGGCGGGGCAGCGATCGTTCGAAATGCTGCCCCTCGACGTGACCAGCGATGAGTCAGTCGAAGCAGCCGTCAGGGAAGTCGTGCGACTGGACGGCCGCATCGACCTGCTCGTGAACAACGCCGGCTTCAGCATCGCCCCCGCGGGCGCGGAAGAGAGCTCGATGGCGCAGGCGCGGTCGATCTTCGATACGAACTTCTTCGGCATCGTCCGGATGACGCGCGCCGTCGTGCCCCATATGCGCCGGCAAGGCGCTGGCCGCATCATCAATATCGGCTCCGTGCTGGGGTTTCTGCCGGCGCCGTACATGGCGCTCTATGCCGCAACCAAGCACGCAATCGAAGGTTATTCGGAATCGCTGGATCACGAGCTGCGCACCAGGGGCATCCGCGTCTCGGTCATCGAGCCTGCATACACGAAGACACAGTTTGACGCGAACCTGCTGGAAGCGGACGCGAAGCTCGAGGAGTACCGCGAGGTTCGTGCGGCCTTGGCAAGGAAGCTGAAGGAGGTAATCGCGTCCGCCGACGAACCGGGCATCGTGGCTGATGTCGTGCTGGAAGCCGCTAGCGCGGCTCGCCCGAAGCTGCGTTACACGGCCGGGCGCATCGCAAGCCGGGTACGACTGCTGCGCAGATTTGCACCCGCTGGCGTGCTCGACTCGGGGATTCGAAAGGACCTGCAGCTCGACGCGCTCGGCGTCTTATGACCGAAGACACCATCGCGCGCTGGCGCGCCGAGGAGCAGGCCGTGCGCACGCGCCTCGCCAAGCCGGGCTATGTCCGGCCCGAGCAGGTGCGCGGCCGCACCGGCCTCGAGACGCTGCAGGCGATTTTCGCGGGCGAGCTGCCGAGCCCGCTGATCGGCGAAACGCTCGACTTCGTGCCCATTCGAATCGACGTTGGCACCGCTGTGTTCCAGGGGCGCCCGCTGCTCAGGCACTACAACCCGCTCGGCAGCGTGCACGGCGGCTGGTTCGCGACGCTGCTCGACTCGGCGCTCGGCTGCGCGGTGCATGCGGCGCTGCCGGCAGGCAAGGGCTACACGACGCTCGAGCTGAAAGTGAACATCGTGCGCGCGCTGACCGACGCGGTGCCGCTGGTGCGCGCCGAGGGCAAGGTGATTCATCTGGGGAGGCAGATGGCGACCGCCGAGGCGCGGCTGGTCGGTCCGGACGCCAAACTCTACGCGCACGGCACGACGACGTGCCTGGTGTTCGACCAGCCCTGATGGATCCGCGCACCCGCGCGCTGCTCGAATCACCGATCGCGCCGACGCTTCTGCGGCTCGCGGCGCCCAACATGGTGGTCATGGTGGTGCAGGCCGCCGTCGGCTTGGCGGAGACCTACTTCATCGGCAAGCTCGGCACCGACGCCCTCGCCGGCGTCGCGCTCGTCTTCCCGGTGGTGATGCTGATGCAGATGATGTCTGCCGGCGCCATGGGCGGCGGCATTTCGTCGGCCATCGCACGCGCGCTCGGCGGCGGGCGGCGCGCCGATGCCGATGCGCTGGCGCTGCACGCGCTCGTCATTGCCCTCGGTTTCGGCATCGCGTTCACGCTGGCGCTGCTCATCGGCGGCCGTGCGTTGTACCAGGCGATGGGCGGCCGCGAGGCGTCGCTCGCGGCGGCGCTGACGTACTCGAACTGGGTGTTCGCCGGCGCGCTGCTCGTGTGGCTGTTCAATTCGCTCGCCTCGGTCATCCGCGGCACGGGCAACATGGCGCTGCCGGCGGGCGTCATTTGCGTCGGCGCGCTGATCGTGATTCCGGTCTCGCCGCTCCTCATCTTCGGCTGGGGACCATTCCCCCGGCTCGGCATCGTCGGCGGCGCGCTCGCCCTGATCGCGTACTACGCGCTCGGGAGCATCGCGCTCGGCGCTTATCTCTGGTCCGGGCGCAGCGTGCTGCGGCCGGCGCTTCGCAGCGTACAGTTCCGCTGGCCGCTCTTTCGCGACATCCTGCGCGTCGGCGCGATGGCGGCGCTTGTCACGCTGTCCACCAACCTGACGATCATCATCGGCACTGCATTCGTCGGCGCTTTCGGCCCGGCAGCGATCGCCGGTTATGGCACGGGCGCGCGCCTCGAATATCTGCTGGTGCCGCTGGTCTTCGGCCTCGGCGCGCCGCTCGTCGCCATGGTCGGCACCGCGATCGGGGCGGGCGAGCGAGAGCGGGCGTTACGCACGGCGTGGATCGGTGCCGGCATCGCGCTCGTCCTGACCGAAGCGATCGGGCTCGCGGCCGCGGCGTATCCGGTGGCGTGGCTATCCCTCTTCGACACCAACCCCGCGATGCTCGAGGCGGGCTCGCGCTATCTGCGCATCGTCGGGCCGTTCTATGGCATGTTCGGTGTGGCGCTCGCGCTGTACTTCGCGTCGCAGGGCGCGGGGCGGCTGCTGTGGCCGCTCATCGGCAACCTGATGCGGCTCGCGATCGCGGCGCTGGTCGGCTGGCTGGCGCTTGCGTGGAGCGGTGACCTGGCCCGCGTTTTCCTCGCGCAGAGCCTGGCGCTCGTCGCGTTCGGCGTCATCAATGCGGCGGCGGTCGCCGGCGGCGCGTGGTTCGGCCCGCTCACCTGGCCGACGCTGCAGAGGAGAACGGCAACGTGACTGGCAAATATCTCGAGGACCTGGCCGTGGGCCAGACCTACCGCTCCGGTCGGCTGCGCGTGGACGAGGCGCGCATCAGGAGTTTCGCCGCCGAATTCGACCCGCAGCCTTTCCATCTCCATGCGGAGGCGGCGCGCCGCTCGATTTTCGGCGGCCTCGCGGCGAGCGGCTGGCATACCGCCGCGATGACCATGCGGCTTCTGGTGGAAAGCGAGTTCAAGCCGGCGGGCGGCATCATCGGCGCGGGCTTCGACGAGTTCCGCTGGCCGCTGCCGGTGCGGCCGGGCGATGAGCTGTACCTCGATATCGAAGTGCTGGAAGTACGCCCGTCGAAGTCGCGTCCCAACCAGGGCATGGTCAAGGTGCGCACCACGACGAGGAACCAGAACGGCGAGGCGGTGCAGATCTCCGTCGGCAATCTGGTGGTGCCGCGACGTCCGACCTGAACCGCGGACGCCAGGCGCTGCAATAATTGCGACCTGACCCCGAATTCCCAGATCGAAGCGATTTACCGCGCGGAGTCGCGCCGCGTGTTCGCGACGCTCGTGCGCCTGCTCGGCGACTTCGACCTCGCGGAGGAGGCGTTGCACGAGGCGTTTCGCGCCGCGCTCGAGCAATGGCCCGCCGAAGGCGTGCCGGCGAATCCGCGCGCCTGGCTCGTTTCCACCGGGCGCTACAAGGCGATCGATGCCATCCGCCGGCGCGCGCGCTTCGATCCGCTGGAGGAAGAGCACGCCGAATCGCTCGCCGCCGACGAGCCGCAAGAGCGCGAGCCGATCGAGGATGACCGGCTGCGCCTCATCTTCACCTGTTGTCACCCGGCGCTCGCGCACGACGCGCAGGTCGCGCTCACGCTGCGCGAAGTGTGCGGCCTGACGACGGAGGAAATCGCGCGGGCGTTCCTCACGCCGGCGCCGACATTGGCGCAGCGCATCGTGCGGGCGAAGAACAAGATCCGTGATGCCCACATCCCGTACGAAGTACCGACTGGACCGCAGCTCGCCGAGCGGTTGGAGGCGGTGCTGCGCGTCATCTACCTCGTGTTCAACGAAGGCTACTCCGCCTCCGCCGGCGACGCGCTTACGCGCGCCGATCTCTCGGGCGAGGCGATACGCCTCGGCCGGCTGCTGCTCGATCTGCTGGCGGAGCCCGAGGCGAGCGGCTTGCTCGCGCTCATGCTGCTCCAGGAATCGCGCCGCGCGGCGCGCGCCACGCCGACGGGCGATCTCATCCGGCTCGAAGACCAGGACCGCCGGCGGTGGAACCGCGAGCTCATCGCCGAAGGCGTGGCACTGGTGGAGCACGCACTCGCCACGCGGCGCTTCGGCCCGTACAGCGTACAGGCGGCGATCGCCGCCGTGCATGCCGAGGCGCCGAGCGCGCGTGAGACCGATTGGCAGCAGATCGTCGCGCTCTACGACGTGCTCGCGCGCCTTGATCCCTCGCCGGTGGTGGAGCTGAATCGCGCGGTGGCGCTTGCCATGCGCGATGGCCCGGCCGCCGGCTTGCCCGCGGTGGATGCGATCCTCGCGCGCGGCGAGCTCAAGGACTATCACCTGGCGCATGCCGCTCGCGCGGATCTCTGCCGCCGGCTCGGCCGCCGCGCCGACGCGCGAGCGTCCTACGAGCGCGCGCTCGCGCTCGCGCGCCAGGAGCCGGAGCGGCGTTTCATCCAGCAGCGGCTCGCCGAATTGCAGTCCTGAGCGCGCCTGTCGATTTGCCGCTCCCGCGTCCGACTATGGACAAAGGAGCCGCAAATGGAATTCATCGTCGCCCTCTTCGAAATCGCACGCCGGCTGGCGCGGGATCTGGGCCCGTATTTGCTGGTCGAAATCCTGCTGCCGGGCGGTAGCCTGCTTGCACTGGCGCTCTTTCTCTACCGGCGCAGAGTCCCGCTGTCGATTTCGGCCCTCGCCAAACGACTACTGGAAGCGCAGCCTGTCCTTTCAAGGAGATAGCCATGCGATTCATGATCTTGGTCAAAGCCACGCAGGATTCGGAGGCGGGGAAGATGCCACCCGAGAGCCTGCTCGCCGAGATGGGCAAGTACCACGAGGAGCTGAAGAACGCGGGCTTGCTCCTCGATGGCGCGGGCCTTAAGCCGAGCCGGCGGGGCTGGCGCATCGGCTACGACGGCAAAAAGCGCAGCTTCGTCGACGGGCCGTTCGCCGAGACCAAGGAGCTGGTGGCCGGCTACACCATCATCCAGGCGAAATCGCGCGAGGAGGCGATCGAGTGGACCAAGCGCTTTCCCAATCCCTCGATCGACGGCGGTAAAGGCGAGATCGAAGTGCGCGAGTTTTTCGAGCTCGAGGATTTCGCGCCGAGCAAGGAGCTCGAGCGCTTCGAGAAAATCGGCCTCGGAAAGAAATAACATCCCGAAACCCCTGCGGAGAAACACCATGAAATATCTCTGTCTCGTTTACGGCCAGGAGCAGGCGTTGCAGGCGATGGATGATCGCCACTGCGTCGCCTACGACGAGGAAATCCGGCGCAGCGGCCATTGCGTCGCCTCCGAGGCGCTGCAGCCCGTATCAACCGCCACCACCGTGCGCGTGCGTAACGGCAAGGTCTCGGTCACCGATGGGCCATTCGCCGAAACCAAGGAGTGCCTTGCGGGGTTCTACATGATCGAGGCGCGCGACCTGAACGAGGCGATCCAGATCGCCTCGCGCATCCCGCCGGCGCAAGTCGGCTCGGTCGAAGTGCGGCCGATCCGCCCGATCCGCGAGACAGTGCGCGCGATGGAGAAAGAAGGGGCGAGCCATGGCGTACGTTGACGGCTTCGTCACGCCGGTGCCGAAGAAGAAGCTCGACGCCTATCGCCGCATGTCGCGGCTCGCCGGCAAGGTGTGGCGCGATCATGGCGCGCTCGAATTCCGCGAATGCCTGGCGGACGACGTGAGCTGGGGCAAGCGCACCTCGTTTCCGCGCGCGGTTAAGCAGAAGCCGGGCGAGACGGTGTTCTTTTCCTACATCGTCTACAAGTCGCGCGCCGATCGCGACCGCGTCAACGCCAAGGTGATGAAGGACAAGCGGCTCGCGCAAATGATGGACCCCGAGGCGCTGCCGTTCGACGGCAAGCGCATGTTCTGGGGCGGTTTCAAAGTGTGGGTCGACGTTTAAGGAGAGAGCGATGCAAGTGCAAGCCTATCTGTTTTTCGACGGTCGTTGCGAAGAAGCGCTGCAGTATTACAGCAAGCACCTGGGCGCCAAGGTCGAGATGCTGATGCGCAACAAGGAAAGCCCGGAACCGCCGCCGCCGGGCATGAATGCGCCCGGCGACAAAGTGATGCACGCGGCTTTGCGCATCGGCGAGACGCAGATCCTCGCTTCCGACGGCATGTGCAGCGGCAAGCCCAAGTTCGAGGGCTTCTCGCTCGCCATCACCGCGCGAGACGACGCGGAGACGAAGCGCATCTTCAATGCGCTTGCCGACGGCGGTCAGGTGCGCATGCCGCTCACCAAGACCTTTTTCGCCTCGAGCTTCGGCATGGTCGCCGACCGCTTCGGCATCGGCTGGATGGTGCTCGCCGACAAAGGCCAGTAACGATGGGCAATCCCGTGGTGCATTGGGAGCTGATGTCGAAGGAGCCGGCGAAGCTCGCCGACTTCTACGCCAAGATCTTCGGCTGGAAGATCGACCATCATGCGGAGATCAACTACCGCATCGTCGACACCGCGGCCAAGGGCGAGATGAAGGGCATCAACGGCGGCATCGTCAAGCCTGACCGGCCGCCGCCCTGGCCGGGCAACATGCTGTTCTACGTGCTGGTCGACGATCTCGCCGCCTATCGCAAGAAGGTCGTCGCCGCCGGCGGCAAGATCCATGTCGACGAGCAGAAGGTGCCCGGCATGGGCAAGCTTTGTCTCTTTACCGATCCCGAGGGTCGCATGATGGGACTCTGGAAAGCGAAGCAACGATGAAGAAGACTTACCGTGGAAGCTGCCACTGCGGCGCGGTGCGCTACGAAGCCGACATCGACCTCTCGCAGGGCACCTTCAAATGCAATTGCACGATCTGCAAGAAGAGCCGTGCCTGGCTCGCAGGCGTGCCGGCGAATGATTTCCGCCTGCTGGCGGGCGACGAGGCGTTGCACGATTACCAGTTCGGCAAGAAGCGCCTGCACCATCCCTTCTGCGCGAATTGCGGCGTGCGCGCGTTCTCGCGAGGGACGGGCCCGAAGGGCGAGCCGATGGTCGCGGTGCGCGTGAACTGCCTGGACGGCGTCGACCCGGCCGAGCTGATCGCGGCGCCGGTGCGCTACTTCAACATGGCGCACGACGACCCGAAGTCGCCGCCCGCCGAGACGAGGCATCTATGAGCAATCCCGCGCCCGGCTTCAAAAAGTATCCGAACCACCAGGTCAGCACGCGGCCGGCGCCCGTGCGCGTGCGCGTGAAATACAAGGATGAGGTGATCGCCGACAGCACCAGCGCGCTGGAGATGCACGAGACGCACGAGGGATCGGTGCTCGGCCCGGTCGTCTACTACGTACCGCGCAAGGATGTGCGCATGGAGCGGCTCGCGCGCACCGACCATCGCTCACATTGCCCGTTCAAGGGCGATGCCTCGTATTACTCGATTGCCAACGGGCCGGAGAACGCGGTGTGGAGCTACGAGCAGCCCTATGACGAGATGACCGCCATCAAGGGCTTGCTCGCCTTCTACCCGGACAAGGTCGAAATCTCGGCGACCTAGGAACGCCTGTCACCCCCGCGAAAGCGGGGGCCCGGTTCTTCTTAAATGGATTCCCGCGTTCGCGGGAATGACGATGCTCCTAGCTGTGCTTGCGCCGGCCGCGCGACTTGCGGCCGCCGCGCTTGCCACCCTTGCGGTTCGCTTTCTTGCCGGCATTCGAGATCGCCGCGGCGCGCGACTTCGACATGCCCTTGCGCTTGAGCGCTTTGTACTTGCGCTTGTTCTTGATCGATTTGCCTGCCATGTCCACCTCCTCGCTATGTAGAGTGCTCGCATAATAGGCAGCCACTGTGACGCAAGCTCGCGCGGCGACGTCGCCAAAAGTGCCATGCCGCTGTCGCAGATCGTGGACTCGGGCATTGCGCTTGCTCGGCGCGCAGCCGATGAAGGCTCGCATTGCGTTCGCGCTTGCATGCAGCTTTGCCGGCGCCGTGATGCGCACGCTCCTCGCCCTTGTGCTCGTGGCCCTTGCCGGCTGCGGCGATCAGCACGAGCAGGAAATGAAGAGCGCCGCGTCGTGGAGCTCGACCGCGCTCGCGGTGGCGCGCTACTGGCTGCAGGGCGACCTGCCCGACACTTACGCGAAGCGCGTGCTGCAGAAGGCGTCCGAAGAGCTCGCCAAGGGTCCGCTGCCCGATGCGTCCGAGCCGGTGAATCAGATGATCGAGGCGATCGGCAAGCGCGACCAGCAAGCGATGCGACGCCTGATCGCCGAGCTCCAGGCGCAATGAAAAAGATCCTCGGCATCGCGCTTGGCATCGTCACGTCGATCGGCGGCTTCCTCGACGTCGGCTCGATCGCCACGTCGGCACAGGCGGGCGCCGCGTTCGGCTACTCGCTCCTGTGGGCGGTGCTCCTCGGCACCATCTGCGTCATCTTCCTGGTCGAGATGTCCGGCCGCTTCTCCATCGTCAGCGGCCACACCATCGTCGACGCGATCCGCAAGCGCTTCGGCTTCGCCGGGTTCATCGTGCCTTTCGCGGCGAGCTTGCTCGTCAACCTGCTGGTGCTCGCTTCCGAGCTCGGCGGCATCTGCGTCGCGCTGCAACTGCTCACCGGCATCCGCTTCCAGGTGTGGGCGATCCCGGTCGCGCTTGCCGTGTGGCTGCTGCTGTGGCTCGGCACCTTCGATGTGGTGGAGGACGGCACCGCGCTCCTTGGCCTCGTCACGCTGTGCTTTCTTGTCGCGGTCTTCACGCTCGGGCCCGCGCCCCGCGAGCTCGCCGCGGGCTTCGTGCCGCGGTTGCCGGGCGAGGAGCACGCGCATTACCTCTTTCTCGCCGTGAGCATCATTGGCGCGACCATCGCGCCGTATCTCTTCCTCTTCTACAGCTCGGGCGCGATCGAGGACAAATGGGACAAGAGCTACATCACGCCCAACCGCTACATCGCCACGCTCGGCATGTCGTTCGGCGCGATCATCTCCATGGCGGTGATCGTGGTGGCGGCGCTCGCGCTCAAGCCCGAAGGGATTCGCGTCGAGGAATATGAACAGGCGGCGCTCATGCTGGTGCCGGCGTTTGGCCGCTGGGGCTTCTATCTTTTCGTCGCTTCACTCGCCATCGCCTGCTTCGGCGCGGCGCTGGAGTTGAGCCTCGCGAGCGCCTACTCGGTGTCGCAGGCCTTCGGCTGGAACTGGGGCGAGGACCTGGAGCCGAGGTCCGCCGCGCGCTTCTCGAGCGCATACACCATCTTCATCGCGCTCGCCGCGCTGATCGTGCTCTCGGGCCTGAACCCGATGAAGCTGACGCTCTTCTCGATGGCGATTACCGCGGTGATCCTGCCGCTCACGGCACTGCCGTTTCTCGTGCTGATGAACGATGCGCGCTACATGGGCGAGCACGTCAACAGCCACTTCTCCAATATCGTCGTGCTGCTGATCGTGCTGCTGGCGGCGATCCTCGCCGTGGTGGCGATTCCGCTCGAGATCATCGGCTCCAAATGAAGAACATCGACCTGGTGCGGGACGTGCTCGATACGCAGGTGCTCGACCGCGAGCAGCGGCCGCTCGGCAAGGTGGACGGCATCGCGCTCGAGCTGCGCGAGGGCTCGCCGCCGCGCGTTGCCTATCTCGAGGTGGATGGCGTCACGGCCTGGCGGCGGCTCGGCGAGCGCTACGCGCGCTGGGCGGCGAAGCTTGCGCGGCATTGGCAGCGCGAGGGTCATCCGTTCCGCTTTACCTGGCGGCAGGTGCGCGATTTCGGCATCGACATCGAGATCGATGTCGACGCGGAGCGGGCGGCGCCGTTCGACCTCGAGCACTGGCTGCGTGAGAAGCTGATACGCCGCATCCCGGGGGGACGATGAGCCGCGTCATCGCCCTGGAGCGCTTTATCGGCCATATCGTGCGCGATGCCGAGGGCAGGAAGCTCGGTCACCTGCACGAGGTGCGCGTTCGCCGCGAAGGCGACGATCTGGTCGTTCGCGAGTACGTGGTCGGCAGCGCCGGGCTGCTCGAGCGTTTTTCACTCGCGCAGTTCGCGCGCGAGGTGGTATTCATCTTCGGCATCGACCGCATGCACGGCTACGTCGTGCCCTGGGACAGCCTCGAGTTTCCCGAGGAGGGCGAGCTGCGCTGCACGCGGCGCGCGGCCGACCTGCAACGCTTCAGCGCAGAGCGTCCAGCAGGGAAGTGAGGATTTTTGGCGTCGCGGCGGCGATGTCGCCCGAGTCGAGATACGTCTGCTCGCCCTTGAGGTCGCCCACCAGCCCGCCCGCTTCCTGGATGAGGAGCGCCCCCGCCGCCATGTCCCACGGCGAAAGCCCGAGCTCCCAGAACGCATCCAGCCGGCCGCAGGCCACATAGGCGAGATCGAGCGCCGCGGCGCCGGCGCGGCGCACGCCGGCGCAGGTCTTCATCATCGTCGCGAGCTGGCGCATGTAGAGCTCGAGGCGCGTCACCTCCTTGAACGGAAACCCGGTGCCGACCAGCGCATCGCCGAAGCGCTCAAGCGCCGAGACGCGGATGCGCCGGTCGTTGAGGAACGCGCCGCGGCCCTTGGATGCCGTGAAGAGCTCATTGCGCGTCGGGTCATACACCACGGCGTGCGCCATCGCACCGCGCTGCTGGATGCCGATCGAGACGCAGTACTGCGGAAAGCCGTGGATGAAGTTGGTCGTGCCATCGAGCGGATCAATGATCCACACCACCTCCGCATCGGCCTTCGCCGCGCCGGATTCCTCCGCCAGGAAACCGTGCTCGGGATAGGCCTTGCGCACAATATCGATGATCGCTTCCTCGGCCGCGTGGTCCACCTGCGTGACGAAGTCCTTCGCCCGCTTGGAGGTGACGCGCAGCCCGCCCGAGTCGAGCGCCGCGCGATTGATGATCGAGCCCGCGCGGCGTGCCGCGCGCACGGCGATGTTCAGGATGGGATGCATTGCGGGGGGCGTATTCTAGTATTACGAAAGCGAGATTTCGTCGCCCCCGAGCGCGTTAAACGGGGCCACGACGTTATGAATCCCATATGCCACCGATCCGCATCGTGCTTTGCCGTCCGAGCCATCCGGGCAACATCGGCGCCGCCGCCCGCGCGATGAAGGCAATGGGCCTTAGCGATCTGCGGCTGGTGCAGCCGGAGCGCTTTCCGGCGCCGGAAGCGCAGTGGATGGCGACGAATGCCGTCGATGTGCTTGAAGCGGCGAAGGTGCATGCCACCCTGCATGAGGCGATCGCCGATTGCGTCGCCGCGTTTGCGCTCTCCGCGCGCTCGCGCGAGTGGTCGCCCCAGGTACTCGATGTCCGCAGCGCTGCGGCACGCGCCGTGGAGATGGATGCGCCCGTAGCCTTCGTCTTCGGCCACGAGGCGGCGGGTCTCACCAACGATGAGGTGTTCGCCTGCCAGTACCTCGTGCACATTCCCGCCAATCCGCAGTTCAGCTCGCTGAATCTCGCCCAGGCGGTGCAGGTCGTGGCTTATGAAGTGCGCATGTGCGTCGACCTCGCCATGCCTTTCGCACGCGTGGAAAAGCGCGCGACGGTCGAGGATCTGGAAGGGCTGTACGCGCATCTCGAAGACGCGGCGACGGCGAGCGGCTTCATGACGCCGAACTCGCGCTTGCGCGAGCGCTGGCGGCGCCTCTTCTCGCGCGTGCCGGCGCTCGAGCGCGAGGAGGTGAACATTCTGCGCGGGCTGCTCAATGCTCTGATGCAGCCCGCGCATCGCAGCGATGAGCGCCAGGAATAGTTGATTAATTTACTCGGGCACCCATAAAATCATCTGATGTTCTCGACATTGCGCAGCGATATCGCCTGCATCCTCGACCGCGACCCGGCGGCGCGCTCGACGTGGGAGGTATTGACCTGCTACCCGGGCTTGCACGCGATCTACGTGCATAAGCTCGCGCACTGGTTTTGGGTCCGCCATCTGAAATGGCTCGGCCGATTCACCTCGCATCTTGGTCGCTGGCTCACCGGCATCGAGATCCATCCGGGCGCGTGGATCGGCTCCTGCGTCTTCATCGACCACGGCATGGGCGTGGTTATCGGCGAGACGGCGGAAGTGGGCGATGGCTGCACGATTTACCAAGGCGTGACGCTCGGCGGCACGTCGCTCTATCCGGGCACCAAGCGCCACCCGACCTTGGGTGCCGGCGTCATCGTCGGCGCGGGCGCCAAGATCCTCGGCGGCTTCAAGGTCGGCGACGGCGCGCGCGTCGGCGCCAACTCGGTGGTGGTGAAGGAAGTGCCCGCCGGCGCGACGGTGGTCGGCATCCCGGCGCGCGTGGTGGAGAGCCGGGAGGCCGAGCAGGCGGCCCGTTTCGCGGCTTACGCGGTGGTGCAGGAACAGACCGATCCCTACGCCAAGGCGATCCAGCAGCTCGTCGAGCACTCGCAAGAGCTCGAGCGGGCGCTGCGTACGCTCCAGGCCCGGATGGCCGAAATGGAGCGCGACGCCGAGGCCTCCAAGCGCGATCTGCGCGTAGTCAAGTAGCTGTTTTACAACTGAAACAAAGCCCGACTGTTTCTGTCGGATTAGAGTATACTTGACCATGTTAATCGGGTATTCCAAGAGGGCAGCATGAAACTAACGACCAAGGGCAGGTTTGCAGTCACGGCAATGCTGGATTTGGCGATGCGCCAGAACCGCGGCCCGGTCACGCTCGCGGCGATCAGCGAGCGGCAGCACATTTCGCTTTCCTACCTCGAGCAGCTCTTCGGCAAGCTGCGCCGCGCGAAGCTGGTCTCGAGCGTGCGCGGTCCCGGCGGCGGCTACAACCTCGCGCAGGGCCCGCAGCAGATCACCGTGGCCGACATCGTCACTGCGGTCGATGAGCCGCTCGACGCGACGCAGTGCGGCGGGAAAGAAAACTGCCACGACGAGAAGCGCTGCATGACGCACGATCTGTGGGCGACGCTGAACGAGAAGATGTACGACTACCTGTCGTCGGTGACGCTCGCCGATCTCGTGGCGCACCAGAACGGCAAACAGGTGGCCGTGATAAAGGACTTCCGGCCGCGCGAGGAGAAGGTGGCGGCATGAGGCTGCCGATCTACCTCGACTACTCTGCGACCACGCCGGTCGATCCGCGCGTGGCGCAGAAGATGATCCCGTTCCTCACCGAGTTCTTCGGCAACCCGGCGAGCCGCTCGCACGCGTTCGGCTGGCGGGCGGAAGAGGCGGTGGAAGAAGCGCGCGAGCATGTCGCGGCGCTGATCAACGCCGATCCGAAAGAGATCGTCTGGACCTCCGGCGCGACCGAAGGCAACAACCTGGCGATCAAGGGTGCCGCCCAGTTCTACAAGACCAAGGGAAGACACATCATCACTCAGCGCACCGAGCACAAGGCGGTGCTGGACACCTTCCGCGAGCTCGAGCGCCAGGGCTTCGAGGCGACGTATCTCGAGGTGCAGGAGAACGGCCTGGTCGACCTCGAGAAGTTCAAGGCAGCGATCCGCCCCGACACCATTCTCGCGTCGATCATGATGGTGAATAACGAGGTCGGCGTGATCCAGCCGGTGTGGGAGATCGCCGAGATCTGCAAGCAGAAGGGCATCATCTTCCACTGCGACGCGGTGCAGGGGGGCGGCCGCCTGGAAATCGATATGCAGAAGTTCCGCGCCGACTTGCTGACCATCACGGCGCACAAGATGTACGGGCCGAAGGGCATCGGCGCGCTCTATATCCGCCGCAAGCCGCGCGTGCGCCTCGAAGCGCAGATCCACGGCGGCGGCCACGAGCGCGGCTTCCGCTCGGGCACGCTGGCGACGCACCAGATCGTCGGCTTCGGCGAGGCCGCGCGCCTCGCCAAGCTCGAGATGGCGACCGACAACGAGCGCATCCGTGCGCTGCGCGACCGGCTGTGGCAGGAGGTGAGCCAGATCGAGGAGGTCTACCTCAACGGCAGCATGGAGAAGCGCATTCCCCACAACCTGAACGTCTCGTTCAACTTTGTGGAGGGCGAGTCGCTCATCATGGCGGTGAAGGACATCGCGGTCTCCTCCGGCTCGGCGTGTACATCGGCGTCGTTGGAACCGTCGTACGTACTTCGAGCACTCGGGCGCAACGACGAATTGGCGCACAGCTCGATCCGCATCACGCTCGGCCGTTTCACCACCGTGGAAGAGGTCGACTATGCTGCGCAGCTCATCAAGCAGAAGGTGGCGAAGCTGCGCGAGCTCTCTCCGTTATGGGAGATGTACAAGGAAGGTATCGATCTAAATTCTGTGCAGTGGGCTGCACACTAGGAGCTTCTTATGGCGTACAGCGACAAAGTCATTGACCACTACGAGAACCCACGCAACGTCGGCTCGTTCGACAAGGCGGACACGTCCATTGGCACCGGCATGGTCGGCGCGCCGGCCTGCGGCGACGTGATGAAGCTGCAGATCAAGGTCGGCGCCGACGGCCGCATCGAGGACGCGCGCTTCAAGACCTACGGCTGCGGCTCGGCGATCGCGTCGAGCTCGCTCGTCACCGAATGGGTCAAAGGCAAGACACTCGAGCAGGCGGCGTCCATCAAGAATACCCAGATCGCGCAGGAGCTGTCGCTCCCGCCGGTGAAGATCCACTGCTCGATTCTCGCCGAAGACGCCATCAAAGCGGCCGTCGCCGACTACCAGAAGAAGCAGGGGCTGGAAGCGGCCGCGGCCGCGCCGGCCCAGGAGAAGAAGGTCGCGTGATTACACTCACCGAAAACGCGGCGCGCCACGTCCAGTCCTACCTCGCCAAGCGCGGCAAAGGGGTCGGCCTTCGCGTGGGCGTGCGCACGTCGGGCTGCTCGGGCATGGCCTACAAGCTCGAATTCGCCGACGCGGTGAACCCCGAGGACCATCAGTTCGAAAGCCACGGGGTCACCGTGCTGGTCGACCCGAAAAGCCTGCCGTACCTGCAGGGCACCGAGCTCGACTACGCGCGCGAGGGCCTGAACCAAGGCTTCAAGTTCCGCAACCCCAACGTCAAGGACGAGTGCGGGTGCGGGGAGAGCTTTAACGTCTAGCACGGCGCGCTTCGCGCGCCGCACCCTCCGGCGATGCAGAGCCACTTCGACTTGTTCGGTCTGCAGCCGGCCTTTGCCGTGGATGAAGTGCGTCTCGAGCGCGCCTATCGCGAAATCCAGTCGCGCGTGCACCCGGATCGCTTCGCCCACGCCGGAGACGCCGAGCGCAGAGCGTCGTTGCAATGGACCACTCGCGTGAACGAAGCCTATCGCGCGCTCAAAAACCCCGTTCAGCGCGCAAGCCACCTCCTGGAGCTGCACGGCGTGGACGTCGCCTTCGAGACCAATACCGCGATGCCGGCGGAGTTCCTGATGGAGCAGATGGAGCTGCGCGAGGCGCTCGAGGGGGCCACGCAGTCGAAGGACCTGGGTGCGCTCGAGGCGCTGCAGAAGCGCATCGACGCCGACAAGCGCACGCTCGAGCAGCAGCTCGGCGAGCGCATCGACCGCCAGAAGGACTACGCCGGCGCCGCCGATCTCGTGCGCGAGCTCAAGTTCCTGGAGAAGATGGAAGCGGAAATCGACGCCGCCTACGAGGCGATCGAGTGATGCAGAATCCATTCGGTAATGGCACTGCTTCAAATCGCTGAACCCGGCCAATCGCGCGCGCCGCACGAGCAGCGCCTCGCCGTCGGCATCGACCTCGGCACCACCAACTCGCTGGTCGCGACGGTGCGCAGCGGCGTCGCCACGGTCCTCGCGGACGCGCAAGGCCGCGCGCTCCTGCCGTCCATCGTGCGCTATTGCGCCGATGGTCGCGTGGACGTCGGCTATGCCGCGCAGGCGCAGCAGGCGGCCGACCCGAAGAACACCATCGTCTCGGTGAAACGCTTCATGGGCCGTGGCGTGAAGGACATCGATCACCTGCAGAACGCCCCTTACGACTTCGTCGATGCGCCGGGCATGCTGCAGATCCGCACCGTCGCCGGCGTGAAAAGCCCGGTGGAAATCTCGGCGGACATTTTGAAGCCGCTGCGCGCGCGCGCCGAGGCGTCGCTCGGCGGGCCGCTGACGGGCGCGGTGATCACGGTGCCGGCGTACTTCGACGACGCGCAGCGCCAGGCGACCAAGGATGCGGGCCGGCTCGCTGGACTCAACGTGCTGCGCCTGCTGAACGAGCCAACGGCCGCGGCGATCGCCTACGGGCTGGACAACGCTTCCGAAGGTGTATTCGCGGTGTACGACCTGGGCGGCGGCACCTTCGATCTTTCCATCCTGAAATTGTCGAAAGGCGTGTTCGAGGTCGTGGCGACGAGCGGCGACTCGCTCCTCGGCGGCGACGACTTCGACCAGCGGGTCTTCTGCTGGGCGGTGGAGCAGGCGAAGCTCGCGCCGCTTGCGCCGCGTGACATGCGCCTCCTGCTGGTCAAGTCGCGCGAGGCAAAGGAGCACCTGACCAATCACGGCGAAGCGCCGATCACCGCGCGTCTGTCGACCGGCGAGTTCGTCGACGTGGCGATCGATACGGAAACCTTCTGCCGCATCACGCAGACGCTGGTGCAGAAGACGCTCGGGCCGGTGCGCAAGGCGCTGCGCGATGCGGGGCTTGGCGTCGGCGATGTACAGGGCGTAGTGATGGTCGGCGGCGCCACGCGCATGCCGCAGATTCAGCGCGCGGTGGCCGATTTTTTCCGGCGCGACCCGCTGAACAATCTGGATCCCGACAAGGTGGTGGCACTCGGCGCGGCGATGCAGGCGAACGTGCTCGCGGGCAACAAGCCGCAGGGCGAGGACTGGCTGCTGCTCGACGTCATCCCGCTCTCCCTTGGCATCGAGACCATGGGCGGCCTCGTCGAGAAAATCATTCCGCGCAACTCCACCATCCCGGCGGCGCGCGCCCAGGAATTCACCACCTTCAAGGACGGCCAGACGGGCATGAGCTTCCATGTCGTGCAGGGCGAGCGCGAGCTCGTGTCGGACTGCCGCTCGCTCGCGCGCTTCGAGCTGAAAGGCATCCCGCCAATGGCGGCCGGCGCGGCGCGAGTCCGCGTCACCTACCAGGTGGATGCCGACGGCCTCCTTTCCGTCACGGCGCGCGAAAACACCACCGGTGCCGAAGCATCCGTGGCGGTGAAGCCCTCCTACGGCCTCGCCGACACCGATATCGAGCGCATGCTGCGCGACTCGTTCTCCCATGCGAAGGAGGACGTGCATGCCCGGGCGTTGACCGAAGCGCGCGTCGACGGCCAGCGGCTGCTCGAAGCAACCCGCTCGGCGCTCGCGGCCGACAGCGCTCTGCTGGCAGCGGACGAAAAGGCCGCCATCGCGGCCCGCATTGCAGAGCTCGAGAAGGCGCTGCCGGGCGCCGATCACCGCGCCATCAAGCAGGCGCTCGACGCGCTCAACCACGCCACCGAGGACTTCGCCGCGCGCCGCATGGACCAAGGCATCCGCCGCGCGCTCGCCGGCAAGCAGATCGGCGCGCTCTGATGCCGAAGTTGAAGGTGCTGCCGGGCCACGCGATATGCCCAGAGGGCGCCGAGATCGAGGCCGAGCCGGGCAAGTCGATCTGCGACACGCTGCTCGAGCACCACATCGACATCGAGCACGCCTGCGAGAAGCAGGCCGCCTGCACCACCTGCCACGTTATCCTGCGCCAGGGCTACGATTCGCTCGAGCCGCCGGAAGAGAAAGAAGAGGACATGCTCGACAAGGCGTGGGGACTGGAAGCGACGTCGCGCCTTTCCTGCCAGGCGAAAATCGCCGACGAGGATCTCGCGATCGAGATCCCGAAGTACACCATCAACTACGAGCGCGAGGGAGGAGGCAAGAAATAGGGACAGTCCCTATTTTCCGCGGCCATGAAATGGACTGATACGCAGGACATCGCCATCGCGCTCACCGAGGCGCATCCGGACGTCGATCCGGAGCAGGTGCGCTTCACCGACCTCTACAACTGGGTGCTCGCGCTGCCCGGCTTCAGCGACGATCCGAAGCGCTGCGGCGAGAAGATCCTCGAGGCGATCCAGATGGCGTGGATCGACGAAGCGGACTAGCGTAGTTCCGCGGCGCCCGCGGCTAGACTACTGGCGCCGTGGAGAAGCTGAACCTCAATCTCCTGCCGATTGCGTTTGCGCTTTACGACGAGCGCAGCGTGAGTGCCGCCGCCAAGGCGCTTGGCATGAGCCAGCCGGCCGTCAGCATGGCGCTGCGCAAGCTGCGCACGCACTTCAACGATCCGCTGTTCATTCGCACGGCTCGTGGGGTGCAGCCAACGCCGCGCGCGCATGCGCTGGTCAAGGCTTCGCGCCCGCTCGTCGCGCGGCTGCAGGAAGATCTGCTATCCGGGCAGACCTTCGAGGCGGTGCGTAGCACGCGCGCCTTCACATTCGCGTTATCGGATGTCGGCGAAATCGTGTTCCTGCCGCGGCTGATCGAGCGGTTGCGGGCGGCAGCGCCACATTCCGCGATCCGCTCCGTCTCGATGCCGCCGCGGCACATTGCCCGGGGGCTGGAAAGCGGTGAGATCGACCTCGCGGTCGGCTACTTCCCTGACCTGGTGCAGAACAACTTCTTCCAGCAACGGCTCTTTACGCATCACTTCGCCTGCCTGATGCGCGCCGACCACCCGCGCTACGCCAAGCGCCTATCGATGAAGGCGTTTCTCGAAATCGAGCACGCCGTCGTCCATGCCGAGGGACGCAGCCACGAGCTGTTCGAGAAGCTGCTCGAGCGCAAGAAAATCCGCCGCAAGATCGCGCTGCACACGCCGCATTTCTTAAGCATTCCGGTGATCGTGTCGCGCTCCGACCTGATGGCGACGGTACCGCACGCACTCGCGCTGTACTTCGCGCGGCTCGCGCCGCAGCAATTCGCGGTCGCCATGCCGCCGTTCGAACTCGCGGGGTTCGACGTCAAGCAGCACTGGCATCGCAAGTTCCACAACGATGCGCGCAGCCGCTGGCTGCGCGGCCAAGTGGCAGAGCTCTTCAACGACGCCTCCGACGAATGGCGCTAGCGCCTGGCTATTCGAAAATCAAATAAAGCTCATTCGCGCCGCGCGCTTGCAACGCCGATGCGCGTCACGCCACACTTCGTTCGGGTCATCAACAAAATCGCCTTGGAGGAGGGGCGGCATTGACCAAGTTCCGTCGTCGTGCTTCGCGAGGTCCAACGAACCAATCCTGAGGAGGGAGATCCCTATGCGTCGATTCATTGCGCTGATCACCGGCATGGCAGCGCTCGCGGTGCTCGCGCCGGGAGCATTCGCCGCCGTGCGCTGTACCGAGCTTGCCACCAATCCGGCCAACGGACTCGTCGGAGCGCCCGGCGTGAAGTCGGTCAACAGTCAAATCGTTGCCGCGAACGCGACCGTTTCCTACTGCCAGGTGAACATTCTGTATGGCACCAATGCGAACCAGAACATCAACATCCGCGTCGGGCTGCCGCTTAATTCGCTCGATGGCGGTACCGGCGGCGTACAGGGCGCGTGGAACGGCCGGACGCAGGCCATCGGCGGCGGCGGCTGCTCAGGCAGCACCGCCGTTAACGGCCCGGTCCTGGCGGGCTACGTCGGTTCGGGCAGCGATGCCGGACACAGCGGCGGCAACTGCGAGCCCGGCGTGAACACCGACGGCACGTACAACCTGCAGTTCATCAACGATTTCATCCGCAACGGGATGAAGCAACAGATCCTTTGGTCCAAGGCGGTGGCGAATACCTACTACGCGATGAAGCCGGCCTATAACTACTGGAACGGCTGCTCCACGGGTGGACGGCAGGGCTACGTGCTTGCCCAGGAGCTCGGAAACGAGCTCGACGGCATTCTTGCCAACGCCCCGGCGATGTACTGGACGAGATTCCAGACGGCGCAGATGTGGGGCCAGATCGCGATGAAGGACCTCGTCGGAGGCCCGATCTCTTCGGCCAAGCTGAACCAGGCGAGCGCCTCGGCAGTCGCCGCATGCGATGCGGTGGACGGCGTCACCGACGGCGTCATCGATGAGCCGCGCACGTGCACGTTCAGCGCACACGCCAACGTGTGTGGCACGCCGACGGCACCCGGACCCAACGCCCAAGGACAGCAGACGTGCCTCTCGGTCCAGGAGGCGGACGCCATCGACATGATCTGGGACGGCCCGCGAAACGCGGAAGGCGACAAGATCTGGTTTGGGCTCGATCGCGGCACGAGCCTGACGGGGCTGAACGGCACGAACCCCTTCGCGCTTGGCGTCACCCAATTCCATTGGGACGAGCACGATCGCACGTTCGACTGGCACACCGTCTCGATTGACGAGTACCCGCTGGTCGCCCAGGACGGTTCGCGCAACATCGCCGACGTCACCGACACCTTCGGCAACCTCGACACGTTCAAGGCGCACGGCGGGAAGCTGCTCACGCTGGTTGGTGCAAATGACCAGCTCATCATGCCGCGCGGAGTGATCAATTATTACCGGCAGATGGCAGCGCGCTACAGCAACCACGACAAGCCTGACTTCAAGCGGCTCCAGGACTTCTATCGCCTTTTCCGCAATCCTGGCGCCGGGCATTGCCAGGTACCGGATGGCTTTCCTGCGCTGGTCAACTGGGTTGAGCACGGCGTGGCTCCGGATCAGATCATCAACCAGGCGAACGTGAGCGGCGTGACACGCACTCGGCCGCTGTGCCCGTATCCGCAAACCGCCATCTATAGCGGCAGCGGCAGCACGGACGACGCCGCGAACTTCTACTGCGGCGGCAACCTCGAGAAGCTGCACACCGTATGCGCGGACGCCATCACGAAGTACAAGAGCGAGGCGACTGGGCCGCTTGACTACACCGGCATGGGCGTCAATCCGGTGGCCTGCGAAAATACGACGAAGTAGAAAAACGCCCCGGGAGACCGGGGCGTTTGCTTTTCAGGCTGCTGCCGGGATCAGCAGGCGTTTACAGTGCGCTCCCAGCTGCCGTTGTTGCAGCGGTACTCGTAGTGATCCTGGCAGGACACCGCGCCTGAGCTGTAGCTCTGCGAGGCCCACGTGCACGCCGCTGGCGCGGTCGAGCCGGCCGCTGCCGCGGGGCCGCGTTCCACCACGCGCTCCGAAATCGCCGGCGTGGTCACCACCGACGGCCCGGACGGTACGGGCCGCTCGATGACGCGCGTGGTGCAAGCGGTCAGTGCAGCGCCAGAGACGACTAGCAGTGCGATCGTTCCTTTCATCGCCGTTCCTCCTTAAGCAGGTTGTACCCCTCCTCGAGCAATTAGAGGGCCCTCTGGAAGAGGCGGTTCGGGCGGCGAACTTGCAGGGCGGCGCACCATTTACGCGGCGGCACAAAGCTTGCGCTTCGACTCGATCAGGAGGTTTCTATGACAGAGCGCAAAGACAAGGTCGAAGGCGAAGGCAGCTACAGCGGCACCAAGGATTACAACGAGCGGCAGCGCAAGTTCGTCGAGTCGGGCAAGGTCGACGAAGCTGCGCGCGAAGCCGAGCCGCAGAGCGAACAGGAAAAGCACGAGATGCAGAAGGCCGAGCGCATCGGCAAGCAGCACGCGAAGGGCGAAGATCCGGCGCTGCGCGAGCCCAAAAAGGTCCCGCACGAGGGACACAAGCACCAGAAGTAGGGGCGAAAAACAGGGACAGTCCCTATTTTCCAAAACAGGGACAGTCCCTATTTTCGTCAGTGCTTGCGCAGCTCGCCCCACAGGCTGTCGAGCCGCTGGTAGCGGCCGCAGCCGGTGACGTAGAACTTGTACTGCAGCGGATTCTTCTTGTAATAGTCCTGGTGGTAGTCCTCGGCCGGATAGAACGGCCCCGCCTTGGTGATCTCGGTGAGGATCGGCTGCTTGAAGGGCTTCTCTTTGTCCCACTTGGCTTTCGACGCCTCGGCGAGCCGTTTCTGCTCGTCGTTGAGATAGAAGATCGCCGGCCGGTATTGCGTGCCTGAGTCGCAAAACTGGCGGTTAGTGACGGTGGGGTCGTGGTTCACCCAGAAGACATCGAGCAGCTGCTCGTAGCTCACCTTCGCCGGGTCGAACGTCACTTCCACTGCCTCGGCATGTCCGGTGCGGCCGCTCGACACCTGCTCGTAGCTCGGGTTCTTCACCGTGCCGCCGGTGTAACCCGAGACGGCGGAGACGACGCCCGGCACTTTCTCGAACGCTTCCTCGGTGCACCAGAAGCAGCCGGCGGCGAAGATCGCCTTATCGGTCTTCTGCGCATGCGCCGGTGTCAGCAAAAGCGTGGCGGCCAGCATCAGCCATTTCATCGGTTGAGCTCCTTTAGCACCGCATCGATGATCGGTTGGTCGCGCAAGCATAGCCGCACATTACGCAGGCCGCCGCTTTCCATAGCTGCACGCGCCGCCTTGAGATAGGCCCGCGCGCAGATCTCGAGCGGCACGGCAAAGATGCCGGCCGACACGGCGGGGAAGGCGACGCTCTGCCAGCCGCGCTCGCGCGCACACTGGAATGCGGCGCCGAGGGCCTTCACCAGCTTCGCTTCCTCGTCCCCTTCGCCATAGCGCGGGCCCACCGCGTGGATCACGCCTTTGAAAGGCAGCTTGCCCGCGGTGGTGACCACCGCGCTGCCGGTAGGAAATGGCCCGCGCTCGCGGACCAGGCGATCGGATTCGGCCTGCAGCTCGGCACCTGCCGCGCGCGAGATGATTCCCGCCACGCCGCCGCCGTGCGCCAGATGGCCGTTCGCCGCGTTGACGATCGCGTCGACCGGTTCTTCGAGCAGATTGCCGCGCACCACCGCAAGAGTGGCGCCGGGCGCTACTTCTTCCTGCGCGAGGACTTGCGCCGCCGTTTTGGCACCTTGCCGCCCGCGCGGCGGGCTTCCGAGAGGCCGATGGCGATCGCCTGCTTGCGGCTCTTTACGCGCTTGCCGGAGCGGCCGCTCCTCAGCGTGCCGCGCTTGCGTTTATGCATCGCGCGTTTGACTTTAGAGCGGGCCTTGCGTCCATACTTGGCCATAGCGTTACTCCACTCGGTTTACTCCACCTTGGCTTTTGCCCTAAGCCCGCGCACCAGCTCTTCGATCCGTTGTTGTTGGATCTGCTGCTGGATGCGCGGCTTCACTTCGGCGAGCGCCGGGAAGCGTGACTGGCGCACGTCGTCGAGCTGGATGATGTGGTAGCCGAAGCGCGTGTGCACCGGCGCCTCGGTGTACTTGCCCTTCTCCAGGCCGACCATGGCGTCGGAGAACGTCTTGTCGAACGCGGCCGGCACGTTCCAGTCGAGATCGCCGCCGCGCTCCTTCGAGCCCGGGTCCTTGGAGTTCTTCTGCGCCAGCTCCGAAAAGCTCGCGCCTTTCTTCAGCTCGCCGATCAGGTTCTTCGCCTCGTCTTCGCTGTCGACCAGGATGTGGCGCGCGCGGTACTCCTTGTCTCCGGTCTGCGCCTTGGCGCGCTCGTATTCCTTCTGCACGTCGTCATCGCTCACCGGGTGCTTCTGCACCCAGTCGCGCAGGTACGCGCCGACCAGGATCTCCTGGCGCGCCATGTCGAGCTGCGTCTGCACCTCGGGCTTCTTGCCGAGGCCGGCGCGTTGCGCCTCCTGCGCCACGACCTCGCGGTTCACGAGCTCGTCCTTCAGCATCGAGCGCGTCTGCGCGTTGTCGGGCGCGCCGCGGCTGCGCTGCTGCGCCATGAGGAGGTCGAGCCGCGAAGCGGGCACGGCGACGCCATTCACCTTGGCGAGCGGCGCTTCCTTCGGCGCACCCTTGGCCGCCGGGGCGGCGGGCTTGTCCTGCGCCGCCGCGAAATTGGGGAGCAGCGCAAGCGCCGCGACAAATACCGCGAGTTTCATTCGCTTCCTTTCGTTTCTTCGGGTGTGCGCGCGCTGATGGCGAGCGCGTGGATCGGATTCTGCATGAGATTGCCGAGCGCCTGATACACCATCCGGTGCCGCGCCACGACCGGTTGTCCGGCAAAGCGCGGCGAGACGATGGCGAGCCGCCAGTGCGTGCCGCCGCCCGCGCGATAGCCGGCGTGGCCGCGATGCGCTTCGCTCTCGTCGGTAAGCTCGAGCTCAAGCGGCTCGAGCGCCGCCAGGCGCTGCCTGATTTCGGCGGCGAGGTTCACTGCTCGTCTTGTAAGTATTTTGCAAGGACCAGCGACTGCGCCACGACGAACGCGATCATCAGCCCGATGCCGCCGAAGAGCTTGAAGTTCACCCACAGGTCGGTCGAATAGTTGTAGGCGACATAGAGATTCGCCGCGCCCATGAAGCAGAAGAACGCCACCCAGCTCCAGTTGAGGCGTGCCCAGATCGGGTCCGGAAGGCGCATCTGCTCGCCGAGCAGCGTGCGGATCAGGTTCTTGCGAAAGCCGAGCATTCCGCCGGCGAGCACCGCGCCGAAGAGCCAGTAGAGCACGGTGGGCTTCCACTTGATGAAGGTCTCGTCCTGCAGGAGCAGCGTCGCGCCGCCGAACACCACGATGATGGCGAGGCTCGCCCAGAGCATCAGGTCCACCCGCCGCCCCCGCAGCTTGAGCCAAGTCACCTGCACTACGGTCGCGGCGATCGCCACCGCGGTGGCGACGTAGATGTCGTAGAGCTTGAAAGCGACGAAAAAGAGGACGACCGGAAAGAGGTCGAACAGAAACTTCATTCAGGGCCCGCATTCTACTAGCCTTTCGCCCTTGTCCCTTATGGAGGTGCCATGGCCCTCGTCAAGCTGATCGAATACGCCCAGGCCACGCCCGAGGTACGGTCGGTGTTCGACGACATCATGCAGACCCGCGGCGTCGACTGGATCAACAACTTCTGGAAGGCGCTCGCCAACGACCCGCGCGAGCTCGAGCGCGTCTGGGCGACCGTCAAGCAGGTGATGGCGCCGGGCGCGCTCGATCCGCTGGTCAAAGAGATGATCTACGTAGCGGTCAGCGCCACCAACGGCTGCGAGTACTGCACCTATTCGCACACGGCTGGCGCGCGCAAGAAGGGCATGACGGAGGCCATGTTCATGGAGCTGATGGCGGTCGTCGGCCTCGCGAACCAGACCAATCGGCTCGCCAACGGCCTTCGGCCCGAGGTCGATCCTCAGTTCCGCTAGATGGAGGCCAAGCTCTCGCCGCGGCTCGCGGTGCTGATCCTGCTCGGCGTGGCGAGCTGCTTCGCCTCGAACCATCTTTGCGCGCGCATCGCCTTCGATCACGGCACGAGCGTGGTGACCGCCGTGAGCGTGCGCGCGACATTCACCACGCTCGTTCTTGTCACCATGATGCGGCTTCAGGGCGTGTCGCTCGCCATTGCACGCGAGCTGCGCGCTCGCACGCTGCTCGCCGGGCTGCTGATCGCGACGCAGAGCTATTGCCTTTATTCGGCCGTCGCCCTCATCCCGCCGGCGTTAGCTCTGCTCGTCTTCCAGACGTCGCCCATGCTTTACGTGCTGCTCACTTGGGCGCTCGGGCGCGAAGCGCCGCGCTGGAACGCGCTTATGCCCATGGCGCTCGCGCTCGCCGGCCTGGCGCTCGCGCTGAATCTGCGGCCCGGACATTTCGCCGCCGACTGGGCTGCCGTGCGTGCGGGCGTGCTGTGGGCTTTCGCGAGCGGTGCGAGCATGGCGATCGTCTACTACCTCAACGCCAATGCGCTGAAACCGCTCGATGGGCGCCTGCGCACGTTCGCCATGACGGCCGTCACTGCGGTGCTGGTGATCGTCGGCGGCAGCGCGAGCGGCGCCCAGGCGCTGCCGCAGGCGCCCGCCGGCTGGGCGGGGCTGGCGCTGCTGTCGGTGTTTTACTGCATTGCGATGGCGTCGCTCTTCTTCGCGCTGCCTCGCATCCCGCCCACTACCACCGCGGCGCTCAACTTCGAGCCAATCGCGCTGCTCGTCCTCGGCTGGGCCGTCCTTGGCTTCACCGTCACGCCGCTACAGATCGTCGGCGCCGTGCTCACCGTCAGCGCCATTGCCTGGCTCGGGCTGCAAAAGCGCTGAATCCGCAATTCTGGATCCCCGCGTCGCGGGGACGAACGATTTCAAACCGTGATGACGTCCTCGCCGCCGGCGTAGAGCTTCTCCACCAGCGCGGCGCGGCGCTCGAGCACTGCGCGCTGGTTGATATAGCCCTTGTCGGTGATCTCGTTCGCATCGATCGACGGCGGCTCGGTCATGACCAGGAGCCGCCGCGGATGCATGGAGCTGCCGCCTTCTGCCGCGAGTTTGCCGAGCGCCGCCTGCAGGCGCTCGCGCACGTCCGAGCGGTCCTTGGCGGCGGGGCTGAGAAACACCAGGGCGCCGATCTCGTGGCGATCGTGCCCGGTGATCACCGCATCCTGGATCAGCGGATCGGCAGCGGCGATGAGCTTCACGCGCAGCGCGCCGACGTGCACCCAGGTGCCGCTCGTCAGCTTGAAATCCTCGGCGACGCGGCCGTCGAACACGATGCCCTTTGCCGGATCATCCGCGTTGGCGAACTTCACCGCGTCGCCGATGCGATAGAAGCCTTCGTCGTCGAATGCCTCGCGCGTCAGGCCTTCGCCCTTGTAGTAACCGGGCATCACGTTCGGGCCGCGCACGCGCACCTCGAGCTTTCCGGCGCACGGCACGAGCTTCAGCTCGCATTCCGGGATCGGCAGGCCGATCACGCCCGGCCGGTCCATGTCGAAGTGCACCGAGGTCGCGAGCGGCGAGGTCTCGGTCGAGCCCCAGGCGGACAGGAACGCGACGCGCGCCCCGCTCAGGCGCTTCAGCCGGTCCCAGAGGTTCTGCGGCAGTGACGCCGCCGCGTAGAAAAGCACGTCGAGCTCGCGAAAGAAGCTCTGACGCAGCTTCTCATCGCGCTCGAGGTAAGGCAGCAGCAGGTCGTAGCCGCGCGGCACGTTGAAGTAGAGCGTCGGCGAGACGTCCGCCAGGTTCTTGACCGTGGTTTCCACCAGTCCGGGCAGCGGCTTGCCGCCATCGATGTAGAGCGTGCCGCCGTTGCGCAGAATGAGGTTGAAGTTGTGATTGCCGCCGAAGGTATGGTTCCACGGCAGCCAGTCGACCACCACCGGCGGCCGGTCCTCGACGAACGGCCAGCATTGCGCGAGCTGCTGCTGGTTCGCGCACAGCATGCTGTGCGTGTTGATCACGCCTTTCGGCATGCCGGTCGAGCCGGAGGTGAAGAGAATCTTGGCGATCGTCTCGCCGCGCACCTTGGCGTATTCGCGCTCGAGGATCGACCCGGGATTGGTCTCGAGCATCTCGGCGACCGACGCCGACTGTTCCCCGACCGCCGCGAGCGCCGGCGCAAATTTCGCCGCATCAGCGGCGAACACCAGGCCCGGTTTCAGCAGCGCGAAGATATGCTTGAGCTTGCCGAAGTCCTGCGACATCAGCGAATAGGCGGGCGAGATCGGCGCCGCCGGGATGCCGACGTGCATGGCGCCGAGCGCGAGGAGTGCGTGGTCGATGCTGTTGTCGGAGAGGATCGCTACCGGCCGCTCGGCATTCAGGCCGCGCTCGAGAAGCGCCTGGCCGATGCGCCGCACCGCGCCGTACGCCTCGCGGTAGGTTATTTTCCGCCAGCCGTCGCCTTTGCGCTCGGCGAGGAACGTCCGCTCGGGTGCCTTGTCCGACCAGCGCACCAGCCACTCGGTGACGCAGCGCGCACGTGGCGCGAGCTTCTGCGGCGAGCGCAGGTAAAGGTTGCCGGCACGGCGTTCGACATTGACTGCCGGCGGAGCGAGGCGCAATGGCATTGAAGAGGGCAATTGTAGTGGCGGCCATGCTGGCCGGGGCGGGCGGCAGCGCCGCGGCCGAGGAGCGCAGCATTCACCTGATGCCGCCCGGCACCGTGGTTAAAGAGCGCTTCACCCTCATCGACAAAAGCGTGCCGCTGCCCGAAGGCGACTTCGTCTTCGTCGCGAGCCAGGTGAGAGATGCGACGCATGTGAAAGGCGAGTGGATCCGCCAGCGCGTGCAGCTCATCACCGTCTATCTCGCCCAGCTCGACGGCGAAGAGCTGCGTGCCGAAGTCTTGGCGACCACGGTGCTCGACCCGCGCTTCACCTACAGCAAGTGGGAAGACGAGCCGTGCAATCGCGAAGACACGTTGTTCCGGCTCGACCTGTCGCAGAACCGCGGCTACCAGCAAAACTGCCTGCAGGTGAACCACATCACCAATATCTACACGCGCCAGCCGCCGGGTATCTACGGCGACGCGTACGTCTGGCTGCAGCGGCGCGGCGCGCGCCTGCCGGTGGAGGTCGTCATCCAGGCGACGGTAACGCGCATCGAAGTCGGCGAGCGGCTGTCTGTGACACATCGCTTCAATCCCGCCGCTTTCGGCTGCAATCTCGGCAGAAATCCATCGTGGGCGACGAGCGCCTGGCATCCGAGCGTGATCGGCAAGGATGCGGAGCGTCAGCAGTTCGTCGCGAGCGTGGTCGAGTGGGGCAAAGCGCTGCAGGGCCAAATTGATCAGCAGCTTCGGCATCCGCGCGCTGCGCCGGTTACGCTCGCGGGTCGCATCCACCGCTGCCGCCAATGACGTATGCGGGCCGGCCTCTCACGTTGCAGGGTCGACCCTGCGCACGGCCCGATTTAGCATCACCGGATGTTCGTGCATGAACCCGAGCGCAACACGCCGGTGCTGGCGGAGCACGAGGTCGTGGTCCTCGGCGGCGGACCCGCGGGCATCGCGGCCGCCGCGGCGGCCGGCCGGGCAGGGCGCTCCACCATCCTCGTCGAGCGCTACGGCTTTCTCGGCGGCGCTGGCACGGCGGCGGGCTTGGCGAATTTCTGCGGGCTGCACGCTAGGGTGAATGGCGAGCACCGCCAGGTGGTGCACGGCATCGCCGACGAGGTGCTCGAGCGGCTGAAAGGCATGGGCGCGCTCAGCGCGCCACATCTCCTTTTCGGTGGGCGCATCCAGGCGCAGGCATACGACGTCTCGGCTTACAAACTGGTTGCGGACCAAATCCTGGTGGCCGCCAAAGTGAGGCCGCTTTTCCATGCGCTGGCTGCCGGTTATCGCGACGGCCATCTGCTGGTGGAGACGAAGTCGGGTCGACGCGCGATACGCGGCCGGATCTTCATCGACTGCTCGGGCGACGGCGATCTCGCCTGCTGGGCCGGCGCACCTTACGAGGTGGGGGACGGCAAGGGCAACATGCTCTATCCCTCGACCATGTACCGCATCGGCGGCGTCGATGCGGCGCGGGCGGGCAATGCCTGGGAGACGATCGCCGCGCGCATGGAGGAAGCGGAGCGCGCGGGGCGGCGCTTTCCGCGCAAGAAGCCGATCGTGCGCCCGCAGCCGAATCCGGTCGAATGGCGCGCCAACCTCACACAACTGCGTAACCCGGATGGCACCGCGGTCAGCGGCATCGATGCCGAGCAGCTCGCCTGGGGGGAAATCGAAGGACGCCGGCAGGTCTGGGAGACGTTCCAGTTCATCCGCGAAACCACACCGGGCTTCGAGCGCGCGTACCTCGCGGACATCGCCCCACAGGTCGGCATTCGCGAGACGCGGCGCATCGGCGGCGTGTATCAGCTCACCGAGAACGATGTGCTCGACTGCGCCGATTTTCCGGACGCCATTGGCGTGAACGGCTGGCCGGTGGAGGAGCACAAGGCGGGCGACGTCGAGTTCCGCTTCCAGCGCTCGGCGCGCGGCTACAACCAGCTGCCCTACCGCATGCTGGTGCCGCTCGGTGTCGACAATCTTCTCGTCGCCGGCCGCTGCGCTTCGATGACGCACGGCGGCCAGTCGGCGGCGCGCGTCTCGGGCGCGTGCTTCGCCATGGGGCAGGCCGCGGGCAGCGCCGCACACCTCGCGCTTAAGTCCGGCGTGGCGCCGCCCGATGTGGACATCGGCGAGCTGCAAAATCATTTGATGCAGAATGGCGCATGGCTCGGCTGACAGTTAAGCGCATCGCCGGCGCGCTCGGCGCCGAGATCGGCGGCGTCGATCTGCGCGAGCTCGACGACGGTACGCTCGCCGCGATCCGCGCCGCGTGGCTCGAGCACCTGGTGGTCTTCTTCCGCGACCAGCCGCTCGCGCCGGCACAGTACATG
>DASREB010000070.1:0-5293 GCA_035652275.1 Burkholderiales bacterium
GATGATGCTGCTCGATGAGCCGACCGCCGGCATGACGCCGGGCGATGTCGAGCGCATCACCGCGCTCGTCAAGCGCGTGTCGGCGAATCGCACGGTGCTGATGGTCGAGCACAACCTGTCGGTCGTCTCGACGCTCTCAGATCGGATCACGGTGCTGCAGCGGGGCGAGATATTGGCCGAAGGCGACTACAACACCGTGTCCAAGGACCCGCGCGTAGTTGGAGCCTATCTCGGAGCGGGACATGCCTAACCTGCTCGAAGTGCGCGGCCTCAACGCCTGGTACGGCGAGTCGCACATCCTGCACGGCATCGACTTCGAGGTGCGCGAAGGCGAGGTGGTGACCCTCCTTGGCCGCAACGGCGCTGGCAAGACCACGACCCTGAAATCGATCATGGGCATGGTCGGGCGGCGCGAAGGCTCGATCCGGTTCGCCGGCACCGAGACCATCCGGCTGCCGTCGAACGCCATTGCGCGGCTCGGCGTCGCGCTTTGCCCGGAAGAGCGCGGCATCTTTGCGAGCCTCAACGTTTACGAGAACCTGCTGCTGCCGCCGAAGGTGCGCGACGGCGGCCTGCAGGTGGAGAGAATCTACGAGCTCTTCCCGAACCTGCGCGAGCGCCTTGCCAGCCAGGGAACCAAGCTTTCCGGCGGCGAGCAGCAGATGCTCGCGATCGGCCGCATCCTGCGCACCGGTGCGCGCCTCTTGATGCTCGATGAGCCCACCGAAGGCCTCGCGCCGGTGATCGTGCAGCAGATCGGCCGCACCATCGCGCGGCTCAAGCAGGAAGGCTTTACCATCCTGCTGGTCGAGCAGAACTTCCGCTTCGCGCAGACCGTTGCCGACCGCTACTACGTGGTCGAGTATGGGCGAATCGTGGACATGATTCCGAACACGGCCCTGGAGGCGAGCATGAGCAAGGTGCACGCCTATCTGGGCGTATGAATTTCTTAACCAGGAGGACGCATGCTTAGGAAACTGGCAATCGTCGCGGCCATTGCAAGCGCGGCGGGCGCGGCACACGCGCAAGTCTCGGACGGTGTGATCAAGATCGGGGTGCTCTCCGACATGTCCAGCCTCTATGCCGACATCGGCGGGCCGGGCTCGGTCGCCGCGGCGCGGCTTGCGGTCGAGGATTTCGGCGCGGCGAAAAAAGGCATGAAGGTCGAGATCGTCTCGGCCGATCACCAGAACAAGCCCGAGGTCGGCTCGAGCATCGCGCGGCAGTGGTACGACCGCGAGGGCGTCGACGTGATCGTCGACGTGCCGACCTCCTCGGTGGCGCTGGCGGTGAACCAGGTGACGCGCGAGAAGGCGAAGCTCTTCCTCGTTTCCGGCGCGGCCAGCTCCGACCTCACCGGCAAGGCGTGCTCACCGAACACCATCCACTGGACTTACGACACCTGGATGCTCGCGCACGGCACCGGCAGCGCGATCGTCAAGACCGGCGGCAAGACGTGGTTTTTCCTCACCGCGGACTATGCCTTCGGCCACGCGCTCGAGCGCGACACCGAGGAGGTGGTGGTGAAGAACGGCGGCAAGGTGCTCGGCAAGGTGCGCCATCCGCTGAACGCGCAGGACTTCTCGTCGTTCCTGCTGCAGGCGCAGAGCTCGAAGGCGCAAATCATCGGTCTCGCGAATGCCGGCGGCGACACCATCAACTCGATCAAGCAGGCCTCCGAGTTCGGCATCGTCAAGGGCGGGCAGCACCTCGCGGGATTGCTGGTCTTCATCAGCGACGTGAACGCGCTCGGCCTCGACAAGGCGCAAGGCCTGATCTTCACCGAGACGTTCTACTGGGACCGCAACGATCAGACGCGCGCCTTCGCCAAGCGCCTGGCGGCGCAGAACAACGGCAAGATGCCGACGATGGTGCAGGCGGGCGTCTATTCGGCGGTGCTGCACTATCTCAAGGCGGTCGAGGCGCTCAAGAACGACGACGGCACCAAGGTGGCCGCGAAGATGAAGGAGATGCCGACCGACGATGCGCTCTTTGGCAAGGGCCGCGTCCGCCAGGACGGGCGCAAGATCCACGACGCTTACCTCGTCGAGGTGAAAAAGCCCTCGGAGTCCAAGTATCCGTGGGACTACTACAAGATCCGCGCGACCATTCCGGCCGACGAGGCGTTCCGGCCTGAGAAGGAAGGCGGCTGCTCGCTGGTGAAATAGGCGTCAGGCAAGGCAGCGCATGACCGAGATCTTCGGCATCCCGATCCAGGCGTTCATGGGGCAGCTGTTGATCGGCCTGATCAACGGCTCGTTCTATGCGCTGCTCTCGCTCGGGCTTGCCGTGATCTTCGGTCTGCTGAACATCATCAACTTCACGCACGGCGCCCAGTACATGATGGGCGCCTTCGTCGCGTGGTACCTGCTGAACAAGGCGGGAATGGGCTATTGGTGGGCGCTCGTGATCACGCCGCTCGCGGTGGGCGTCTTCGGCATGATCATCGAGCGCACCATGCTGAAGCAGCTCTACAAGCTCGACCATCTATACGGGCTGCTCCTCACCTTCGGACTGGCGCTCATCATCCAGGGACTGTTCCGCAACGAGTTCGGGTCCTCCGGCCTGCCGTACTCGATGCCCGAGCAGCTCACCGGCGGCCAGAACCTCGGCTTCATGTTCCTGCCGAACTACCGCGCCTGGGTGATCGTCTTCTCGCTCGTCGTCTGCATTTCGACGTGGTTCGTGATCGAGAAGACCAAGCTCGGCTCGTACCTGCGCGCGGCGACCGAGAACCCCGAGCTGGTGCGCGCTTTTGGCATCAACGTCCCGCGCATGATCACGCTCACCTACGGTTTCGGGGTCGGCCTTGCCGCGCTCGCCGGGGTGATGGCGGCGCCGATCTACTCGGTGAATCCGCTGATGGGTGCGGACCTCATCATCGTGGTCTTCGCCGTGGTGGTGATCGGCGGCATGGGCTCGATCATGGGCTCGATCGTCACCGGCTTCGGCCTGGGCATCATCGAGGGATTGACCAAGGTGTTTTACCCCGAGGCGTCCAACACGGTGATCTTCATCATCATGGCGATCGTGCTGATGTTCCGGCCCGCCGGCTTATTTGGGACGCAGCGCTGATGGCCGCCGTCCTGCCTGCCCAGCGCAAGGCCGAGATCGGCCCGCAGCGCATCGCCTTCGTGGTGATGCTCGTCTTTTTCGTCCTCGGGCCGCTCGCGATGTATCCGGTGTTCCTGATGAAGGTGATGTGCTTCGCGCTCTTCGCGTGCGCCTTCAACCTGCTCATCGGCTTCGTCGGCCTGCTGTCGTTCGGCCACGCCATGTTCCTCGGCACCGCGGGCTACGTCTGCGCGTACGCCGCGAAGGTGTGGGGCTTCACGCCTGAGCTCGCGATCCTCGCCGGCACCGTCGCCGCGTGTCTGCTCGGCATCGTCACCGGGCTGCTCGCCATCCGGCGCCAGGGCATCTACTTCGCCATGATCACGCTGGCGCTGGCGCAGATGATCTACTTCTTCTATTTGCAGGCGCCTTTCACGGGCGGCGAGGACGGCATCCAGGCGGTGCCGCGCGGCAACCTCTTCGGGCTGATCGATCTCTCCAACGTCTGGGCGATGTACGCCACAGTGCTGGTGATTTTTCTCGGCGGGTTCCTGCTCATCTACCGCACGATCCATTCGCCGTTCGGGCAGGTGCTGAAGGCGATCCGGGAGAACGAGGCGCGCGCCACTTCACTCGGCTACGACACCGACCGCTACAAGCTCGCCGCGTACGTCATCTCCGCCACGCTCTCGGGCCTCGCCGGCGCGACCAACGCTCTTGTTTTCCAGCTGGCCGCCTTGAACAACGTCCATTGGGGCATGTCGGGCGAGGTGGTGCTGATGACGCTCGTCGGCGGCCTCGGCACCATCTTCGGGCCGGTGGTCGGCGCGCTGGTGGTGCTCGCGATGGAGAACTACCTCGCGACGCTCGGCTTCTGGGTCACGATCGCGCAGGGCGCGATCTTCGTCGTTTGCGTGCTCGCCTTCCGCCGCGGCGTGATCGGCGAGCTCGCGCGCCTGATCAAGAAACCGCTTTAGCGGCCGGGCGCGGCGAGCTGCTTCAGCGTAAAGAGGTAGCTCTCCTTGTCGAGCGGCTTGTGGCAGCCGAGGCACTCGGCCTGGTTCACGCCGGCGCGGTGCTGCTTCTCGGGCGTGAAAACGGCGTAGTTCCAGTCGCCGTTGCGCAGCATCTCGGGAAACTCCTTGCCCCAATCCTTGCCGGTCGCCATCGCGGTATAGGCGACGAGCTTCTCCGGAACGAAGAAGCCGTCGGCGCCGGTGACCGGGTTCTTGTTCGCGTCGAGCTTCGCCGTATAGACCTCGGTCAGGATCACCGCGCCGTCCGGTATCGGCCTGCCTTCCTTCGCCGCCTGCAGCGCCGGCTTGTTGGCATAGTAATGGCGAACCTGCTTCGTCGCCGGGAAGTTGATCGTGTGGTACTGGACAAAGCTTTGCTTGTAGCCTTCCGGAAAGTTCACGTGCGTCTTGGCGACGCTCGGCAGCAAGGCCGACTTCGCGCCTTTCTCGGCGCCGGGCAGCGACGAAAAGTAAGCCGCCACGTTGGCAATGTCGTCGGCGCTGAGCTGGTTCGCGATGGCCGCCATGGTCGCCGTCGGGCTGACCGGTCCGGATGGGCGGCGCGTGCCTTCCCTGAACGCTTTCAGCTGCGCTTCGATATAGCCGGCGCGCTGCGCCGCGAGATTCGGGATCGTGTCGCTGACGCTGACGCCGTTCGCGCCGTGACATGCAGCGCAGACGCTGGCCGCCTTCGCTTTGCCGGCTTCGAGGTCGGCCGCCTGCGCGAGCGGCGTGAGCAGTACGAGCGCAATGCCGAGCTTTTTCATGGGCCTCCTCCCTGGTGCCGCCATACTAGGTCAAGGAACGACCGAGAGGAATAGGAACGCGGCGAAGAGCACGAGGTGCACCGCTCCTTGCAGCACGGTGGCCCGGCCGGTGGCGAGCGTGGTGGTGCTGATGAGGAGCGTCACCGCAAGCAGTGTTATTCCCTTGGCGTCCAGGCCGAGCGCGAGCGGCAGGCCGATGAGATCGCGACCGCGGCGACGGCCGGAATAAGCCAATGCTGGCGAGCGCCGAGCCGAGCGCCAGGTTCAAGCTCGTCTGCATGCGATTGCGCAAGGCCGCGCGCACCGCAGCCGTGGTCTCCGGGAGGAGCACGAGCAGCGCGACGACGATGCCCACGACGGCTGGCGGGGCCGACACGGCGTCGACCGCCGCGCGAATGCCGGGCGAGAGCATCTTTGCCAGCCCGATCACTGCTATGAGCGAGAGCACCAGCATGA
>DASREB010000071.1:0-2355 GCA_035652275.1 Burkholderiales bacterium
TTTGCCTCGAGCTCGCCGATTTCCGGCCCGAGGATGTACTGGCCGTGGTCGAGCACGCGCTGGATGCGCTCGTCGATTTCGCGCTTGAGCGCCCGGTACTGCGACTTGAGGTCGATGAAGTCCATCAGAAGAGCCGTTCCGTCAGCACGCGCAGCAGGTATTCGCCGTAGCTCGACTTCGCGAGCTTCTTTGCGAGCGTCTCGAGCTGCGCGGCGTCGATGAAGCCCATGCGCCAGGCGACCTCCTCGGGGCAGGCGATCTTCAGCCCCTGCCGCCGCTCGATGGTCTCGATGAAGTGCGCCGCTTCGAGGAGCGCCTCGTGCGTGCCGGTATCGAGCCATGCCATGCCGCGCTTCATCGGCACCACTTCCAGCTCACCGCGCTCCAGATACGCTCGATTGACGTCCGTGATCTCCAGCTCGCCGCGCGCCGAGGGCTTCAGCTTCGCGGCGATGTCGGCGACGCGCGCGTCGTAGAAATAAAGTCCCGTGACCGCGTAGCGGGACTTGGGTTGCTTCGGCTTCTCTTCGATGCTGAGCGCGCGGCCGTTGGCGTCGAAGTCCACCACGCCGTAGCGACCCGGATCATTCACCGGATAAGCGTAGACCGTGGCGCCGCTCTCGCGCTCGGCGCCCTGCTTTAGCAGCGGCGCGAGATCGTGCCCGAAGAAGATGTTGTCGCCGAGGACCAGCGCGACCCGGTCGCGGCCGATGAACTCGCGGCCGACAAGAAATGCCTGCGCAATGCCCGCGGGCCGTTCCTGCACCGCGTAGCGCAGGCGCAGACCCCACTGCTTGCCATCGCCGAGGAGCTGCTCGAAGCGCGGTGTGTCCTGCGGCGTCGAGATCACCAGGATGTCGCGGATGCCGGCGAGCATCAAGGTCGATAGCGGGTAGTACACCATCGGCTTGTCGTACACCGGCAGGAGTTGCTTGGAGATGACTTGCGTCGCCGGATAAAGCCGGGTGCCGGAACCGCCCGCGAGCAGGATGCCCTTCATGTCGTCGCGCGCGCGAAGTGGTGCTCGACGTTGTCGATGTACCAGCGCACCGTCTTCTCCATGCCGCTGTCGAAGCTCTCGCGCGGCCGCCAGCCGAGCTCGCGCCGGATCTTAGCGATGTTCATGGCGTAACGGCGGTCGTGCCCCGGGCGATCGGTGACGTACTGAATCAGGTCCGCGTACCTGCCATCAGGCTGCGGCCGCAGCTCGTCCAGCAGCGCGCAGATCGTTTTCACGACGTCGATGTTGGCGCGCTCGTTCTCGCCGCCGATGTTGTAGGTCTCGCCGACCTTGCCTTTCTCGAGCACCAGGCGCACCGCGTCGCAGTGATCCGCCACGTACAGCCAGTCGCGCACGTTCTTGCCGTCGCCGTATACGGGCAGCGGCTTGCCGGCAAGCGCGTTGCGGATGAAGAGCGGGATCAGCTTCTCCGGGAACTGGCGCGGGCCGTAGTTGTTCGAGCAGTTGGTCGTCAGCGTCGGCAGCCCGTAGGTGTGGTGATACGCGCGCACCAGGTGATCGGACGCCGCCTTGGAAGCCGCGTAGGGGCTGTTGGGCGCGTAGGGCGTTTCCTCGGTGAACGCCGGATCGTCGGGGCCAAGCGAGCCGTACACCTCGTCGGTCGAGACATGCAGGAAGCGAAATGCCGCGTCGCGCCCGCGCGCTTCCCAGTAGGCGCGCGCTTCCTCCAGTAACGCCCAGGTGCCGACGACGTTGGTCTGCACGAATTCGGCCGGGCCGGCGATCGAGCGATCGACATGGCTTTCCGCCGCAAAGTGCACGATGGCGCGCGGCCGATGCGTGGCGAGCAGGTTCCTCACGCGCTCGCGCTCGCAGATATCGCCCTGCACGAAGCGGTGCCGCGCGTCGTCGCGCACCGCATCGAGATTGCGCCGATTGCCCGCGTAGGTGAGCTTGTCGAGATTGACGAGCTCCTCGCCAGTCTCCGCAATGGTCGAGACGACGAAATTTGCGCCGATGAAGCCTGCGCCGCCGGTGACGAACAGCATGGGGGCTGATTATCGCGAATTACAATGCCGGGCGTGAGGCGCGGCTCGCTTTATCTTCTCTTCGTCGTCGCAGCCGCGGCCTCGGCCACGCCGCCCGCTTTTATCGAGGTTGAGTTCGAGTTGACCCGCAATGGGGGGACGCTTGCGCGCGTCACCGAGCGGCTCGAGCGCTCAGGCGAGGAATACCAGCTCACCGAGACATGGAAGGGGCGCGGGCTTTATGCGCTCCTCGGCAGCGCTCGGCGCGTCAGCCGCGGCAGCCTGACGGCGAACGCGCTCCGGCCGCGCGAGTTCTTCGACGAGCGCTCCGGGCGCGACACCGCGCGCGCCTGGTTCGACTGGAAA
>DASREB010000072.1:0-4506 GCA_035652275.1 Burkholderiales bacterium
GCCGATGCCGGCACGCCGCGCGGCGCGGTGTTCATCCCGTTCTGCTACTACGAAGCGGCGGCGAACCTGCTCACCAATCCGGTGCTCGACCCGTACGGCAAGATCCCGGAGTTCAAGTATTGCGCGGTGCGCGTGACGGCGGGCGGCAAGCGCCCCGGAGATCCGCATTACGGCAAAGGCCGCACCCTGGAAGAGCTCTACGGCCGCTAGTAGCCGAACTTCAGGTCCTTGCCGATCACGGTGAGCTCGACGAACGAGCTGCCGTTGTGGTTGGCGGGGGAAAATCCGACGGTGTAGCCGCCGGCGTCGAAGTCGCGCAGCGCATCGAGCTCGCGCATGAAGCTCTGGCGCGTCAACTGCGCTCCGGCACGGCGCAGCGCCTGCACCGCCACTTTTGCCGCGATGTACGACTCGAGCGAGGTGAAGGAAAAATCCTTCTTGCCGGTCTGCTTCTCGATCGCCGCCTGATATTCGTGCACGATCGGCAGCGAGCGCTTGGTCGGCGGTGGCACCACGGTGGCGACGATCACGCCCGCGCCTTCGCTGCCGAGCTCTTTCGCGAGCGGGCTCGCCCCGGGGAATGAATTGCTCACCATCTGCGCGGCGACGCCCGCCTTGCGCGCAGACTTGACGAAGTCGGCACTCGCCTTGTAGAGCGTGGTGAGAATGACCACGTCGGGCAGGCCCTTGGCGACGGCGGCGACGCCGCCGTCAATATCGGGACTGGCGCGGTCCTTGAAGGCGGCGAGCGACACCGGCGCGAGCGCGCGCTTCTTCAGCGCGCGCTCGACGGCGGCATAGTTTTCGCGGCCGACGATGTCGTCGTAGTAGACGACGGAAAACTTCTTCACTCCGAGCGGCACGAAATGCTCGACGATCTTTTCGAGCTCGTCGGCATAGCTCGCGCGCACGTTGTAGACATGCCGGTTGAAGACGCGCATCGGGTCGGCGCCGGTAAACGGCGCGAGGAACGGCACGTCCTGCTTTTCGACGATCGGCAGCGCCGGGCGCGACAGCGTCGCGCTCGCGTAGCCGAAGAGCGCGAACACGTGCCGCTTCTCCACCAGCTCCAGCGTGTTCGCTTCCGAGCGCGGCACCTGGTTTGCGTCGTCGAGGGTGACGAGCTCGAGCCGGCGCCCGTGCACGCCGCCCGCCTCGTTCACCTTGCGGAAGTAGGCGAGCGCGCCGTTGCGAATGTCGTTGCCGAGCTCGGCATTCGCACCGCTGAGCGGCGCCGACTGCCCGAAGAGGATGGTGCCGGGGCTGACCCCCGGCGCCTGAGCCTGCGCCGCGGCAGCTGCGGCGAGAGCGGCGATGAATGCGGCGGCACGAGCGAGCGGCATGGGCGCGATTCTAAGTGCGCGCGCCGGCGTACACTAATGTGAACTATTGCCGGGGAGGGCATATGCCGATCATCGCGATCACCCGCGAGATGGGCTCTTTGGGAAAAGACGTCGCGCGCAGGCTGGGTGATGCGCTCGGGCTTCCGGTGATCTACCACGAAGTGATCGACCATCTTGCCGACCGCATGCGCGTCAGGAAAAGCCATGTGATCCGCCTGCTCGACGGCAGCGCCGGGCTGCTCGAGCGCCTGACCGCGGACAAGACGAGCCTCGCCATCTACACCGCGGACGAGATTTATGGCCTCGCCGCCGCATCTGGCAATGCGGGTGGCGCCATCATCCGCGGCTGGGGCGCGACGCACCTGCTGGGCGACATCCCGCACGTGGTCTGCGTGCGCGTGTGCGCGCCGTTCGAGCTGAGAAAGACGCGCATGATGGAGCGTCTCGGAAGTGACGACGAGGCGCGGGTCGCCGAGGAAATCCGCGTCAATGACGAAGCGCACAGCGCGATCATGCGGCGCCATTTCGGCGTGCAGTGGACCGAGCCCGAGCACTACGACGTCGTGTTCAATACCAAGCGCGTACCGGTGGACGAGTGCGTCGGCGAAGTGCTGACGCTCGCGCGCGCGCCGCAGTTCGTCGAGACGGAGCGCTCGCGCGGGCGGCTCGCGGACCTGGCGCTCGCCGCACGTGTGCGCGCGGCGCTGCGCTGCGCGCCGCAGACGCGCGAGGCGCGCGTGCAGGTCGCCTCGGACACCGGTCGCATTACGCTTTCCGGCGCGAGCAGCACCGACGAGATGCTCGCGTTCGTCGAGGTCGCCTCGGCTGTGCCCGGCGTGCGCGACGTCGCCTACCGCACCAATCCCGGCGAAGAGCTGCGCCCGCGATTCCACTAGCGCGCTTGACCTGAGTCAAGGCCGGCGCGCCCGGCAAGCTTGCAGAATCCCGGCTTCCGTTCCCGGGAGTCCGCAATGCCCTCCGACATCGAAATCGCGCAGGCCGCGCGCCTTCAGCGCATCTCCGCCGTCGCCCGCGAAAAGCTCGGCATCGCCGATGAGCACCTCGAGCCTTTCGGACACTACAAGGCAAAGGTCTCGCTCAAGTACCTCGATACGCTTAAGAGCAAGCCCGACGGCAAGCTCGTCCTGGTGACCGCCATCAGCCCGACGCCCGCCGGCGAAGGCAAGACCACCACCACCGTGGGCCTCGGCGACGCGCTCAATCACATCGGCAAGAAGGCGATGATCTGCCTGCGCGAGCCCTCGCTCGGTCCGGTGTTCGGCATGAAGGGCGGCGCTGCCGGCGGCGGCCATGCCCAGGTGGTGCCGATGGAGGACATCAACCTGCACTTCACCGGAGATTTCGGCGCAATCCAGCTGGCGAACAACCTGCTCGCGGCGCTGATCGACAACCACATCAATCACGGCAACGAGCTCGGCATCGACATCCGGCGTATCCAGTGGAAGCGCGTGCTCGACATGAACGATCGCGCGCTGCGCGACATCGTGGTGGCGCTCGGCGGCACGGCGAACGGCTATCCGCGCGAGGACGGCTTCGACATCGTGGTCGCCTCGGAAGTGATGGCGATCTTCTGCCTGTCGAACTCGCTCGACGACCTGAAAAAGCGCCTCGGCAGCATCGTGGTGGGCTATACGCGCGAGCAGAAGCCGGTGCGCGCGCAGGACCTGAAGGCGCACGGCGCGATGACCGTGCTGCTCAAGGACGCGCTCGCGCCGAACCTGGTGCAGACGCTGGAGAACAATCCGGCGTTCATCCACGGCGGCCCGTTCGCCAACATTGCGCACGGCTGCAACTCGGTGATCGCGACCAAAAGCGCGCTCAAGCTCGCCGACTATGTCGTCACCGAAGCCGGCTTCGGCGCGGATCTCGGCGCCGAGAAATTCCTCGATATCAAGTGCCGCAAGTCGGGCCTGCGGCCGAACGCCGCGGTGATCGTCGCCACGATCCGCGCGCTCAAGTACCACGGCGGGGTCGATGTGAAAGAGGTGGGCAAGGAGAACCTCGCCGCGCTCGAGAAGGGCATGGTGAACCTCGAGCGCCACGTCGAGAACGTGACCAAGGTCTACAACCTGCCTTGCGTCGTGTCCTTCAATCGCTTCACCTTCGATACGCAGGCGGAGATCGACCTCGTCAAGTCGCGCATGGGCAAGCTCGGCGTGCCGTTCGTCATGGCCGAGCACTGGGCGCACGGCGGCAAGGGGGCGGCGGACCTGGCGCGCGCGGTGGTGGAGCTCTGCGACAAGCCGTCGAAGCCGGCCTTGGTCTACGAAGACGCCGATCCGCTTTGGGAAAAGATCAACAAGATCGCGAAGAAGGTCTACCGCGCTTCCGAAGTCACCGCGGACGCGAAGGTGCGCGCGCAGATCAGGAAGCTGCAGGACGAGGGCTACGGCCAGTACCCGGTGTGCGTGGCGAAGACCCAGTACTCGTTCTCCACCGATCCGCAACTGCGCGCCGCGCCGAGCGGCCACGTGGTCAATGTGCGCGAAGTGCGGCTCGCGGCCGGCGCCGAGTTCGTGGTGATGATCTGCGGCGACATCATGACGATGCCGGGACTGCCGAAGGTGCCCTCCGCCGAGAAGATCGATCTGGTGGACGGAAAGGTCGTCGGGCTGTTCTAGAATCGCGCGATGCTCGAGACCCTCGCATCGCCCGAGTTCTGGATCGGACTCGGCGTCATCATCTGGGTCAACATCATCCTGTCGGGCGACAACGCGGTGGTGATCGCGCTTGCTGCCCGCTCGCTGCCCAAGCACCAGCAGAAGCAGGCGATCTTCTGGGGCGCGGGCGCCGCGGTGGTGCTGCGCATCGTGCTCACCATCGTCGCGGTGAAGCTGCTCGAGTTCCCGTTCTTGAAGCTGATCGGCGGCGCGGCGCTGCTGTGGATCGCGGTCAAGCTGCTGGTGCCGGAGGACGAGGACGATGGCGACGTCGCGGCGAGCACCCAGCTGTGGGGCGCGGTCAAGACCATCCTCATCGCTGACCTCGTGATGAGCACCGACAACGTCATCGCGGTGGCGGCGGCGGCGAAGGGCAGCATCGTGCTCCTCACGCTCGGCTTGATCATCAGCATCCCGCTCGTCATCTTCGGCGCCACCATGCTGATGGTGCTGATGGAGCGCTACCCGATCATCATCACGCT
>DASREB010000073.1:0-6997 GCA_035652275.1 Burkholderiales bacterium
TGCGCGTCGGCGTGCAGGGCACGCGCTACGAGATGCTCGGCGAGCGGCAGGTCACCGCCACCTTTGGCGTGGTTGAATATGCCCGCGGCGAAGAACTCGCGGCACTGCTCGCGCGGGCCGACCGCGCGCTCTATGCCGGCAAGGCTCGCGGGCGCAACCAGGTCGTCCTCGGCTAGAATCCCGCGCGGGCGTGAAGACCACCTTCCTCGAATTCGAGCAGCCGATCGCGGAGCTCGAGACGCGCATCGAGGAGCTGCGTTACGTGCAGGACGATTCGGCGGTCGACATTTCCGACGAGATCCAGCGCCTCACCAAGCGCAGCGCCGCCCTCACCAAGGACATCTACGGCAAGCTCAATTCCTGGCAGGCAGCGCAGGTCGCGCGCCATCCGCAGCGGCCCTACACCCTCGATTATGTGCAGGCGCTCTTCACGCACTTCGAGGAGCTGCACGGCGATCGCACCTTCGCCGATGACCCCTCGATCGTGGGCGGGCTCGCGCGCTTCAATGGCCAGCCGTGCGTCGTCATCGGCCATCAGAAGGGCCGCGACACCAAGGAGAAGATCGCGCGCAATTTCGGCATGCCGAAGCCCGAGGGCTACCGCAAGGCGCTGCGCCTGTTTCGTCTCGCGGAGAAATTCTCGCTGCCGGTATTCACGTTCGTCGATACGCCCGGTGCCTATCCCGGCATCGACGCCGAGGAGCGCGGCCAGTCCGAGGCGATCGGGCGCAATCTTTTCGAGATGGCGCGGCTGCGCACGCCGATCATCGCCACCATCATCGGAGAGGGCGGCTCGGGCGGCGCGCTGGCGATCGCGGTGGGCGACGTCGTGCAGATGATGCAGTACGCCACTTACTCGGTGATTTCGCCCGAAGGCTGCGCCTCGATCCTCTGGCGCAGCGCCGACATGGCGCCGGATGCGGCCGAGGCGCTCGGCATCACCTCGAGCCGCCTGAAGACGCTCGGCCTCATCGACAAGATCGTGCCCGAGCCGCTCGGCGGCGCGCACCGCGATCCGCAGGCCGCGGCGCAGGCGCTGAAGCGTGCCCTTGGCGAGGCGCTCAAGCAGGTCCAGGAGAAGAAGCCGAAGGAGCTGGTGGAAGCGCGGCTCGAACGGCTCATGGGCTATGGCAAGTTCAAGGAAGCCCAGGAGCGCTGAAGTCCTCGCCGCCCTCGCCCGGGCGGCACCGGAACTGAAGCGCAAGCGCATCCTCGTCGGGCTCTCCGGCGGCGTCGATTCGGTGGTCCTGCTGCACGCGCTCTCGCGCACGCTGCGTGGCGTGCGCGCAGCACACGTGAACCATGGGCTAAGCCCAAACGCCGAGCGCTGGGCGCGGTTCTGCCGGCGCCTGTGCGAGCGGCTCGGTGTGCCGCTCACGGTGCGCCGCGTGCGCATTGCCAAGCGCGGCGAGGGACTCGAAGCGGCGGCGCGCGCGGCGCGCTATGCCGCGTTCGCCAAGCTCGACTTCGACGTCCTGGCGCTCGCGCACCAGCTGGACGACCAGGCCGAGACCGTGCTCATGAATCTCCTGCGTGGCGCCGGGCCGCGCGGCGCGAGCGGCATGCCGGCGCGCGCGGCGTTCCGCGGCCGCGAGCTCGTCCGCCCGCTGCTCGGCGTGCCGCGCGAGGCGATCGCCGCGTACGCGCGCGAGCACGAGCTCGCCTGGATGGACGACGAGAGCAATCTTTCGGATACCTTCGCGCGCAATTTCATCCGGCTGCATATCGCACCGCTCCTTAGCGCCCGCTACCCGCGCTGGCGCGAGGCCTTGGCGCGCGCGGCGCGGCATTTCGCGCGCGCCGATGCCGATGCCTCGATCGCGCTGCGCGAATTTCTCGCCGCCCAGGGACTGCGCGCGCCGACCGAGGCGAAGCTCGTCGAGATGCTCAGGCAGCTGACGGCGGCGGCGCCCGCTACGCGCATCCTGCACGACGGTGCGGAGCTGCGCGTCTATCGCGGCGAGGTGCGCGTCGCGCCGCTGCGCCAGGCGGGCGTCTTTCAGCCAGTGGCATGGCATGGCGAGCGCCGGCTGACCTTGCCCGCGCTCGGTGGCGAGCTGCGCTTTCGCCGCGCGCGCGGCAAAGGCATCGATGCGCGCTGGGTCGAGCAAGGCGAGCTGCAAGTGAAGCTGCGCGGCGGCGGCGAGCGCCTGCAGCCCGATGCGCGGCGGCCGCGGCGCACGCTGAAGAACCTTTTTCAGGAGGCCGGCGTGCCGGCGTGGGAGCGTGAGCGGCTGCCGCTTTTGTATCGCGGCGCGCAGCTTGTCTGGGCGCCCGGCCTTGGCGTCGATGCGCGCTTCGCGGCGGCCGAGAAAGCCGCCGGCTGGATCCCGGAGTGGCGGCTAACCTGCTAAAATTTCAGAAATTTTTTGCGTCTGCGGAGCTTTCTGGATGGCGCTTGAGCGCACCCTTTCCATCATCAAGCCCGATGCGGTGAAGAAGAACGTGATCGGCAAGATCCTCGCACGCTTCGAGGCGGCCGGACTGCGCATCGTGGCGGCGCGCATGATGCATCTTTCGCGCGAGCAGGCCGAAGGCTTCTACGCGGTGCACCGGCAGCGGCCGTTTTTTCGCGATCTGGTGCAGTTCATGACCTCTGGCCCGGTGCTGATCCAGGTGCTCGAGGGCGAGAATGCGATTTCCAGGAACCGGGAGCTGATGGGCGCGACCGACCCGAAGAAGGCCGAACGCGGCACGATCCGCGCGGATTTCGCGGAGTCGATCGACGCCAACGCGGTGCATGGCTCCGACAGCCCCGACACCGCGCGCATCGAGGTCGGCTACTTTTTTCCCGGCTGCGAGGTGTTCTCACGGTGAACCTGATCGGCATGGATGCCGCGGCGCTGGCCGGTTTCTTCGCCGAGCAGGGCGAGAAACCGTTCCGCGCGCGCCAGCTCCTGCAATGGATTCACCAGCGCGGCGAGACCGATTTCGCGCGCATGAGCGATCTCGCGAAAGGACTGCGCGAGAAGCTCGCGGCGCTCGCACGCGTCGATCCGCCGGTGATCGTCGGCGATACCACCGCCGAGGACGGCACGCGCAAATGGCTTCTGCGGGTGGACGAGGCGAACGCGGTCGAAGCAGTGTTCATCCCGGAGACCCATCGCGGCACGCTGTGCGTCTCGAGCCAGGCGGGCTGCACGCTCGACTGCGCTTTCTGCTCGACCGGCAAACAGGGCTTCAACCGCAACCTCAGCACGGCGGAGATCATCGGGCAGTTGTGGCTCGCCAACCGGCTGTTGCGCATTTCTGGTTCAGGCGAGCGGCCGGTGTCCAACGTGGTGATGATGGGAATGGGGGAGCCGCTCCTCAACCTCGACCACGTCATCCCGGCGCTGCGGCTGATGCTCGACGACAATGCCTATGGGCTTTCACGCCGGCGCGTCACCGTTTCCACTTCGGGCGTGATACCCGGCATGGATCGGCTGCGCGACGAATGCCCGGTGGCGCTTGCCGTGTCGCTGCATGCGCCGAACGACGAGCTGCGTGATCGGATCGTGCCGGTCAACCGCAAGTATCGCCTGCGCCAGCTGATCGCAGCGTGCAACCGTTACCTGGAGAAGGCGCCGCGCGACTTCATTACCTTCGAGTACGTGATGCTCGATGGCGTGAATGACAGCGAGCAGCACGCGCGCGAGCTCCTCGGCATCGCAAAGCGCGTGCGCTGCAAGTTCAACCTGATCCCGTTCAACCCGTTCCCCGGCAGCGAATTTACGCGCTCGAACGCCGAGCGCATCCGGCGCTTTGCCGAGATCCTGCAGCGCGCCGGCCTGACGGTGACCACGCGCAAGACGCGCGGCGACGACATTGCCGCCGCCTGCGGCCAGCTCGCCGGCGACGTCGCCGACCGCACGCGCCGGCAAGCGCTCTACCGCCTGAAGGAAGTACGCGCATGAGCGCCTGGCGCGCAGCGGCGCTCGCGTTGCTGCTCGCGGGATGCGCTGCGCAGTCCACCGCTCCGAGCACCGACACGGGAACCATGACGGGCGGCCCCACCGAGCCGCGCAACCGCGCGCGCGTGCACACGGATCTGGCCGCTGCCTACTACGAGCGCGGCGCCATGGGCGTAGCGCTGCAGGAACTGCGCGCCGCGACCGAGGCGGATGCCTCGTATGCGCCGGCGTACGGGCTCTATGGCCTGGTCTACCAGGAGCTCAAGGAAAACGCCTTCGCGCAGGACAACTTCGAACGCGGCCTGCGCCTTGCGCCGAACGATCCTGAGATCAATCACTACTACGGCCGCTTTCTCTGTCAGAACGGGCAGCCGCAGGAAGGCATCAAGCACTTCATGCAGGCGGTGAAGAACCCGCTCTACCAGGCGCCGTGGCGCTCGTACTCCGCGGCCGGCGTCTGCAGCCTGCAGCAGAACAATGTCAAGGACGCGGAGAACTTTTTCCAGCTGGCGCTCAAGCTCGATCCCGATGAGCCGGCATCGCTGCTGAAGCTTGGCGAGATCCGCTACCGCCAGGGCCAGATCGACGACGCGCGCAAGCTCCTCGCGCGCCACAACAAGCTGGTTTCGCCGAGCGCCGAGTCGCTCTGGCTCGCGCTGCGCATCGAACGGCGGCTCGGCGAGCGCGTCGCCGAGCAAAGCTACGCCAACCAGCTCAGGCGCCGCTTCCCCGGCTCGCCCGAGTACCAGGCGCTGCAGCGGGGGCAGTATGACTGAGGCGGTCGGCGCCGAGCTGCGAGCCGCGCGCGAGACGCAGGGGCTGAGCGTCTCCGAGGTGGCGCATCAGCTGAAGCTCGCGCCGCGCCAGGTGGAAGCGCTCGAGGCGGGCCGCTTCGAGGCGCTCCCCGGCGGCACTTTCGTGCGCGGCATGCTGCGCAACTATGCGCGGCTGCTGAAGCTCGAGCCGGAGCCGCTGCTCGAGCGCCTCGCCGGGCGCCTGGAGGCGCCGGACGCCAATCTGCTCGCCGCGCGCTACAGCCAACCGGTGCCGTTCTCCGACAGCGCGCGCCGCTCCACCTTCGTCTACCTGGGACTGTCGCTCGCCGTGCTGACGCTCGGCGGCGGCGTCGCCTACCAGTGGTACCGGGAGCACAAGGCGCCGGCGCAGCTCGCCGCGGCCACCGCGCCCAAGCGCGCCGCGCCGAAGCCGGCCGCGCCCGCGGCGCCGGTGCCCAAGAGCGAGCCGAAGCGCCTCGAGCCGGTGGCGCAGGTGCCGGTGCCGGCCAGGGTGAGCGTTGCCGCGCCGCCGCCGGCGATCGAGAAAGTGGCGGCCGTGAGCGCGGCGCCGGCAGCGAGTGCGGCGCCGGTCATCGCCGACAAGCGCACCGGCGGCTCGCACCGCCTGGTGATCCGCTGCCAGGAGGAAGCGTGGATTGAAGTGAAGGACGCCAACGATCGCATGCTGGTCTCTTCGCTCAATCCGGCCGGCAGCGAGCGCATCGTGCGCTCGCGCGGCCCGCTGACCCTCGTCATCGGCAACGCCGCGCACGTGCAAGTGATCCACAACGACAAGCCCGTCGACCTCGCGCCGCACATCAAGCTCTCCATCGCCCGCTTTACGCTGCCATGAATAGACGCGTCTCGCGTGCAGTGCGGGTCGGCGGCGTCGTCATTGGCGGCGGCGCGCCAATCGTCGTGCAGTCGATGACCAACACCGATACCGCTGATGTCGCGGCGACGGTGGCGCAGGTGGCCGAGCTGGCGCGCGCGGGTTCCGAATTGGTCCGCATCACCGTCAACACGGCCGAGGCCGCCGCGGCGGTGCCGCGCATCCGCGAGCGCCTGGACCTCACCGGCTGCCGCGTGCCGCTGGTCGGCGACTTCCACTTCAACGGCCACAAGCTCCTCACACAGCATCCGGACTGTGCGCGCTCGCTTGCCAAGTACCGCATCAACCCGGGCAACGTCGGCCGCGGCGCCAAGCGCGACGAGCAGTTCGCCGCGATGATCGATTGCGCGCTGAAGTACGGCAAACCGGTGCGGATCGGCGTGAACTGGGGCAGCCTCGACCAGGAGCTGCTCGCGCGCATGATGGACGACAACGCCGGCCGCTCAGAGCCGCTCGACGCCGGCGAGGTGATGCGCGAAGCAGTGATCCGCTCGGCGCTCGAGTCGGCGCGCCAGGCGCAGGAATGGGGACTCGCTGCCGATCGCATCGTCATCTCGTGCAAGATGAGCCAGGTGCAGGATCTGATCGCCGTGTACCGGACGCTCGCCGAGCGCTGCGACTATGCGCTGCACCTCGGCCTTACCGAGGCCGGCATGGGCAGCAAGGGCATCGTGGCTTCCGCCGCGGCGATGGGCGTGCTGCTGCAGGAAGGCATCGGCGACACCATCCGCGTCTCGCTTACTCCCGAGCCCGGCGGTAGCCGCACTCGCGAAGTCCAGGTTGCGCAGGAGCTGCTGCAAACCATGGGCTTGCGCGCTTTCGCGCCGATGGTGAGCGCGTGCCCAGGCTGCGGGCGCACCACCAGCACCTACTTCCAGGAGCTCGCGCAGCGCATCGAGTCCTATTTGCGGGCGCAGATGCCCGTCTGGCGCGCCGCCTATCCCGGGGTGGAGGAGATGCGCGTCGCCGTGATGGGCTGCGTGGTGAATGGTCCGGGCGAATCGAAGCACGCGAATATCGGCATCAGCCTGCCGGGCACCCACGAGGTGCCGGTGGCGCCGGTGTACGTCGATGGCCGCAAGAGCGTCACGCTGAAGGGCGAGCGTATCGCTGAAGAGTTCCAGGCGATCGTCGAAAATTACGTCCGCGAAAAGTACGGCGCCAAGGCCGCCTGACGCGCCCTCCATGCGAAAAGTACGCCCGGCCCTGCTAAAGGGCTTCGATCAGGAGTTCCTGCCGCAGGATCAGCTGCAATTCAATGCGTTGCTCGAGCTCATCCGCCGGAACTTCGAACGCTACGGCTTCCTGCCGATCGAGACGCCCTCGGCCGAGAGAATCGAGGTGCTCACCTCCAAGGGCGGCAGCGAGAAGGAGATCTATGTCCTCTCGCGCCTCGCGGCGCAGGAGGAGGACGAGGCCGCGGCCAAGGGCGCGCT
>DASREB010000074.1:0-6914 GCA_035652275.1 Burkholderiales bacterium
CTGCGGTGAGCGTGTCGCGCTTCATCATCGCCGCGCTCGCGCTGGTCGCGTTGATCCCGGACCACCGCGCTGCGCTCTACACGCTTCTCGCGGCTCAGGTTCTCATCACCGTGTTCGGTTCGATCGGCGGCTGCTCGGTCAACTCGTGGCTGCATCAGCTGCTCGCGCACGAAGGGCTCGGCGCGCTTTTCTCGCGGCGGCTCTTCTGGTCCACGGTACTCGCCGCCGCCGGGGCATTGAGCGCCGGCTATCTGGTGCAGCACTGGCCGGGCACTGAGCGGCTGCACGCTTATGCCGTCTCGTTCCTCGCGGCGGGCATGGTCGGCTTCATCAGCAGCTATTACCTCGCCACGGTGCCCGAGCCCGTCATGGTGCGCACCGGGCCGCCGGCGCCGCTGCGCGAGATGCTGGGCGCGCCGTTTCGCGATGCGAGCTTCCGGCGCGTCATCGTCTTCATGGCGTCGTGGAACTTCGCCTCCAACCTCGCCGGACCTTTTGTCACCGTCTATCTACTGCAGCAGCTGGGCTACGGCATGGGCCGGGTGACCACGCTGTGGATCGCGAGCCAGATCGCCAATGCGCTGACGATGTATCTGTGGGGCAGGATCTCCGACCGCCTGTCCAACAAGGGCATCCTCGCGGTCGCCCTGCCCGCTTATTTCGCCAGCCTGATCGCGCTGCCCTTTACCGTGATTCCGCATCCGCACGCGCTGACGCTGCCGCTTCTCTACCTTATTCATGTGCTGATGGGCACGGCAGCCGGCGGTATTGCGCTCGCCACCGGCAACCTCGGCCTCAAGCTCGCACCGCAGGGGCGCGGCACCTCGTATCTCGCCGCCGTCGGCCTCGCCGGCGCCACCACCGGCGGTGTGGCCGCCATCACCGGCGGCGCTCTTGCCGACTGGTTCGCGACGCGCGAGCTCTCGGTCTTCGTGCACTTCACTTCGGCCTCCGCAGCGCACGAAGTCACCGTCATGAGCTTTCGTCACTGGGAGTTCCTGTTCGCGCTGTCGTTTCTCTGCGGCGGCTACGTGCTGCACGCGCTCTCGCGCATCCGCGAAGGCGCCGAGCACAGCGAGCGCGTGGTAGTTCAGGAATTCGTCGCCGAAGCCTCGCGCTCACTGGCACAGCTGTCACCCATTGACAGCCTTAAGGACGTGCTGCTCGTCCCGCTCGGCCGGCTGCGCGACCGCCGCCTGCGCCCGCGTTAAGCAGCTGCGACTTAGCGCTTTCCGCGCGGCAGCGGATCGCCGCGGGTTGAATAAGCCGGCGGCGCATAGAAGTTGAGCGTGCGCAACGGCTTTCGCCCCGTGTTTTTGATTTCGTGTCGCTCGCCTTTGGCGATAAAGATCAATGTGCCCGGGACCAGCTTGTAGCGGCGGCCCTTTACGTAAGCGTCACCGCGCCCCGCGACAACGTAGAGCCATTGATCCGCGCCGCGATGGCGATTGCGCGGATCGCCTTCAGCTTTTCCGGGAGCAATCACCATCTGCGCCGCTTGCGCGCGCGCATTGCCGCGAATCACGCGAAAAGATTTTTTGAGGTCGAGCTGGACGCGTTTCATTTGCGGTAAAGCATACAACGAGCGCAGCAGTTCTTACTTGCGCGACAAGCGCTGCTCGCGCGCGCCCGATAAGGGAATCGCGTTGAAACGCGCTGCTACGAAAACGGGGACAGGTACGTAATTGTTCGGCGAGCGAGCTGCGCGCCTAGCAGCCCCCGAGCGGCCGCCGTGCCAGATCGCGGCTCACGCCCTTGCGATCGATTTCGCGCACCGCGACATCGTAGATGTCCTGCTTGTAGCGCACGGCGAGCTCGTATTCATAGCCGGCACGCGGCGTAAGGACGGTTCCAACGCTCGTCGAGCGCGAGCCGGCCATGAAGGACGACGTGTCGAAGCTGACGACGAGATAGCTCGGACGGCCGGCCGGCACGCCGATGTCGACCTTGGCGCGATCGAGCGCCAGCGTGCCGTCGTAGTGCGTGCTGCACTCGCCATTCACGGCATGCACGTGCAGCGCGGCGCGCACGCCGCGTTCGGTCTGCGTCACCACGTGCACGTTCTTCGGCGCGTCGTTCGGATAGGTCTTCAGGCCCGAGCAGCCGCTGACCACCAGGACCGCCGCGACCAGGACTCGCGCGCTCACGATTTCGTCATGTCGGGACAGCCGACATTCTCGCCCGTCGCCCAGCCCGTAATGGCACGCACGATCGTCGTCGACCCCATCTTCGGCGCGTAGATGTCGATGCGCGTGCGGCTGCGGTCGAGCGGTGTGGCATCGGCGACGATGAAGTAGTCGCCGCCTTCGGGCGGCGTCCCGGGGACAATCACGTTGCCCTTGAGCGAGCGCTGCACGTGCACCTCGGCGCGCTTTTCCGTCACCACCACCGTCGGCTTATAGGTGGTGAGGACATTGATGTTGCTGGTCGCACTTGTCTCGCGCGTGCGAACCGCGACATTGAGGCACTCGGGCGCCTTCGCCTGGAAGGTCTTGGCCACCTCGCGGAACGGGCGGTTCGCTTCGAACGTTTGCACCTTGGCGAACGACGAGGTCGGCACGAACTGGCGGAATTCTTCGGCGTTTTGCGGGTGCTGCACGGCGCAAGCGCCGAGCATGAGCGCGCCTGCGGCAACGAATCTGCCCTTCATTGTTTTTCTCCCGTCGGTTATCGGCAGCGCACCTTATGCCGGACGCTGCGGGCACGCAAATTAATGCGTCACGCTATTCGAACGTTGCGGTGAGGACCGTGCAGCCGCAGGGTTGTATTGCGCCACACCGGCTTGAGCTGCAGGAATTCGGGCAGCTTCACCATTGCGCGGCCAGCTTGCGGCAGTCAGTGTTTTCCTGTCAATGAAACGAGGCGGAACGCGGATTGCATCGCCTCTGGGTCTTTTCACGGAGAGGATTGACATGGAACGCATCGAGAAAAGCATCGAAGTGCGCTGCCCGGTTCACACGGTGTACAACCAGTGGACGCAGTTCGAGGAGTTCCCGCGCTTCATGGCCGGGGTCAAGGAAGTGCGGCAGCTCGACGATACGCACGTGCACTGGCACGCCGAAGTCTGGGGCAAGGACAAGGAGTGGGATGCCGAGATCATCGAGCAGGTGCCCGATCAGCGTATCGCCTGGCGCAGCACCACGCCGGATGCGCCGAACGCCGGCAGCGTGCGCTTCGAGTCGCTCGGGCCCGATCGCACGCGCGTGAACCTGACGATGGAGTACGACCCGCAGGGCGTGGTCGAAAACGTCGGCGACGCGGTCGGCGTGTTCTCACGCCGCGTGCAGAACACGGTCGAACACTTCAAGAAATTCATCGAGAGCCGCGGCGCCGAGACCGGCGGCTGGCGCGGTGAAGTGCACGGCGGCCAGAAAACGCAGCGCTAACTAGCGGCTCGCCTCGGCGGCACCGTCGAGGCAGCCTTTCATGTACGCGCGCCGGTCGTCGCCGCCGAGCCGGCGGCTATCGGCGCGGCGCGCGCAGTTCTTTTCCTGGTCGCGCTGCGGCGCCTGCGCTGCAGCAGCGCCTTTTTCGCACTGAGTCATAAAGCCGCGGCGTTCCGCGCCCTCGAGGCCGCGAGCGCGTTCGTTGCATTCGTCGTGCAGGCGCTGGCGGGGGGTTTGCACCCGCGCATGGCCGTCGCCGTTCAGACAGGCCGTGACGAAGCGATTACGCTCCGCGCCGTCGAGCCCTTTCGCCTGTGCCTGCGTGTTGCATGACTTCATGCGCTGCTGCGCAGGCGTGAGGTCGCGTGCCGCCGCCGTGCTGGCTGCGACGACGAGAGCGAGAGCGACGAGATGGGCTATGCAAGCCACGGATAGCACAGGGATCAGCAAAATCGAGACCGGTGCGGAGCGCGCGCTGTTGCCGCGCGGCGGGCGCGGCGCGCACAATAACCGTCCCTGGGGGGACGCAGTGCGGGATGTTTACCGGAAGACGCTAGAGCGCGCCGCGCAGATCGCCGGAGGCGAGCAGGCGCTGGCGCTGCAGCTCAAGATCACGCCGAGCCATCTGGCGCTGTGGTTGAGAGGCCTGGAAGAGCCGACCACTGAAGCTTTCCTGCGCGCCGTGGATCTCGTTTCGGAGCACGAGCTCGCACAGTTGCCGCGCTCGCGGCCGCAACCCGAAATCGATTAAGCGGCGATGCGCTCGTCGAAGCGCCGGCGGCGCGGGTGCGCTGTCGTGCGGGCCGGCGTTTCGTGCATCGCGCGCAGGCGCATGACGAAGAGCTCCACGCTCGCCGGCTCGGGACGCTCGAAGCCGGCGATCCAGCGATACACCAGGCGCGGATCAACCTCGAGCAGATTGGCGACGCCGAGCACTGTCCCCAGGGTCTGCGAAGCGCGGATCAGGAGTTGAGTGAACTCGTACATGGCGTGGGCAAAATGTAATCGCCGGCCCGCGCGCGCGCCATGTGGGGACGTGCAAAACTTCCTAAAACGCGGCAATTATTTGTCTAATAGGACTTCGGCAGGCCGAGCACGCGCTCGGCGACATAGCACAGGATGAGCTGCGGGGTGATCGGCGCAATGCGGCCGAGGAGTGCTTCGCGCAGATAGCGCTCGACGTGATACTCCGCGGCATAGCCATAGCCGCCGTGGGTCATCACCGCCTGCTGACAGGCATCGAAGGCCGCCTCGCCTGCCAAATATTTCGCACTATTGGCCTCCGCGCCGCAGCTCTTGCCGGCGTCGTAGAGCCAGGCCGCCTTCGCGACCATCAGCCCGGCCGCCTCGAGCGCCATCCAGTTTGCGGCGAGCGGGTGCTGGATTGCCTGGTTCTGGCCGATCGGCCGATCGAACACGATCCGCTCTTTCGCGTATTGCGCCGCGCGCTTCACCGCGCAGCGCCCCAGTCCCACCAGCTCGGCGGCAATCAGGATGCGCTCCGGATTCATGCCGTGCAGGATGTATTCGAAACCCTTGCCCTCCTCGCCGATGCGGTCGCGCTCCGGCACCGGCAACGCATCGAAGAACACCTGGTTCGAATCGACGGCATGGCGGCCCATCTTGTCGATCTCGCGTACTTCAACGTGGCGGCGATCGAGATCGGTATAGAAAAGCGTGAGCCCCGCCTCGGCGCGCGCGAGGAGCAGCACCTTTTCCGCCACTTGCGCCGTCGAGATCCATACCTTCTGCCCGGAGACCAAATACTGAGCGCCGCGCTTCTCCGCCCGTGTCTTGAGGTTGCGGGTATTGAGGCCCATGTTCGGCTCGGTCACGGCGAAGCACGCACGCTCGTTGCCGGCGATGAGCGGCGGCAGCCACCGGCGCTTCTGCTCCTCGGTGCCCAACACCACCACGGGATTCAAGCCAAAAATATTCATGTGCACCGCGGAGCAGCCGGAGAAGCCGGCGCCCGACTCGGCGATCGCCTGCATCATCACCGCGGCCTCGCTGATGCCGAGCCCGGCGCCGCCATAGCCTTCCGGCATCGCGATGCCGAGCCAGCCGTCGCGCGCGCAGGCCTGGTGAAAGTCCGCGGGGAACTCGCCGCTCTTGTCATGAGCGAGCCAGTAATCGTCGCCGAAGCGCTCGCAGAGCTTGGCGATCGCCTCGCGGATTCGTTCCTGTTCCGGCGTGAGGGCGAAGTCCATCAATTGGTGGCAGTCACGCTTTCAAATCACGCCTTTCCTCTTCAGCTCGGCGATCTCGCCGTCGTCGAAGCCCAGCTCAACGAGGATCTCGCGCGAGTGCTCACCGAGCCGCGGCGTGCGTCGCGCGATCTCACCGCCGCGGCCACCGTTGGCCCACACCGGGAACTTGGCGTAGCCGCGCTCGGTGGCGTGGCGCTCCTTGAGCTGCGGATGTTCCGCCGCCTCGGCGGGCGTGACGCAGAGATCCACGGGCACGTCGTGCTCCGCGCAGCGGCGCATCCATTCCGCGGCCGGCTTGCCGCGGATCACCTCCGCCAGGCGACGCGAGAGCTCGTCGCCGTTCGCGCGCCGCTTGGCATCGCTCGCGAAGCGCTCATCCGCGAGCTCAGGCGCAAGGCGCAGGAAGTTCTCCCAGAAGTGTTCTTCCAGGATGCCAAGCGTCAGGCGCTGGCCATCCGCGGTCTCGAACACATCGTTCACCGGGAAGAGATGCGCGCGCGCATCGACGTCGCGATCGAGGCTGTGGCGCATGGCGGCGAGGAAAAAGGCGGCCTCGAAGAGCGACAGATCGAGATATGCGCCTTTGCCCTCGCGCAGCGCCGCCAGCAGCGCGATCGTGGCAAAGGCGCCGCCCGCCATGTCGGCGATCGGCAGCGACGAGCGCGCCGGGGCTTTGAGCCACTGGCCGGGAAAGGCGAGGCCGCCCGCTGCCGCGACGTAGTTGACGTCATGCCCGGGCCGTTCACGCCACGGGCCGGTCTGCCCGTAGCCGGAGATGGAGCAGTAGACCAGTTTTCCGTTGTGCGCCCGCACCGTGTCGTAATCGATGCCGAGGCGCTTCGCCACGCCCGGTCGAAAACCCTCGATCACGACGTGCGCGTACGCCGCGAGCCGCGCTACGACGTCAACGGCATCCGGGTCCTTTAGATTGAGGGCGATGCTGCGCTTGTTCCGATTCTCGGTCTCGAACTGCACCGGCACATAAGCGCGCCCCGGATCGCCGCGCGGCGGCTCGACCTTGATTACATCCGCGCCGAGGTCCGCGAGGATCGACGAGGCGAACGGACCCGGAACGAACATCGAGAAGTCGACCACGCGCACGCCGCGCAGCGGCAGCCACGGCTCAGCCACGGCGCCTCATGTCACGCAAGGCCGGCTTTGGCCCGCTTGGCGGCGAGACGCTCGCGGCTCTTCGCCGTGTCGACCACGAAGCGCACGTGCCTGCCGCGGCCGCATTCCTCGATCGGATCGCGCACCGTGAATTCGAACGTCACGCGCCGCCGGTCGACCTCGACGATCTTCACGTCGATCGTGACCT
>DASREB010000075.1:0-9661 GCA_035652275.1 Burkholderiales bacterium
ACGCGCGCCTTGTGCTCGCGCGCATGGATGTCGGAGAGGAAGGACTCCAACCGATCGGCCAGGAATTTGACTGGCCGGCGCAGCATGACCGAGATCGCGGCGGTCGCCATCTCGTCCGGATAGACGTGCACCTTGATGCCGAACGAGCCGCCGACGTCCTTGGTGATGACGCGGACGTTCGCCTCCGGAATGTTCAAGTGCCGCGAGAAGATGTCCTGCATCATGTGCGGCGCCTGCGTCGCGTGATACACGGTAAGCGAGTGCTCGGCGGCGTTGTAGTCGGCGAGGATCGCCCTGCCCTCGAGGCAAACGCCCGTGTGGCGACCAAAATTGAACGTCTCCTCGACGACCACGTCGGCGCGCGCAAAGGCCTCGTCGACGCCGCCGGTGTCGTGCTCGCGGCGGAAACAGATGTTGTCGCCAAGCTCGGGATGGATCACCGTTTTGCCAGCCAACGCGGCGTCCATGTCGGTGACGACCGGCAGCTCTTCCCAATCGGCTTCGATAAGCGCCACCGCGTCCTCGGCCTGCGAGCGCGATTCCGCCACCACCGCGGCACAGGCTTCGCCCTGCCAGCAGGCGCGCTCGATGGCGATCGCGTGCTGCGGCGGCGACTTGATGCCTTTCAGATGTGCGAGCACCGCGATCCAGGGCGTGCAGTACTCGGCGACCGCGCGGCCGTCGAGCACGGCAATGACGCCCGGCGCGCGCTGGGCGGCCGCAAACTCCAGGCGCTTGATGCGCGCATGCGCGTACGGGCTGCGAAAGAACGCGACATGCGCGAGCCGCGGGAAGCGCAGATCGTCGATGAATGCGCCGCGGCCCTGGAGCAGACGCTGCGCGTTGGGGCGCGGGACGCTTTCGCCGATATAACCGCGATCGACGCGCGTGCCGGGGGCATGGAGCGGCAGTTCAGCGCGGCCCATTGACCACTTCCTCAATGGCGTCGACGATCGCCTGGTACCCGGTGCAGCGGCAGTAATTGCCGGAGATGTGCGCCCGGATCCGCTCACGTGACGGCCGGCCGCCCGCGCGCACCAGGTCCTGCGCTGCCATCAGCATGCCCGGCGTGCAGAAGCCGCACTGAAGCGCGTTGTGCTCGTGGAAGGCGCGCTGCAGCGGCGCGAGCTCCTTGGAGTCGGACAGGCCTTCAATCGTTTCGACGCTGCAGCCATCGGCCTGCACGGCGAGCATGAGACAACCGCGCACGATCTCGCCGTTCACGCGCACGGTGCATGCGCCGCAGACGCCGTGCTCGCAGCCGATGTGCGAGCCGGTCAGGCCGAGCTCGTCGCGCAGGAAGTCGACGAGATGCACGCGCGGCTCGATGCGCCGCGTCACCCGCGTGCCGTTCACGGTCAATGTGGTTTCGCGAGCGTGTTCCATGTGCGGGACAGCAGGACCCCAGCGAGGTGCAGCTTGGTGGCGGCGGAATGGTAGAGATCGGCGACAGGGTGCAGATCCTGGCGCAGCGCCTGCAGCGCCGCATCGAGCGTCGTGGCACGCGACGCGCCGGCGGCGAGCACCGGCGTCGCTCCGACGCCGCAGTAGGCGAAGCGCCGCGCGCCTTTGCTCTCCACAGCAGCGATGCCGACGATGGCGTAGTCCCCGTGGCGGCGAGCGAGCTCGAGAAACACCGAGCGGTCGGCGCGCGGAAATTCGGCTGCAATGAGCAGCTCGCCGGGCTGGATGTCGGTTTCGAAGAGGCCCTGAAAAAAGCGAGAAGCAGGTACGCGGCGCTCGCCGCGCGGACCGGCGAGCACGATGGTCGCTTCGAGCGCCAGCGCGCAAGCCGGGTACTCGGCGGCCGGATCGGCGAGCGCCAGGCTGCCGCCGAGCGTGCCGCGATTGCGGATCGCGGGGTGCGCGACCTCGGCCGCCGCCTGCGCGAGAAGCGGGACGTCCTCAGCCACCTCAGGTGAGCGCTCGACTATCGCGTGCGTCACCAGCGCGCCGATGCGAAGGCCGTTGGCAGTGCGCGAAATCGAGGCGAGCTCGCGCAGCCCGGTGATATCGACGAGCAGCTCGGGCGTGGCGAGCCGCATGTTGAGCGAGGGAATCAGGCTCTGGCCGCCAGCGAGGATGCGCGCGCCCGGGCGCGCGGCAAGCTCGAAAGCTTCAGGCAAAGATCTCGCCTTGGCGTAGGCGAATGACGGCGCCTTCAGAAAAGCTCCTCCTCGTTACCCAGGCTGAATTCTAGTATTTGGCGTTGCCCGGGGTGCGGGGAAACGGAATCGCGTCGCGCACGTTGGCGAGGCCCGTGACGTAGGCGATGGTGCGCTCGAAGCCGAGGCCGAAGCCCGCGTGCGGCACGCTGCCGTAGCGGCGCAGGTCGCGATACCAGCTCATCGCTTGCTTGTCGATGCCGATCTCGTCCATGCGCGCGTCCAGAACCTCCAGGCGCTCCTCGCGCTGGCTGCCGCCAATGATCTCGCCGATGCCCGGCGCGAGCACGTCCATTGCGGCGACCGTCTTGCGGTCGTCGTTGACGCGCATGTAGAAGGCCTTGATGGCCTTCGGGTAGTTCATGACGATGACCGGGCGCTTGGCATGCTTCTCGGTGAGATAACGCTCGTGCTCGGATTGCAGGTCGACGCCCCACTTCACCGGGAACTCGAACTTCTCGCGCGAGCGCTCGAGCACCGAGATCGCTTCGCCATAGTCCATGCGCACGAACTCGGAATCGACGATGCCCTTCAGCTTGGCGACCAGGCCTTTCTCGATGCGCTCGTCGAAGAACGCCATGTCGTCAGGGCGCTCATCGAGGAGCGCGCGGAAAATGTATTTCAGCAGCGCCTCCGCGAGATCGGCATCGTCGCCGAGGCCCGCGAAGGCGATCTCGGGCTCGATCATCCAGAACTCCGCAAGGTGGCGGCTGGTGTTCGAGTTCTCGGCGCGGAAGGTCGGCCCGAAGGTGTACACCTTGGTGAGCGCGAGGCAGTAGGCCTCGACGTTGAGCTGCCCGGAGACGGTGAGGAAGGTTTCGCGGCCGAAGAAATCCTGCGCGAAGTCGACTTTGCCGTCGGCAGTGCGCGGCAGATTGACGAGGTCGAGCGTGGAGACGCGGAAAAGAGCGCCGGCGCCCTCGGCATCCGCCGCCGTGATGATCGGCGTGTTCACCCACAAGAAGCCGTGCTCGCTGAAGAAGCGATGGATCGCCTGGGCGAGCGTGTGGCGCACGCGCGTGGTGGCGGCGATGACGTTGGTACGGGGCCGCAAATGCGCGACGTCGCGCAAAAATTCCAGCGAATGCGGCTTCGGCTGTATCGGGTAGTGGTCCGGATCCTCGACCCAGCCAATCACGCGCAGCGCGGAAGCCTGCATTTCGAAGGGCTGGCCTTTGGCCGGGGAGGGCACGATGGTGCCGGTGGCTTCGACGGCGCAGCCGGCGGTGAGGCGCAGCACGTCGCTCGTGTAATTCGGCAGCGTGCTCGGCGCCACGATCTGCACTGGATGGAACGACGAGCCATCCGAGAGATGCACGAACGAGATGCCCGCCTTCGAATCGCGCCGCGTGCGCACCCAACCATTGACGGTAATTTGCGTTTGCGTTGGCGCGCGTCCCGCAAGGATGTCACGCACGCTGAGTACGGTCTTTTCCATATGCGTATTGTTACCTTTGGCAGCGCACTGCGGGTCGGCAGAGTGGGCGCGCATGATTTGCACTTACGCCGATCTGCGCCGCAGCCTGCGCATTTACTGGTACCGGACCGACAAGGGGGCGCTGGTGTTCCTGGCGTTCACCTTTGCCGTGCTAGCGGGCCTCGGGCTCGCGCTGCAGGCCGTGTTCGCCTACCAGGACGTGCGGCGCGAGCGCGACCGCGCGATGCAGGAGTCGAGCCTTGCCTGCCTTGCGCGCAACATCTATTTCGAAGCGCGCGGCGAGCCGGTCGCCGGCCAGTTCGCGGTGGCGGAAGTGACCATGAACCGCAAGGCCTCGCGCCTCTTCCCGCGCACGGTATGCGAGGTGGTTTACCAGAAGACCTGGGACCCGATCCGCAAGCGCGAGGTCGCGGCTTTCTCCTGGACCGAGTTCAAAAAGATGCCGGAGCCCTCCGGCGAGGACTGGCAGCGCGCCCAGCAGGTCGCCAAGGCGGTCTACTACAACCGCTATACGCCGCAGCTCCAGGGCGCGCTCTACTTCCACGCCACCTACATCCGGCCGGAGTGGGCGAAGGAGAAGCGGCGCGTCGCGCGCATCGGCCGGCACGTCTTCTACCGCTAGTTCAGAGCGTAAAGCGCAGCGCGCTGACCAGCGCGCCGGGTAGCCGGACGCTGGAGGTCTGGCGCTCGCCGTACGTCGACGAATCAGGCAGTAACTCCCGCTCGGCAGTGAGATCGATGAGCGTCTCGCCGAGCAGGCGATAGACCGACTCGTCGAAGCGCATCGGCGTCACCGGGGCGGCGATGCGACCGTCTTGCACCCAGAAGGTGGCGAAGCGCGTCATGCCGGTGATGCGCCCGGCGGGACGGTCCGAGAAGTTGAGATACCAGAGGTTGGAGATGTACAGGCCGGTGTCGAGCGCCTGCAGCACGTCGCGCTCTGCGAGGCTGCCCGCCGCCATGTCGAGCGATTCGGGCGACTCGCCGCTGTTCGCGGCGTTGGTGGCAAGGCCGTATTCCTTCGCCGAACGCGGTGAGACGAGCGCATCGGCGAGCTTGCCGGCACTGATAAGCGGCACCACGGGCGGCTTGACGAAGCCCTCGGCCTGGAACGCGGGCGCGACACCGTCGGCAATGTTCTCGGCGAGCGTGATCCCGGATGCCAGCGTGCGGCCCTCCTCCATGCGCATCAGCGGGCTTTGCTTGGTCTCTCGCGCGCGAGCGGAGAAGCCGCCCCAGCAGAGCAGTCCCAGCACTTCGGCGAGCGCGCGTGGCGCGAGATACGCACGGTACTCGCCAGGCTCGATGGTGCGTCGGGGCAGCGCGAGCAGCGCGAGCTGCTGGGTGGCGTGCGCCATCCTCGTCGTGAAAGCGCCGGCGTCCCAGTCGAACCCGGCATAGCTCGTCTTCACCGCCTGGTCGCGGCGCTCCGCGCTCGCCTGTTCGGCTTGGCGATAAAGGCTCCAGTCGAAATTGAAGCTGTCCACTTCATGCCAGTTGCGCTGGCCGTACGAATTGGCAAAGCCGCGGTAGATGGTGCCGCCGGCATAGAAGCCGACGAGATCGCGCCCAGCCGCCGAGCTCATCGCCTGCTCGACCACTTCGGACGCCGGTGCGAGCGCTCCGCGACGCTCCACGTCGCTCGATTGCGCCGTCTCGTTAATCAGCAGCCATGGATCTTCCGGCAGCTCGGCGAGCGCTTCGCGCAGGCGCCCGAGCGTCTGCCGGGCGAGCGCGGCATCGTCGCCGTCGCCGGCGAGCGAAATGGTGGCGGAGGCCTGCCGGCGTGCGCGGATCAGGCGCAGGTTGAGATAGCGCTGCTCGACGCTGCCCGCCTGGCGCACGCGCGCCTGGTTGAAGCGCACGAAGTCCGAGCGCTCGGCCGAAAGATTGCAGACGAGCGTCTCGGAGGCTGCTAGTTCGCGCTCAAGCCGCGCCGCGAGCTCGTAGAACTGCGACTTCATCGCGCCCCCGCGGCGACTCGTTGTAGCGCGGGAGCGCGCCCCAGCGCTCGAAGTGCTCGCGCAGCTCCTCGGCGGCGCGGGTCTTCGGGGCGTTGGTTACTTCGTAGGTGAAATGCGTGGCACACAAGTCCTCGGCCATCGCCACGGTGAGCGCATGGTGCAGCTCCGCGCGCAGGTTCGAGCGCGGCGCCGTACGGCCGACATAGACCAGGTGCTGGTTGTCCCACAGGCAAAAAATACCCGGGGTTTCGGGCACGTTTTGCACGTGTTGCTCCGCGAAATGCAGGCGCATTGGTCCATCCTCCAGGGGATAGTGCGCGCCGAGCAAGCGTCATTCCGCACCCCCGAACACATCCACCTCGGCAAACACGCATGCCGGGGCGGCATGCCCGCAGTGGATGACCTGGTTCGGCTCCCCTTTGCCGCAGTACTGGGTCCCATGGACTTCGTACGTGCTGGCGTCGCCCACCGCGCGCAGGCTGCGCCAGAAGGTTGCAGAGACCCCGCGATAGTTCGGGTTCTTCACCACGCGCGTGCGACGACCGTCCTCGATCAGCTCGCCCCATTCGCAGCCGAACTGGAATTTGTTGCGCGAATCGTCGATCGACCAGGAGACGTTGGTGCGCATGAGCACGCCGCGCTTGATGGACGCGATCATCGCCTCGAGCGGGCTTGTCCCCGGCTCGACATTGATATTCGCCATGCGGTCGATCGGCGGCCGATTCCAGGCACAAGCGCGCGAGTTTGCCGTGCCCGGCAGCGCGGCGCGCGCTTGCGAGAGCCGTCCGCCGAGCGGCGCCACCAGGATTCCGTCCCGGATGAGGAAAACCTTGCTCGCCGGTGTCCCCTCATCGTCGTAGGCGAACGACGCCAGCTCCTCGCGCTTTGTCGGGTCGTAAGTGACGTTGAGGAGCTCGGAGCCATAGCGATAGGTGCCGAACATCTCCGGCGTGACGAAGCTCGTGCCGGCGTAGTTGCGCTCGTCACCGAGGATGCGGTCGAGCTCGAGCGGATGGCCGATCGACTCATGGACCTGCAACATCATCTGGTCGGGCAGAAGCAGCAGATCCATGTTGCCGGTCGGGCAGTTCGGCGCGGCGAGGAGCTTGAGCGCCTCTTCCGCCAGCCGTGCACCGCTGCCAATGAAGCCGGAGCGCCCGACCTGCTCGAAGCCGCCCTGCTGCGCGTGATCGAGGCTGCGCGCCTGCGTGTCGCTCCCGTGGTTCGCGGTCACGCGCATGTGCGGGATCACGTAGTGGAACCGCTGACGCAGCTCGCCGCCCGTGTTGGTGAGATACACGCGCTCCTCATCGACGAGCTCGATCACGGCCTGGCGCTCGACGATGCGGCTGTCGACTCTGGCCTGCTGGCACTCGGCTGCCAGCAGATCGTAAATCGCGCTGCGGCCGGGCGCCTTGGCGACGCACGGGCTCTCGTACTCCCCGCGCGGCGAGCCGATCTTCGCCGGCTCGTAGCGCACGACGCTCTTTCCTTTCGTCGCCTCGGCCCAGCGCGTCGCGCGGTCGAGCGCCTGCTGCAGTCCGCCCGCCGAGAGATCGCTGGTCGCGCAATAACCGTAACCGCCGTCTGTCACGGCCGTCAGCATCGCGCCGCGGTCGACCGAGAGGCGCGGCGGCTCGAGCGTGTCCTGCCGCATCGCAAGTACTTCGCGCGTCTCGTGATGCAATCGAAGGGACCAGAACGGCGCGGCGGAGCGCAGCGCATGGAAACTACGCGAGATATCCGGTGGCATGGCGCGGGATTATCGCAGTAAGATGCGGCGCGTGAAGCTGCTCGCCGCGCTCCTCTGCGTGATTCCGCTCGGCGCATCTGCGACGATCTACCAGTGGACCGACGAGCAGGGCCACGTCGTCTTCGGCAACCAGGTGCCCGAGAGCGGCGTGAAGAATGTGCGCGCCGTGATGAAAGAGGACGCGCCCGCGAACCGCAGTCGCGAGCTCGAGGAGCGCATCACGCGGCTGGAGCGCCAGCTGCAGGCGGCGCAGATGGCGCCCGCAGCGGTGCCTTACGCCGCGCCGCTGCCGCCGATGCCGGCGAATTACTCTCCAGCGCCCGCTTACTCGCCGGCGATCTACCCGCCGCCGCCGTACTATCCGTTCGGCTACGCCTATGGTTTTACGGTGGTGCGGCCGCTCGGTTTTGCGCCCCGCTTCGCGTCGCGGCGCTTCGCTTCATTCCATCAGGGCAGCTTCCACCGGCGCTAGCTGGGCATTCCGGTTTTGCATGCGCAGCCTGAAAAATCGGCGCTTGAGCGTCAGGCAGCGCTTGCCTATTCTTGGGCGAGAGACCCCATGTCGCTCACCCGCGAAACCTTCGTCGGCAGCACGCTGCGCATCCATCGCGTGCGCTGTCGGCCGCACGACGGCGCCTGCGGCCCCGTCGAGGAGTCGGGCAAGGACGGCCTAGCGTTGCCGCTGCGCGGGCTGTTCGTGAAACACGGACGTCGCGACGAGCGCATGGTTGCCGATCCGTGCCATGCGCTGTTCTTCAAGGCGGGCGAGCCTTACCGGGTGAGCCATCCGGTCGCCGGCGGCGACGAATGCCTGTTTCTTGAGCCGGGCGGCGAACTGGCCCGGCACTTGGCCGCGTGGCCGAAGCTCAGCGTGCTCGCAAGCGACATGGTGCTCGCGCGCCAGGTGTTGGCGCATCGGTTGGAGCGCGGGCTCGCGAGCCCGCTCGAAGCCGAGGAACGGGCGCTCGCGCTGCTCGGTGCGCTGCGGCAGGGGACGCCGCGCCGGGCTGCGGCGCGCGAGCGCTCGCGCCGGTTTGAGATCGTGGAAGCGGCGCAACTCGCGCTTGCGCGCGAGCCCGGACGCGCGTGGCGCATCGGCGAGCTCGCGCACGCCGCACATTGCTCGGCGTTCTACCTCGCCCGCACTTTCAACAGCATGGTCGGCACGCCTTTGCACCGCTACGAGCTGCGCGTGCGGCTCGCGCGTGCGCTCGACTACGTTCTCGACACCGCGCAGGACCTGACGACCATCGCGCTCGAGCTCGGCTTCTCGAGCCACAGTCACTTCAGCGCCGCTTTCCGGCGCGTCTACGGCGTGCCGCCCTCGGCATTGCGAAACGGCACCAGCAGAGCAAGATCCTGATAGCGGCTGCCTGCCGGCGCGCCTAGCTTGTCGGCATGGAAGCCAACCGCAGACAACTCCTGGTTGCCGGCCTCGCCGGCGCCGCCTCTTCGATGACATTCGCGCAAGGACTGGCCATGCCGCAGCGACTGAGCCCCTTCGCCGCCGCGCTTCTCGCCAACGGCCCGGCCGGCGAGCCCGACCTCTACGGCCGGTTCGTCGGCGCGTGGGAAGCCGAGGGGGAAGCGTTCCTTCCCGACGGCTCACGGCGCCGGCATTACTGGCAGATCGCCTTTGCCTGGGTGCTCGAAGGACGCGCCGTGCAGGATGTCTGGATCACGCCACCGCGGCGCGGCCGGCATGTCGGCCAGTCGCAGCCATGGGGTCCGTTCTCGAACCAGTACGGCACCACACTGCGCGTCTACGACCCGAAGATCGACGCCTGGCGCGTCACCTGGGTCGATCCCGCTGCCGGCTATCGCGCCGATCTCATCGGCCGCGCGCAGGGCGACGGCATCTTCCAGGAAGGCACCGGCTCCGACGGTGCGCGGCTGCGCTGGATCTTCACCGATATCGGCGAGCGCAGTTTCCGCTGGCGCGCCGACGTGTCACGCGATGAGGGTGCGAGCTGGCATAAGGCGCTCGAGCTTCTTGCCGAAAGGAGCGACGCATGATCTTTGACCATCTCGGATTGCACGTGCGCGATCTCGCCGCCTCGGTTCGCTTCTATGAGGCGGCGTTGCGGGCCCTCGGGCACGTCGCCGGACCGACGGACGCCGAAACCGCGAGCTTCGGCCCGGTCGGTGCGCCGGCGCTCTGGCTCTATAGAAGCAAGGTGGCGGCGAGCCGCGTGCACCTCGCGTTCACCGCGCGCGATCGCGCAAGCGTCGAGCGGTTTCACCAAGCGGGCCTCGCCGCGGGCGGGCGTGATCACGGCTCGCCGGGTCTGCGGCCCGACTATGGCGAGCGCTACTACGCCGCGTTCCTGCTCGATCCCGA
>DASREB010000076.1:0-5177 GCA_035652275.1 Burkholderiales bacterium
GCCGGCCGGCGCGGGTGCGCTGTTCGGGCTCGCGCTCGGCCTCGCGTTCCTCGCCGCCGGCTGGATGGCACCGGTCGCGCTCGCGCTCGCCGTGTTCCTCGCGCATCTTGTCTGTGCGCAATGGCGCACGCGGCGCGCGCCTGTGTTTCTCGGCATCGCGGCGCTCGTCGCAGTGCTGGTCGCGCTCACCTGGCCAGCGGCGCTCGCCGCGCGCGCACCCGATGCGTTCGCCGAGTGGCGCACGATCATTCTGCAGCGCGAAGGCACGGTGGCGAACAACCTGCGGCAATTCTTCGCCACCGCGAGCTGGTTCACCTGGCCCGCGTGGCCGCTCGCGGCGTGGACTGCCTGGTCGCTGCGCCGGCAGCTCTTCGAGCCGCGTCTTTTCGTGCCGGCGGTGGCGGTCGTGATCCTCGCCGGGCTGCTCATCGCCTGGGGCCCGCCGGCCGACGAGAACCTGCTGCCGCTCCTCGCGCCGCTCTCGCTCTTTGCTGCGCACGGCATCTTCACGCTGCGCCGTGGCGCCGCCGCGGCGCTCGACTGGTTCGGCGCGCTCACCTTCGCTGTCTTCGCCATGGGCGTCTGGCTGGGCTACGTCGCCATGCTGACCGGCGTGCCCACGCCGGTCGCGCGCAACTTCGCGCGCATCGCGCCCGGCTACATCATGCCGGTGCACGTGCTCGCTATCCTGTTTGCGCTGGTGCTCGCAGCCGGCTGGGTGTATCTCGTGCTCTACACGGCGCCGTCACCGCTTCGCTCGCTGATGCGCTGGGCCGGCGGCATGGTGCTCCTCTGGGGCACGTTCGCCGCGCTCTGGATGCCGTGGGTCGATTACCAGAAGAGCTACCGCTCGGTCGCGCTGCAGCTGAAGAGCAAGCTGCCGGTCGGCGCGCCGTGTCTCGCCGAGCGCAACCTCGGCGTGTCGCAGGCCGCCGCGCTCGACTACCATGGCGGCATCCGCGCGCAGCCCTACGACGTCGTCAAGCCCGCCGCGTGTCCGCTGGTCCTCGTCGAGGGCAGCCCGCAGCATGAGCTCGACGCGCCCGGCGGCGCCGGCCTGCGCTGGCGCAAGCTCGCCGACGTCGGCCGCCCGGGCGATCGCGCGGAGCGCTACCGCCTCTACCGCCTCGAACGATGAACCTCACGCCGCCAACCGCCTGCCCCTCTTGGAGCGCGCTCGCCGCGCACGCCGAGGCGTCGCGCGACATGCACCTGCGCGAGCTCTTCGCCAACGATGCGCAGCGCTCTTCGCACCTGGTGGCCGAAGCGGCCGGCGTGCGCTTCGACTATTCGCGCCAGCGCGTCGGCGCCATCACCTTGCGCCTGCTCGCGCATCTGGCGCAGGAGCGCGGCTTCCCCGAGTGGCGTGATGCGCTCCTTTCCGGCAAGCCGATCAACAACACCGAGAACCGCGCCGCGTGGCACACGGCGCTGCGCGCCGCCAATCCGCCGCCGGAAGTTCGCAGCACGCTCGAGCGCATGCGCACCCTCGCCACCGCGCTGCGGAGCGAGCGTCGCTTCAAGCGCATCGTCAACCTCGGCACCGGCGGCTCCGATCTCGGCCCGCGCCTTCTCGCCGACGCGCTGAGCGACAGCACGCTCGATGTGCGCTTCGCTGCCAATGTGGACCCACGGGATCTCGAGCGCGCGCTGCAGGGCGCCAATCCCGCCGAGACGCTGGTGATCATTGCCTCCAAGACCTTCACTACGCAGGAAACCATGGCGAATGCCGAGCGCGCCAAGCAATGGGGCGCGCGCCAGTTCTACGCGGTGAGCGCGAACGTCGAAGCGGCGAAGCGCTTCGGCGTCACCGAAGTGCTGCCGATGTGGGACTGGGTCGGCGGCCGCTACTCGGTGTGGTCGGCGGTCGGCTTCGCCGCGATGTGCGCGCTCGGCCCGCAGGCGTTCGACGACTTTCTCGCCGGCGGCCGCGAGATCGACGAGCACTTTGCCGCCGCGCCGGTGGAGAAAAACATTCCGGCATTGATGGCGCTCGTCGGCGTCTGGAACACGAACTTCCTCGGCTGCGAAACGCACGCGGTCCTGCCCTACGCGAATGCGCTGCGCCTGCTGCCGGCGTACCTCCAGCAGCTGGAGATGGAATCAAACGGCAAGCGCGTCGAGCGCGGCGGGCATGTGGCGGACTACGCCACCGCGCCGGTGCTCTGGGGCGCCGAAGGCACGGTGAGCCAGCACTCCTTCCACCAGCTCCTGCACCAGGGCACGCAGGTCGTGCCCTGCGACTTCATCGACCTCGGGCTCGAGGCAAACCTCAGTGCCAATGCACGCGCGCAAGCCGATGCGCTCGCTTTAGGCACCGTGGATGAGAAGCTGCCGCCCTACCGCCAATACCCGGGGAACCGGCCCTCCAGCATGCTGTTTCTGGAGGGCTGCACGCCGCGCAACCTCGGCCGGCTGATCGCGCTCTACGAGCACAAGGTGTTCGTGCAGGGCGTCATCTGGAACATCGACAGCTACGACCAGTGGGGCGTCGAGCTCGGTAAGCAGATGGCGAAAGAAATACTGGCTTCGAAATTGCGTCCCGGGAGATGACATGGACCAGGAAACCTTCAATATCAGCATCCGCAAGTTCCTCAAGATGGTTGGCGTAAATTCGCAGCGCGAGATCGAGCAGGCCGTGCAGAAGGCGATGATGAACGGCCGGCTGCAGGGCAACGAGACCGTGCCGGCGCAAGTCACGCTCGAGATCCCGAGCCTCGGCCTCAAGGTGCCGTTCCACGGCGAGATCAAACTAAAATAGCCGCATGAACAAGGCGCGCGAATTCGACCAATCGGTCCTGAGCGAGCTGAAAGCGCTGCTCGGCGAGCGGGTCTCGACCTCGGCCGCGGTGCGCGAGCACCACGGCAAGGACGAGTCGTATTTCCCGTACGCGCTGCCCGATGCGGTGGTGTTCCCGCACAGCACGGAAGAAGTTCGCGATGTCGTCAATATCTGCCGCCGCCATCGCGTGCCGATGATCCCGTATGGCGTCGGCACGTCGCTCGAGGGCCACATCCTCGCCATCAACGGCGGCGTATCGCTCGATCTCTCGCGGATGAACCAGGTGCTCGCCGTGCACGAGGAAGACCTCGACGCCGTGGTGCAGGCCGGCGTGACGCGCAAGCAGCTGAACGAATACATCAAGCACACCGGACTCTTCTTCCCGGTGGATCCGGGCGCCGACGCGACGCTCGGCGGCATGGCGGCGACGCGCGCCTCGGGCACCAATGCCGTGCGCTACGGCACGATGCGCGAGAACGTGCTGTCGCTCAAGGTGGTGCTCGCCGACGGTCGCATCATCCAGACCGCGCGACGCGCGAAAAAATCGGCCGCAGGCTATGACCTCACCCGCTTGTTCGTCGGTTCCGAAGGGACGCTCGGCATCATTACCGAAGTCACGGTACGCCTCTATCCGGTGCAGGAAGCGATGTCGGCCGCGGTCTGCGCGTTCGACTCGGTCGATGGCTGCACGCGCACGGTAATCGCCACCATCCAGTCGGGCATCCCGATCGCGCGCTGCGATATCGTGTGCGACAAGACGATTGGCGCCATCAACAAGTACAAGAAGACCCACTATCGCGTCGCACCGACGGTGTTCTTCGAGTTTCACGGTTCGCAGAGCTCCGTCGTGGAGCAGGCGGAGACGGTGCAGGCGATCGCCCGGGAGCACGGCGGCATGGACTTCCAGTGGGCGACGAAGCCCGAGGAGCGAAACCAGCTCTGGCAGGCGCGGCACGACGCTTACTTCGCCTGCCTGCAGATTCGCCCCGGCTCGCGCGCCGTGTCGACCGACGTCTGCGTGCCGATCTCGCGCCTCGCGGAGTGCGTGCACGAGACGATGGAGGATGTGAAGAACTACATCGCACCGGTGCCGCTCCTCGGGCACATCGGCGACGGTAACTTCCACCTGATGCTGCTGGTCGATCCGGCGAAGCCGCAGGAGACCGAAATCGCGAAGGAGTTCAACAAGCGGCTAGTGGAGCGCGCGCTGCGCATGGAAGGCACCTGCACCGGCGAGCACGGCATCGGCATGGGCAAGATGGAGTCGATGCGTCTGGAGCTCGGCGATGACGTCATCGACCTGATGCGTGACATCAAGCGCACGCTCGATCCTGACAACCTCCTGAACCCCGGCAAGGTCGTCCCGCTGCAATAATTACGGTCCGAGGTCGGAATCCATGATGCGAATAATCCTTGGCGGCCTGTTCGCTGCCGCGCTCCTCCCGGCAGCAGCCCAGACGCCACCGCAGACGCAGACACCGCCGACGGCTGCAGCACCGGCCGCCGAAGCGCCAAAGTCGCGCCCGCCGCTCAACCTGCGGCTAAACGATGCGGACCTGCGCGCGCTGACGCCGCCGGCGGACACGGAGAAGAAGCCGAACGACGGCCTGCCGACGCTCGGCGGCAAACCGTCGCCTAACCTGGAGCGCAAGATCTCCGACGTCGTGCCTAAGGATCAGGCGGGCGGTCTGTAGCGTGGGCGCCGAGGCGCGCATACGCGAGCTCAAGCTCGACCTGAAGGCGCCGTCGGCCCCGGTGGCGAACTACGTGAACGCGGTGCGCACCGGCAACCTGCTGTTCCTCGCCGGCAAGGGCCCGCGCGGCGTCAAAGGCAAGGTCGGGCGCGAGGTCACCATCGAGCAGGCCTACCAGCACGCGCGTGCGGTCGGCATCGATCTCCTGGCGGTGATGCGTGCCGAGCTCGGCAGCCTCGACAAGGTGCGCCGCGTGGTGAAGCTGCTCGGCATGGTCAACGCCGTGCCCGAGTTCGAGGACCAGCCGAAGGTGATCAACGGCTGCTCGGATCTCTTCGTCGAGGTGTTCGGCGAGCGCGGCAAGCACGCCCGCTCGGCGGTCGGCATGGGGTCCCTGCCGATGGGCATCCCGGTGGAGATCGAGTGCATCGTGGAGGTCGAATGACGCGCCCGCTCGTCTCCTCGGCGAAAGCGGGGGCCCAATTTCTCAAAGCTGCGCGAACGACGATTCGCGGCTTCTCCATAGCAGTCATGTTTGCAGTGCCGCTTACAGCGCTCGCGCAAAGCTCGGGACCGCGCTCGCTCGAAGAGCTGAAACAGGAAACGGTGCGCCGCGCCGAGCGCAACATCGTTCCGCTCACCGGCATCAAGGCGGACGATGCGCGCGAAGCGATGGCGAGCCTGCACTCGCTCGACTCGGA
>DASREB010000077.1:0-8668 GCA_035652275.1 Burkholderiales bacterium
ACGCGACACCGCCCAGCAGTTGTAGCCCGGACGCAGTAGCGAGGGCGCGGGCGCCGGCTGCACGCGCGCGGCGGCTGCGCCGCCGTTACGCCGGCGCCCCATGCCGCGATCGAGATAGAGCACGCTGCCCATGTCGCTTTAGCGCGTCCTCACCGGGGCCGTCGGGTTCGCTGCAGCGCCAGCCGGTGCCGTCGCCGCCGGTGTCGTTGCCGCCGCGCCGGGCACACTGGCAGCGGCGGGGGTGCTCGAGCCGGCAGTTCCGGTCACGCCGGGCAGCGGCGTCGGCGGCGTATCGCTGATGCCGCGCGGGAAGCGGCTGTCGCTCATGTTGCGCAGCGTGCTGCCGCCGGCGGCCGCGGCGGAGTTCGCGTTCTGCAGCGCCGCTGCCGGGCTCACATTGCCCGTCGTGTTTGTCGTAAGGCCGCTCGTCGTGCTCACCAGCCCGTTGACCGGCGTCGCGCCGAGCGCAGTGCTGAGCGTGCCGCCGGTAAGCACAGCGCCGAGCTGGTCAGGCGTTGGCGTCGCGATGCCACGCGCAATCAGCGACTGGCGTGCAGTCTCGAGGAGCTGCGCGATCTGCGTCACCGACATCGTGCCCGACGGGGTGAAGGTCACGACCTGCGTCACGCCGGGCGCCGTGGCGCTCGCGAGCGTCACCGGCAGCCCGAGCGCCAGACCGTTCACCAGGTTATTGAAATTGACGTCGCCGCCGGCGAAGGCGACGAGCTGTGGCGCAAGGCGCTGCACTTCGAGTGCGGGCTGTGCGCCGAGCTGAAACTGCGTGGTTTGCGCGCCAGCGGCCGCTGGCAGTGCCAGCGCGGTGAACAGGACGATGAGGTGTCTCATGGCCGTTCCTTACTTGAGGATGCCCGGCATCAGGTACGGGCCGTACACGCTGCTGACCGTGCCGCCGATGAGCGCCGTGCGGATCTGGTCTTCCGATGGATTGACGATGCCGACGGCGAGGAGCTGCTGGATTGCCATCTGGCGTGCGGCGCTCGGCGGCGCGCTGCCGCCCGCGGCAGCGGCCTGCGCACCACCCGGCAGCGGTGTGCCCGCGGCGACGATCTGGCTGCGGATCACCGCAGGCCTGCCGCTCGCGGTGAGCATGCCCTGCGCCTCGAGGCGCCCGCCCGGCAGCTCGATCGGGCCGCCGGCCAGCATGCGCGCGATTTCCTCCGCCGTGGGCTGCGGCTCGCCGAGCGCCTGCAGCTCGGCTCGCGCGCGATTGATCGCCGCCATCGCGTCGATCGCGGACATACGGCTTGCGCTCTGGAAGCTCGTCATCTGGACTTCGCCGGTGATGAGCGGCGTCACCAGCGTCGCTTCCGTGCCGTCGATGAGCGCAGCGAGCAGTTTTTGCAAGTTGCGATCTTCGCTCTGCGCGTGCGCGCTAAGGGCTGCGCACACGAGCACGGCCGCGGCGGCGAGGCGGGGCAGCATGCCCCGTCAATTGCAATTTACATACCGCTAGGAGTTCCGACCCGGGGTCGCGATTGCGACACGGGCTTAAGGCTCAGAGCTTGAGCAGGCGTTTTGCATTTCCGCTCAGGATCTTCTCGCGGTCCTCTGGTCCGAGCGGCACATGCTCCATCCAACGCACACCCGGCGGGTTCGGCACGAACGGATAGTCCACCGAGAAGAGGATGCGATCGGCGCCCATTTCCATCACCGAGCAAAGGAGCGCGGGTGTCGAGAAGTTGCCGCTGGTGGTGATCCAGAAATGCTGGCGGAACGTGTCGCGGAACGCGCTCGGCCGATTTCCCTGCCGGGCAAGCGCCATGTCGATGCGCCAGAGCGAAAACGGCAGCGATTCGCCAAGGTGCCCCATGATGATTTTCAGTCCCGGATACTGGTCGAACACGCCGGAGAGGACCAGGCGAATGCCTTGCGTTGCGGTCTCCACGGTGAATCCCCACGCCGCGGTGAGCAAGCCGGGAAATTCCTTCAGATAGTCGCGGTAGTACGCCTCGACCACCGCGGGATGCGGCACCGCGGGGTGGATATAGATCGGCACATCGAGCGCCTGCGCGCGTTCGAAGATCGGCCAGAACTCGCGCTGGTCGATGAATTTGCTCTCCTGCATTCCCAGTTTGCTCAGACCATGGATCATCGCCCCCTTGAAGCCGAGCTTGGTGACCGCGCGCTCGAGCTCGTCCGCCGCCGCGCGCGGGTTTGCCGTCGGCAGCGCGGCGAACGCTTCCAGGCGGCCGTGCGATGCGCCCACGCGCTCGTGCAGGCGATCGTTCGCCTGGCGGGCGATGGCCGGCGCGCTGTCGGCGTCGAAGCGCTGTGTGGCCGGCGCGCTGTGTGAGAGCACCTGGAGGTCGATGCCGGCCTCATCCATCTCGCGGATACGCAGCTCGCCGAGGTCATGCAGCCGCTCGCGCAACTGTGCGTCGCGCGCTTCCGGCCCGCCTTCCTTGAAATGCCGGGCGACTTCCGGATCGAGGTAGTGTTCTTCGAGTGCGATGACCTGGGGCTTCATGCCCCGGATTCTAGTGCTCGCTCCAGCGCGCGCGGGCGCGGCGCATCACTTTTTCGGCGGTGCGCGGCATGTGGTCGGTGAGCCAGAAGAGCATCGCCTGACCGGGCGGCATTTGTGCGCTCGGCCGGTGCGCCGCGGAGAGCGCCTCCAGCATGCGCACGAGCTGTGCATCGAGCACCTCGGACACCGCGCCGCTCACGGCGTCCTCGAATCCCGCTTCGTCGTGGGCCGGGGAAACGTGCGTGTGGGCGCTGCAGAGCGCCTGCAGCGTGCCGTCATAGGTGTGACCCTCGAGGCTGTCGATCGCACAGGCGCAAAGGAGCGAGAAGTCGTGCACGCCGAGAAGCGGCTTCCAGGTGCGCTCGATGGCCGCGGCGCCGGCGCGATCGCCGTCGCGCCAGCGCGCATCGGTAAGCGCGCTGAAGACGCGCACGCGCTCGTACCGCATGCGCGCAAGCTCGAGTGTGCCGCCGAGCACGCGGCTCAGCTTGTGGCGATCGAGTCCGGCGCGGCTCATGCAGTTCGAGAGCAGTACATGCACGCCGTAGAGCTTCAGCTGCCCGCGCGCCGCGTAGCCGCGCGCATCGACGCCGGATTTTTGCAGGCGGTCGATCAAGAGCTCCCAGCGCGGCGCCGAGCCGAAGATCAGCACCGCTTCCTCGACGCGCAATCCCGCCGCCACGAACTCCGCGAGCGCGTCGAGCAGGCAGCTTTCTTCCTGGTAGAGCTGCAGCACGTGCTCCATGTGACCACGCTATGCGAGCGCGCGTTACAGCGCCATCGTATTGCGCGCGGCTATTGCGTGTAGCCGAAGCGCTACATGCGGAATGGGAAGCCGCGGCGCCGGTACTGGATCATGAGCCAGCCGCCGATCATGCCGCCGATATGCGCGAAGTGCGCGACGCCCGCCGCCGTCTGCGTGACGCCGAGGATCAGCTCGAGCGCCGCGAAACCGAAGACAAAGACGCGCGCCGGCAGCGGAATCGGCGGAAAGAGCAGCATTACCCGGCGGTGCGGGAAGTAGATGCCGTAGGCGAGAAGCAGCCCGTAGATGCCGCCCGAGGCGCCCACCATCGGCACCTGTGGTGCGCCCATCAGCGCCGTCACCACCAGATGGCAAATCGCCGCGCTCACCACGGAAGCGAAGTAGTACTGGGTATAGAAACGCGAGCCGAAGAGCCGCTCGATCTCGCCCCCGAACATGTAGAGCGCGAGCATGTTGAAGAAGATGTGCGCGGTGTTGGCATGCAGGAAGCTGTAGGTGACGAGCTGCCAGGGCTCGAAGCGCGATTCAAAGCCGCCCGGCGGCCAGAGCGCGAAGGCTTCGGCCGGGAACATCCCCGAGCCCTCGAGGAGATAGACCGCGACGTTGGCGATCAGGAGCCATTGCGTGACCGGCGGCAAGTCAGTCTACCTTCGCGCCCGACTCGTGCACCAGCTTCTCCCAGTAGGGCGCCTCGGCCTTCACCTCGGCTTCGAACGCGGCCGGCGAGGCGGAGGGCGTGGGATCCATTCCCTGCAGCGCGATCTTTTCGCGCACGTCCTTTTTCGCCAGGCCTTTCACCATCGCCGCGTGCAGTCGCTCGATCGCGGCGGCCGGCGTTCCTGCCGGCACGAACAGGCCGAACCAGAAGCGGAAGTCATAACCCGGCAGCCCGGCCTCTTCGGCTCCCGGTATCCCGGGCACGGCCGGCGACGGTTGGCGCGAGCTCACGGCCAGCGCTCGTATCCGTCCGGCGCGCACAAAGCCCATGACTGTCGGCGCGGTGGCGAAGTTCACCTGCGTATCGCCGGCGAGGAGCGACTGCGTCGCCGGACCGCCGCCCTTGAATTGCACGTGGGTGAATTTGACGCCCGCGACCGACTCGAAGAGCACCGCGGCGAGATGCGGCGCCGATCCTGCACCCGCCGAGGCGTGGAACAGCTTTCCCGGGTTCTGTCGCGCGTAGGCGATGAGCTGCCGCAGACTGTTGATCGGCACGGCGTTATTCACGCAGATGACCGTCGGGCCGGTGGCGATGCGCGTCACCGCGGCGAAATCCTTGTCCGGATCGTAGGTCAGGTGCTGGTAGAGCGCGCGGTTCACCGCCATCGGCGCCGCGTTCAGCACGGTATAGCCGTCGGCCGCCGAGCGCGCGACGAGCTCGTGCGCGATGTTGCCCGCGGCGCCCGGCTTGTTCTCGACGACGACCGCTACGCCAAGCTCCTTGCCGAGCTCATCGGCGGCGAGACGCGACAGGAAGTCGCCCGAGCCGCCAGGCGGGTAGCCGACGACGAGTTTGATCGGCTTCGCCGGGTACTGTTGCGCCGGAGCCTGCACTGCCACCGTGAACAGCACCAGCAGCGCGAGCAGTCGCATCATTGGCGCTCCTTGAGGTGCTTGAGCACTCGATCAGGATAATCACTCGCGATGCCATCGACGCCCATCGCGAGCACGCGCTTGATATCCGCCGGCTCGTTCACCGTCCACACCGTGATTCTCATTTCCTGTTTTCGCGCCGCCGCCAGTTTTTCCGATGTTAGCGTTTCGAAGTCCGGCGACCAGATCTTGCCGCCGGCGGCGCGCACGCGCTCGGGATCCGACTGCGCGCCCTCGGTGCAGTAAACGGTCGGCATCTCGGGCGCTTCGCGCTCCACCACCTTGAGCACCGGCCAATGAAACGCCTGCACGGTCGTACGATCTGCGACGCCCGCCTTGCGCACTTCCGCGATCAACGCGCGCGCAAATTCTACGGCGCTCGGCGTGTCCTCCAACGCCGAGGCGTCCATCTTCGGCTCGATATTGAAGCGGATGGTGCGGTGGCTTTTCGCCAGGTCGAACAGTTCCGAGAGTTTCGGAATGCGTGTGCCATCGCGCGGCTGCTGCTGCGCAAAGCGGCGCGCATAGTCGCTTCCCGGCCGCAGGCGCCCGACGTCGTAGCGCTGCAGCTCCGCGTAGGTCAGGCTGTGAATCGGCGTGGCTGCGCGCACCCACTGCCCATCCGGCCCGCGTGCGATGTCGGGATTGAGCCCGCGGTCATGGTGAACGACGACGACGCCGTCGCGCGTGACGCCGACGTCCAGCTCCAGGGTCGTGACGCCCAGCTGCAGCGCGCGCGCGAAGGACGGCAACGTGTTCTCCGGCAGGTAGCCGCGCGCGCCGCGGTGGCCTTGCACGTCGATCACAGGATCATCTGCGTCTGCGTGGTGACCGAGAGAAGCTTGCCGGCTTCGTCGGTAATGCGCGTCTCCCAGACCTGGGTGCGCCGGCCCTTGTGGATCGGTGTCGCGACCGCCTGGATCACGCCCGCGCGACAGCCGGCGATGAAGTTGGTCTTCGATTCCAGCGTGGCGGTGCGCTGCCCGTCGGCGAGGTTCGCCACCGTGCCCGCCGCGCCGATCGTGTCGGCGAAGGCCATCAGCGTGCCGCCATGGACGACACCGGTCGTCGTAAGCAGCTTGTCGGTCACGGTGAGTCGCGCGACTACGCGGTCGGGCGCCACGTCGACGAACTCGATGCCAAGATGCGCCACCAGCCCGACGTTCCAGTCGAGCTTCATAGCGCAAGATCGACGTCGCCGGCGAACCGCTCGATGCGCAGCTTCGTCGCGAACGGCTCGCGCTCGCGCGCAAACCGCGCGTGCAGCGGCTGGTTGGCCATGTATTTGTCGTACGAGGCGCGCGAGTCGATGCCGTAGATCATGGCATGCGCGCTCCAGCCGGTGGCGTCGGTTTCGGCGAGGCGCAGGCGTCGCGCCCAGAGGAAGCCGGGCTGGCGCAGCACTTCGGCCATGTGGCCGCCTTCCAGCCAGCGCATCACCTGCGAATCGCCGCCGGGTGCGATCCAGAAGCGCACCACCAGAAAGAAGCCGGCGTCCTTCAGCGGCTTGGTACCAGGGTCCATAGCATCATGAAGATCAGCACAAGGAGGAGCGCCGCGGCGAGCGCGAGCGACAAGTGTATGCCGATCAGGCTGCCCGCGAGCCCGACGGTCACGCCGCTGAAGGCGCGCAGTCCGAGCGCCGACATGGCGAACAGGCCGATGACGCGCCCGCGGATGTCCGGCGGCGCGTTCATCTGCACCAGCGCTTGCGCCATGGCGTAGAACGAAAGCTCGAGGAAGCCGGCGCAGAAAAGGAGCCCGAGCGCCAGCGGATAGGATCTGATCGCCGCGAAGCTGCCGATGGCGAGGCACCAGCCCATCGCCAGCAGAAAGGCGGTGCGCGGTCGCGGCGGCAGCAGTCCGCGGGCTTCGAGGGCGAGGCCCGCGCAGAGCGCGCCTGCCGCATCGGCACCGAAGAGCGCGCTGTACGTAAAGCCGCCGTCGCCGTGCGCAAGATCCTGCGCGAACTCCGGCATCTGCGCCTGGTAGGCGTTGCCGACGATGAAGGAGGCGCCGCCGACCAGCAGCACCATCGACGCGATCACGCGGTTGTCGCGCACCGCGCGCCAGGTCGCGAAGATGTCGGCGACATGGCGGATGCCCCCGGCCGCGTGCCGGTGGGTATACGGCGCCTGCCACAGCCAGAGAATGAAGGGCAGATAGAGCGCGGCGTTGAAGAGGATGCCCCAGGCGGGGCCGAGCGCGAGCAGGATCACGCCGCCCACCGCCGGTCCCATCAGCAGTCCCAGCCAGCGCGCGGTGGCGGAGAGCCGCACGGCGCTCGCGAGCGCTTGCGGCTCGACGATGTCGTGGATGTAGACCTGTGACGCCGGTCCCCACAGCACGCCGGCGAGGCCGTGAAAGATGAGCAGCGCCGCCGCGTGCCACATCTCGAGCGCGTCGGCGAGGAACAGCACGCCCCAGCCGATCGACACCGCCATGAACACCGCCATGCCAAGCTGGATGATGCGTCGCGGATCGTGGCGATCGGCGAGGCCGCCCGACCAGATGGCAAAGAGCAGAAAGGGCACCCAGTGTGAAATCACGGCGAAACCGGCGAGCGCCGGCGAGTGGAACTTCTGCCACATCATCCAGTAGCTGATGACGTGCTCGATCGAGTCGGCCATCATCAGCGAGGCTGCGCCGAAGAAGTACGCGCGAAACACCGGCTGCCTGAGCGCCGGGAACGAGACCGTGGCGTTCACAGTGCGGGAAATGGGGTCAGATCAACTTTTCCGCACGCGGCGTTTCGCACATCGTGTTGGTCTGACCGCCATTCATCCGTCCAGCTCGGAATAGCGGCGGAAGATGCCCTGCTGGTTGAACGCGATGCGGCGCGCGGAACCGAGGTACGCGGCGAGCCGCCGGCGCGCCATGACGCGATCGTGGAGCGCCACGAGTTGCGGATACTTCGGTTCGAGCGCTGCCATCGTCCGGGGAAAGGCGTAGCGCAGGCCTTCGATCATCTGGAAGAGCGAGAGCTCGACGTAGGTGATGGTCTTGCCGCGCTCGAGGCGCTCGAAATAGTTCATGAACTTCGGCAGCCGCTCGTCGCGGAAGTCCTGCGCGCGGCGCAATGACTCGGGCTTCTGGTCCTCGTAATAGAGCCCGCTGCCGATTGGATGGTGCGTGTCGTGCACCTCGACCAGCCAATCGCTGATGGTGAGCTGCTGCTGGTGCAGCCACAGTCGCGCCGCTTCCGCTTTGGGCGCGAGGCCCAGGCGTGGTGCGAGCCAATGCAGGATCAGCGCCGTCTGCGCCATGACGAGCTCGCCTGCGCGCAGGAAAGGCGGGGCGAACGGGCGCTTTCTCAGCGAGCGGCTCTGCATGAGCTGCATCATTGCCTGCATGCCTCCCGGCCGCCGCGCAACGTCGACGTAGTCTGCGCCCGCGTCTTCGAGCGCAAGCCGGACGAATTCGCCGCGGCCCTGGATCGAAGGCCAGTAATAGAGCTCGTATTTCATAAGACCGCCGGTTTGTCGGGCAGCTCGTTCCGATTGTCGCCGTGCGCCGGAAACTCGCGTGCGAGGATTTGCGTCACCGCGGCGATCGCAACGCGCGAGCCCTCTTCGTATTCGCCCGCCTTGAAGGCGCGTTCCATCGCGCGGCAGATCGCATCCCAGTCGTGCTGCGGCACGCGCGCGGCGATGCCGCGATCGGCAACGATCTCGATGCGCCGATCGACGAGCTGCACGTAGATAAGGACGCCGGTGTTCTCCTCCGTGTCCCACACGCCAAGCTGTGAGAACACTTGTCGTGCGCGCACGCGCGGCGAGAGACGCAGGGTGCCGAGGTGCAGCGGCCCTTCGATGGCGAAG
>DASREB010000078.1:0-8500 GCA_035652275.1 Burkholderiales bacterium
TCTGAGAGCGTCGAGACGACCGACAGGTTGTGCTCGACCATCAGCACCGTGCGATTCGCCGACACGCGCTTGACGAGCGCGGTGATGCGCTCGACATCGCCCGGCGTCATGCCGGCGGTCGGCTCATCGAGCAGCATCATCTCCGGATCGAGCGCGAGCGTGGTGGCGATCTCGAGCGCGCGCTTTCGGCCATAGGGCAGCTCCACCGCCACGGTGTTCTCGAACTCGGCGAGGCCGACCGCGTCGATCAGCTTGCGCGCGGCATCGTTCAGCTCATCGAGCACCCGCTCGGTGCGCCAGAAGTCGAACGAATGGCGGCGCTTACGCTGGAGCGCGATGCGCACGTTCTCGAGCACGGTCAGGTGCGGAAAGACCGCCGAAATCTGGAACGAGCGCACCAGCCCCATGCGCGCGATGGTCGCGGGACGCGCGCCGGTGATCTCGCGGCCGTTGTAGAAGATCTGGCCGCGCGTCAATGGCAGGAAGTGCGTGAGCAAATTGAAGCAGGTGGTCTTGCCAGCGCCGTTCGGGCCGATCAGCGCGTGGATGCTGCCGCGCCGCACCTTCAGCGCGACATCCTTGACCGCGATGAAGCCTTTGAACTCCTTTGTGAGCCCGCGCGTCTCGAGAATGATATCGTCAGCCAGGCAGCCCTCCTCTGCGGCGCGGGCGCAACTATACAGGGCTTCAGTGCTTGGGCGGTGGCCGCTTGCCGAGAAAGGCGTCCATGCCGGCGCGGCCTTCCTCGTGCGCGAAGCTCCCGGAGATGACGCCGGAGGCGAGCTCATAGGCCTTGGCGGTGCCGAGGTCGAGCTGCTGATAGAAGGCGCGCTTGCCTGCCGCGGTCTGCACCGGCGGCTTCTCCGCGATGGTGCGCGCGAGCTTTTCGGTCTCGCGCTCGAGCGCCGCCGCCGGCACCACGCGGTTCACGAGGCCCCATTCCAGTGCGGTGCGCGCATCGATCTGCTCGCCGGTGAGGAGCATCTCGAGCGCCCGCTTGCGCGAGATGTTGCGCCCGACCGCGACGCCGGGTGTCGAGCAGAAGAAGCCCCAGGTAACGCCAGGGGTGGTGAACTTCGCGCTCTCGGCCGCGACCGCGAGATCGCACTGCGCCACGAGCTGGCATCCCGCCGCGGCGGCCACGCCCTGCACGCGCGCGATCACCGGCTGCGGCAGCGCGCTGATCGTCTGCATCATGCGGCTGCATTTGCCGAAGAGCTCCTCGATCTTCGGCAGCTCGGCGAGCGCGCGGATTTCCTTGATGTCGTGGCCGGCGCTGAAGGCGCGCCCCGTGGCCGCGAGCACCACCACGCGCACCCGCTTGTCGGCCGCGATGGCGTCGTACGCCTCCTGCAGCGCTTCCAGCATCTCGGTCGTGAGCAGGTTCATCTGCCCCGGCCGGTTCATCGTCAGCGTGCAGATGCCGTCGCGGTCCTCGCGCAGCAGGATCGACTCGTCGCCCTTCGGGATTGCGCTCATCTGAATCGTGCTCTAGGTATCGATCGCGGTGGCCGATTTCGCGCGCTCGCGCAGCACGAACTTCTGTATCTTGCCGGTCGAGGTCTTCGGCAGCTCGCCGAAGACGATCGCGCGCGGCGCCTTGAAGCGCGCGAGCTGCTGGCGGCAGAACTCCATCAGCTCCGCCTCGCTCACCGTGGCGCCGTTCTTCAACTCGACGAAAGCGCACGGCGTCTCGCCCCACCTGGCGTCCGGCTTCGCGACCACGGCAGCCGCCAGCACCGCGGGATGGCGATAGAGCACGTCCTCGACCTCAAGCGACGAAATGTTTTCGCCGCCTGAGATGATGATGTCCTTCGAGCGGTCGCGGATCTTGACGTAGCCGTCGGGCTGCATCACCGCGAGGTCGCCGGAATGGAACCAGCCGCCGGCGAACGCTTCATCGGTGGCTTTCTTGTTCTTGAGGTAGCCCTTCATCGTGATGTTGCCGCGGAACATGATCTCGCCCATCGTCTCGCCGTCCGCCGGGACCGGCTGCATCGTCTGCGGGTCCATCACGCTCAGGCCTTCCTCGACGTGGTAGCGCACGCCCTGCCGGCCATTCAGCCGAACCTGCTCGGCGAGCGGCAGTTGCTGCCATTCCGGGTGCTTCGCACACACCGTTGCGGGTCCATACACCTCGGTGAGCCCATAGACATGCGTGATGTCGAAGCCCATGTTCGCCATGCCCTCGATCATCGAGGCGGGCGGCGCGGCGGCCGCGACGAGTGCGCTCACCTTGTGCTCGATCCCGCGCTTCAGCTCCGCCGGCGCGTTGATGAGGGTCTGGTGCACGATCGGCGCGCCGCAGTAGTGCGTGATCCGGTGCTCCTTGATCAGCCGAAAAATGGTGGCGGCATCGACCTTGCGCAGGCAGATGTTGGTGCCGGCGTTCGCCGCCATGGTCCACGGGAAGCACCAGCCGTTGCAGTGGAACATCGGCAGCGTCCACAGGTACACCGAATGGTGCGGCATGCCCCAGACGAGAATGTTGCCCACACCATTAAGGTAGGCGCCGCGATGGTGGTAGACCACGCCCTTCGGATTGCCGGTGGTACCGGAGGTGTAGTTGAGCGAGATCGCTTCCCACTCGTCGGCGGGCCAGCGCCACGCAAACTCCGGATCGCCTTCAGCGAGGAGCTGCTCATAAGTGAGCTCGCCCAGACGCTTGCCGGAAAACTCGGCATCCAGCGCGTCGACCACAGTGATCTTCTTCTTCAGCAGCCGAAGCGCAGCCTCAATCGTCGGCGCGAACTCGGGATCGGTGATGAGAAGGCGTGCCTCGCCGTGCTCGAGCATGAAGGCAATTGCCTCGGCGTCGAGCCGGGTATTCAGCGTGTTGAGCACCGCGCCCGCCATGGCCACGCCGAAGTGGCACTCGTACATCGGCGGCGTGTTGGGCAGCATGGCGGCCACCGTCTGGCCGATGCCGATGCCGCGCTTCGCGAGCGCCGAGGCGAGCCGCCGGCAGCGCCCGAACGTCTCGGCCCAGGTGTACCGCTCGCCGCCGTGGATGACCGAAGTCCGGTGGGGATAGACGACCGCGGCGCGCTCGAGGAAGGAAAGCGGCGTGAGCGGTGCGTAGTTGGCCGCGTTCTTTTCCAGATTGTGATCAAAGATGGACGCGGGCATGGGCCAAGTATAGCGGTCCGGCGGTGGACGATTCACACGCGCGGTCGTCGAATGGCGAGCATGGACAAGCTCAAGTTCGTCTGGCACAGCATCGCCGCGGCAACCGGTCTTACAGGACGGGCGGCGCTACGCCGCACGGTGCGCGACTGCATCGGCATTACGGTGCTCTGCATCCTCCTCGCCTACTGGAGCGCGCAGAACGCGCCGCTGCCGGTATGGCTCGCCTTCGGCTGCGGGCTCGCCGGTCTGGGCGTAGGCCTGCTATGCGCGGCGCGCCTGGGCGTGCTCGAGTTCGCGCCCGAGGTGCTCGCCGGCGACATCATCGTCCCGCGGCCGAGCCGCGCGGGCGGCGATGTGAAGCTGCTGCTCCCCCTGCAGTTCATGAATGCGGGCAGCGCGGACGGCGTCGTCGAATGGGTGGCGCTGCGCCTCACCTACGATGGCGACATCCGCAATTCGGTGCTGCTCTCGCCGGTCGCTGAAGTCGACATGCAGCGCTTCATCCAGGCGAAGCGCCGGCTCGATGATGACAACAGCATCGAACCGTTCACCGCGTTCGTGCTCGAGGCGAAGCGCTCGCTCGCCAAGTTCGTGCTGTTCGACCTCGCCGAGCGCGGCCGCGCCGAGCCGTTGCGGCTGCGCGCCGGGCGCTGGACCTTCGAGCTCTTCGTCAAGTCGACCGCCAACCGCAAGCCGAAGCTCGAGCGTACCTTCGAGCACGTGGTCGAGCGCAAGCACGCCGAGCAGTTCGCCGCCGACACGCCGGTGTACCTGATCAACTACCAGATCACGCTGCCCGCCGCGCGACGCGAGCTCGCCGGCGCCGAATGGATGCCGCGCGGCGCGCGCTACTCCAACTAAACGGCCAAGAGCTTGCGCCAGAGGCTCGGCGCCTTGCGCTCCTTCTCCATGGCATCGAGGTACTGCTCGTGGAGCGCGACTTCCTCCGGCAACGCCGGTACGACGAAGAGATTGGAGAGGTCGACCTGCATGAGCGCGGCCGCCGCCGCAGCCGCAGCGGGGGTTTCGAGCTCCATGACGAGCGTTTCCTGGCCGCGGGTCATGGCGAGGTAGCACTCGCCGAGGAGCCGGGCGTCGAGCAGCGCGCCGTGCAGGGTGCGGTGCGCATTCACGATGAAGTAGCGCTCGCAGAGCGCATCCAGGGTGTTCTTCTTGCCCGGGTGGAGCTCTCGCGCATGCGCCAGGGTATCGGTGATCTTGGCGACATGGTCGGCGAGCCGGCCGTGCCCCGTGCGGCCCAGTTCCAGATCCAGAAACTCGACGTCGAACTCGGCGTTGTGGATGATCACCTCGGCGCCGGCGACGAAGTCGAGGAAATCGCGCGCCACATCGACGAACTTGGGCTTCGCCCGCAGGTCTTCCAGCGTCAGGCCGTGCACGCGCGTCGCGCCGAGATCGACGTCGCGCTCGGGATTCAGGTAGGAGTGAAAGTGCCGCTCGGACAGCCGCCGCGAGAGGATCTCGACACAGCCGATTTCGATCAGGCGGTCGCCGAGCTTGGCGTTGAGTCCGGTGGTTTCGGTATCAAGGACGACTTGGCGCGTCATTGTTGTTAGGTATCCCCCGATTTGCGAGAGCGTCTGCGCGCTCGTTTTCCGGGTGCCCGGCATGGCCGCGCACCCAGTGCCACTCTACCTCATGTTTGGCGGCGAGCTGCTCGAGCTCCTGCCAGAGGTCGACGTTCTTTACCGGCTTCTTGTCCGCCGTGCGCCAGCCGCGGCGCTTCCAGTCGTGGATCCAGGTCGAGATGCCCTTCTGGACGTAAAGCGAGTCCGTATACAGGCGCACCCGGCTCGGACGCTTGAGAGCCTCCAACGCCCGGATGACCGCCATCAGCTCCATGCGGTTATTGGTGGTGGCGGCCTCGCCGCCGAAGATTTCCTTCTCCGCTCCCCTCGCTCGCAGGAGCGCGCCCCAGCCGCCGGGGCCGGGGTTGCCGCGGCAGGCGCCGTCGCTGTAGATCTCGACGACATCGTCACCCGCCATGGTGGTTCTTGTGCGAGCGCTGCGACACCGGAGCGAGCGAGCGGCGCCGCGCGCGCTCGACCCGCCAGGCGGGCGTCACCACGCGCATGCCGGGCACGCGCTTGATGGCACGGATCACGTAGATCCCGCCGAGGAGCGGCCACCAGCGCGCGCCGGCCTTGTCCATGAAGGCGAAGCGCTCGAGCCAGAGGCTCTGGCGGAATGGCGGCGCATAGCAGCCGAACTTGCCGCCGTTGATCTCGAAGCCGAGGACCCGCAGCCAGTCCCGCAGGCGCAGGAGCCCGATCATGCGCGCGTCCCAGGGCACCTCGGCGCGGCGGCGGCGCGATGTGAAAAGCTGCCGCAGGCGCCAGAGCGACGCCGTGTTGAAGCCGGAGATGACGATCTGGCCCTCCGGCATCAGCACGCGTTCAGCTTCGCGTAACACTTCGTGCGGATTCGGGTGGAATTCCATCACATGAGGCAGCGCCACCAGATCGACGCTCTGCGCGGCGAGCGGCAATTGCAGCGGATCGGCGGCGATCGCTGCACCTGGCTCCAGGGCGAGGTTGAAGCGGAAACGAATGCGGTTCTGTCGCAGAAAATCGACTTCCGGTAGGCCGACCTGTACTGCCCGGAAACCGAACACATCATCGACAGCGCTGTCAAACTGGGCGAGCTCCCAGCCGAGGACATAGGCCCCTTGGGGTGTGCCAAACCACCCGGAAAGAGACGAGCGCTCGCCGTTATACTTCTGCGCCCCGTGCTGCACGAAGGATTGCCGCATCAACATGGAAATCGTGCCGGTCAAAGCGTTCAAAGACAACTACGTCTGGACGCTGCGCAACGAAACGCATGCCGCAGTCGTCGATCCCGGCGAAGCGCGGCCGGTGCTCGACTACCTTGGCCGCGAGAATCTCAAGCTCGCCGCGATCCTCGCCACGCACCATCACCCGGATCATGTGGGCGGCATCGCGGAGCTGGTGCAGCACTATCGCGTGCCGGTGTACGGGCCGAAGAACGAGCCGATCCCGACGCTTACCCAGCCGCTCGGTGAAGGCGATCGAGTCAGCCTCCCCGAGCTCGACGTGAGCTTTACGGTGCTCGCCATCCCCGGTCACACGCGCGCGCACATTGCCTATTATGGGGCAGGTTCGCTCTTCTGCGGCGACACGCTCTTCGCCTGCGGCTGCGGCCGCCTCTTCGAAGGCACGGCGGAGCAGATGTTCGCGTCGCTCGCCAAGCTCGCCGCGCTGCCTGACGACACCAAGGTCTACTGCGGCCACGAATACACGCTTGCCAATATCGGTTTCGCGCGAGCGGTCGAGCCGCGGAACACTGCGCTCGACGCGCGCGAGGCGCGTGACCGGCGCCTGCGCGACGCGGGCAAGCCGACGCTGCCGAGCACGCTCGCGGACGAGAAGGCGACCAACCCGTTCCTGCGATGCCGGGAGCCCGCGGTGATCGAGTCGGCGAACAAGTATCTCGGCGCGCGCCTCGCCGATCCGGTGCGCGTGTTCGCCGCGATCCGCGACTGGAAGAACCGCTTTTGAGGCTGCGCGCGCTCACCGCGATCGCGGCCGCCGCGCTCCTTGCAGCGTGCGGCTCGACGCCGCCGGCGGAAGACGGGCCGCCGAATGCGCAGGAGGCCGGCGCGGCGCCGGCGAGCCCACCAGCGCCGGCCGCACAAGCCCCCGCCCCGGCTGCCGCGGCGCCGGCGAAGCCAAACGTCGCCAACGACACCGCGTTCGAGGGCAGGCGCGCGACGATCGAGCCGCGCGAGCACATCGCCACCATCGATCGCACCATCGAGCCGGACGATCTGTGGCAGCGCATCCGCGAGGGCTTCGCGATGCCCGATCTCGACAATGCCCTGGTGCGCGAGAAGATGGCGTACTACGCGGCGCGGCCCGATTACCTGCAGCGCACCTTCAACCGCAGCCGCATGTACCTCTATCACATCGTCGCGGAGCTCGAGAAGCGCGGCATGCCGACCGAGATCGCGCTCTTGCCGATGGTGGAGAGCGCGTTCAATCCGATGGCCTATTCGCGCGCCCACGCTTCCGGCATCTGGCAGTTCGTGCCCGGCACCGGCAAGCGCTGGGAGCTGCAGCAGAACTGGTGGTACGACGCGCGCCGCGACATCGTCGAATCGACCAACGCGGCGCTCGACTATCTCCAGTATCTCTACGAGATGCACGGCGACTGGCAGCTCGCGCTCGCCTCCTATAACTGGGGCGAGAACGCGGTGGCGCGTGCCATCGCCAAGAACCGCCGCGCGGGCAAGCCTACGGACTACGCTCATCTCAGCATGCCGCTCGAGACGCGCCACTACCTGCCGAAGCTGCAGGCGCTGAAGAACATCATCTCCAACCCCGAGCCGCTCGGCATCGCGCTCGATCCGATCCCGAACCAGCCGTACTTTGCCACCTACACGAAGCTCCGCGACATCGACGTGCAGCTCGCGGCGAAGCTCGCCGACATGTCGGTCGACCAGTTCATCGCGCTCAATCCGGGCTTCAGCCGCCCGCTGATCCGCGCTTCGGTCACGCCGCGCATCGTGCTGCCGGCGGACAAGGTCGACACCTTCCACGAGAACCTGCAGAAGCTCGACGAGCAGTCGCTCGTCTCATGGAAGACCTACTACCCGAAGAAGGGCGAGAGCCTCGAGTCGATCGCCAAGAAGCACGGCATGACCGTCGCGCACCTGCGCGAAGTGAACGGCATCTCGCCGCGCTCGCGCAACATGCCGAACATGCTGGTCGTGCCGGCGACTAACCGCACCTCGGTGGCGATGGCGAAGCTGCCGATCATGTACGCGCCGCCGATCCCGATCACCTACCGCCGGATCTACCACACGGTGAAGCCGGGCGAGACCCTCGCCTCGATCGCCAAGCGCTACCGCGTGTCCCTGGCGGACATGCAGCGCTGGAACCCGAAGGGCGCGGTGGTCGGCGAGCGCGTCACCATGGAAGTGCGCGCCGCCGCCAAGGGCAAGTCGCGCACGTCCCCGAAGGGCAAGCGCCGCGCCTAGTTAGGCTGCCCGGCGCTCTGCCCGCTTGCCGCGGCTGACGCCCAGGCCGGCGAGCGCGATACCAAGCAAGACGATCGCGCTCGGCTCCGGAATCGGATTTGCATCGAATAATACGAATGCCTGTTGATCTCCCCAGTCAGTCCAGCCACCGGCGTCAAAGGGGGCCACGTCGTAATGGGCTGTCACCGTGCCGTTGCCCGCAGCCGATATCCAGTTGATATTGTCAGAGCGGGACGTGTCGGTTAACGGACCGTTGTGAAGGCCAAGCCAATACTTACCGGGCGCAAGAGCCACAGGGCCTACGGAAAAGTCGTTTTGAAACTCCAGGTGACCGATACCGGTGAACTCTAT
>DASREB010000079.1:0-10840 GCA_035652275.1 Burkholderiales bacterium
AGGTTCGAAATCGTGTACGGCATTTCGGCGAACAAGCGCGCCTGGTACGACAATTCCAATGCCTATCGCCTCGGCTACCGGCCGCAGGACGACAGCGAGATCTACGCCGACGAGGTGCTCGCGCGCGAGAAGCCGAGCGGCGATGTCATCGCGGAGACGCACCAGGGTGGCGTGTTCTGCACGGCCGAGGACGTACCGAACCCGGCGGCGCCGAAGAAACCCGCGAAGAAGGCGAAGCGCAAATGAACCTCCGGCTGCCAAGAGGTGCGTGCGATACGCACATGCATTTCTACGACGAAAAGCGGCCGGCTGCGCCGGGGACCTTCCTGCCGGGCAGCTTCACCGTGGAGGAATATCGCGCGCTGCAAAAGCGCCTTGGCCTCGAGCGGGTCATCGTGGTGCAGGCGAATGCCTATGCGGATGACAACACCGTCGCGTTGAACGCCATGCGTGCGCTGGGCAAAAGTGCGAAGGGCGTGGCCGTCGTCAAGCCGCAGGTCAAGGATGCCGAGCTGGAGCGTCTTAGCAAAGCAGGCATGTGCGCAGTGCGCATCATGACGCTGCACGGCGGGATGCTCGGTTTCGACGTGATGGATGCGGTGATGGCGCGCGTGCATCCGTTCGGCTGGCACGCCAACATCCAGCTGGACGGGCGCGAGCTGCCGAAATACGAAGCCCAGATCAAGCGCCTGCCCGGCAAGTTCGTGATCGACCACACCGGCAAGTTCCTCGAGCCGGTCGCGCCGGATCATGCGGCGTTCAAAGCGCTCCTGCGACTGGTGGACACGGGCCGCTGCTGGGTCAAGTTGTCGGCGCCGTACGAAACGTCGAAGACCGGCGCGCCGAAGTACGAAGACGTTGGCCGTCTCGCCAGGGCGCTGGTAGAGCACGCGCCCGAGCGCATGCTCTGGGCGTCGAACTGGCCGCACCCGTCGGCGAGAAAGCCTTCGCCCCCGGATGACGCGGCGCTGCTCGATTTGCTCGCAGACTGGGCGCCGGACGCAAGGGTGCAGAAGCGCATCCTCGCCGACAATCCCGCGGAGCTGTACGGCTTTTAGTTACGTACTCAGACAGAATTCAGCGATCAGCCGATTCACCGTTTCGGGTGCCTCGAGCTGCGTGAAGTGTCCGGTGTCGGGAACGATCTCGACCTTGGCGCCGCGCGAGCGCAGATAGTCGATCCACGGCGAAGTGTCGCCCGGCTCGAGCGGCGCGCGCTTCAGCTCGGCGTTGCGCGTGGTGCTCTGGATGGCGAGCACCGGTGCGCGTAATGCAGCGAAAGCCGCGTCCATGTGCCCTGCGTCCCAGCGGGTGATGCGCGGCCAGAGCGCAGGTCCGAACTCTGCGCTGCTTTTGACGGCGCGCGCGACGATGGCATCGGCCTGCGCCGAGGGTTTGAAGAACATCTGGCGGAACAGCATCTCGGCGAACGGCGCGTAGCCGAGCTTCGCGATGGTGGCGCGCGCCGCGGCCTCGGCTTCTTCGGGTTCGCGCGTGGCATTGCGGCTGCCGTCCACCAGCACGATACCCGCGACTTTGTCTGGAATGAGGCGCGCCGCCTCGAGCACCACGCGGCAGCCCATGCTGTGGCCGATGAGCACCGAGCGCGCGAGCTCGAGGTTATTGACGAGCGCGGCGACGTCGCCGCCGTAGTGCTCGATCGAGCATTCATGCGGCCGGCCGGGCGTCTTGCCGTGGCCGCGCAGGTCGCAGGCGACGACTTCGTGGGTGCGCTGAAAATGCACGAGCTGCGCCCGCCAGTCCTCGTGCGTGCAGGCGAAGCCGTGCACGAAAACGAGCGCGGGCGTGCCGCGCCCGGCCCGCACGAAGTGCATCTAGTCGGCCTCGGCCTGCGGCTTGTGGGCGGCGGCGAGCTTCTGCTGCAGCTGCGGCGGCGCCGCCTCGTAGTGGCTGAACTCGAGGCTGTAGGAGCCGTGGCCCGCGGTGAGCGACTTGAGCCGCGCCGGGAAATGCTCGAGCTCGGAGAGCGGCGCCTGCGCGGAGATCTGCACCGTGCCGGGCCGCGGCGTGTCCGAGCCCTTGATCTGGCCGCGGTGGCCGGAGAGCTCGCCGGCGATATCGCCCATCTTTTCCTCCGGCACGACGATGTCGACGTTGACGATCGGCTCGAGCACGATCGGGCGAGCCTTCGCCAGCGCGTCGATAAAAGCTTTGCGCCCGGCGGACATGAAGGCGACGTCCTTCGAATCGACCGGGTGGCTCTTGCCATCGTAGACCACCACGCGCACGTCCTGGATCGGGAAGCCGGCAACGAAGCCGGTATCGAGCACGCTGCGAACGCCCTTCTCCACCGACGGAATGAACTGATTCGGGATGGCGCCGCCTTTCACCGCGTCGACGAATTCGAAGCCCTTGCCGCGCGGCAGCGGCTCGACGCGCAGATACACCTCGCCGAACTGGCCGGCGCCGCCGGTCTGCTTCTTGTGCCGGCTATGGCCTTCGGCCTTGGCGGCAATCGTCTCGCGGAACGGAATCGACGGCGGCTTGGTGTCGAGCTCGAGCTTGTACTGGCTCGACATCTTCGAGAGCACCGCCCTCAGATGCATTTCGCCCAGGCCGCGCATCACGGTCTCGTTCGCCTGCGCGTTGTGCTCGATGCGAAAGCACGGGTCCTCGGCCGCGATCTTGTGCAGCACGTCGGAGACCTTTTGCTCGTCGCCGCGCTTCTTCGGCTGCACGGCGAGGCCGAACACCGAAGTCGGCAGCTCGAGCGGCCGCGCATGCACGTGCGCATCCTCGGGCGAATCGTGCAGGATGTGATCGAACTGGATCTCGTCGATCTTGGCGATGGCGCAGATGTCGCCGGGAATTGCTTCGTGCACCTCGGTCTGCGTCTTGCCGCGCAGCATGTAGAGATGCCCGGGCTTGATCGGCTTACGCCCCTCGCCGATGTAGAGCTGCATGTTGGCGGTGAGCCGGCCCTGGTGCACGCGGAACACGGCGACCCGGCCGATGTACGGGTCGATCTCGATCTTGAAGACGTGGGCGAGCGCATGTTTGCCGGGATCCGGAAGCGGCGTCAGCTCCTTGGCCTCGCCGCCGCCCGCGGGCGTCGCCGTGTACACCGGCGCGTTGCCCTCGGTCGGGTTGGGGAGCAGCTTGACCATGACATCGAGCAGCTCCTGCACGCCAGCGCCGGTCTTCGCAGAAGCAAATACCACCGGGATCAGGTGCCCCTCGCGCAGCGCGCGCTCGAGCGGCTCGTGCAGCTCATCGGGCGTTACCTCGCCCTTCTCGAGATAGCGCTCCATCAGCTGCTCGTCGACTTCCACCACCTGATCGATCAGCCGCCGGTGCGCTTCCTCGACGGAGGAGAAATCCGCATCGCCCGCCGGTGCGAAGAAGCAGTCGGATACCTTGCTGCGATTGCCGGCCGGCAGATTGAGCGGCAGGCACTCGCGACCGAACGTCTGCTGGATGCGCTCGAGCAGCGCTTCGCAATCGACATTCTCGGCGTCGATCTTGTTGACGATGATCAGGCGGTCGAGGCTTCTTTTCTGCGCCCACTGCATGAAGCGCGCGGTCATCATCTCGACACCGTTCTGCGCATTGATCACGATCGCCGCAGTCTCGACCGCGGCGAGCGCGGGCAGCGCATGCCCGAGAAAATCGGGGTAACCCGGAGTGTCGAGCAGGTGGATGCGGACCTCATCGCCGTCCGCCTTCACCGGAAAGCTGGCGACGGCGAGCTTGAGCGAGTGCTGCAGTTCCTTCTCGAGCGGGGTGTAGTCGCAGACGGTAGTGCCGCGCTCGACGCTGCCGGCCGCGGGAATCGCCCCCGCTTTCGCGAGCAGCGCCTCGGCCAGGCTGGTCTTGCCGCTACCGGCCTGGCCGACGAGCGCAATCGTCCTGATGCGTTTGATGGAATTTGCCACGGGCCTTGCCTCCTCGGCCTCTTTTATAGGCCGGAAAACGGGGTCAGATCAACATTTCCCCCGGCCTATATAGTTGCGGACCGTGAACAGCACGCGCACGGTCCTGGTAACCGGCGGCCTCGGCTACATCGGCTCGCACACTTGCGTCGCGCTCGCCGCGGCGGGTTACCGGCCGCTGATCGTCGACAACCTCGGCAATGCAAAGGCCTCGGTGCTCGCGCGACTGCGCGAGCTGCAACCGGCGGAAATCGAGTTCCATCAGGCTGATGTGCGTGATCGCGCCGCCCTCGGCGCCATCTTGCAGCGCGAGCGCGTGCAGGCCGTACTGCATTTCGCCGGCTGGAAGGCGGTGGGCGAGTCGGTCGAGAAGCCGCTCATGTACTACGACAACAACGTCGGCGGCACAATCGCGCTTCTGCAGGCGATGGCCGAGCACGGCGTGCGGCGCATCGTGTTCAGCTCATCGGCGACGGTATACGGAGAGCCCGAACGGCTGCCGCTCACCGAAGCTCATCCGCTGCGTCCGGTGAACCCGTATGCCAAGAACAAGCTGATGATCGAGCATATCCTCGCCGACTGCGCTGCAGCGCAAGACAGCTTTCACTATGCGGCGCTGCGCTATTTCAACCCGATCGGTGCGCACCCGAGTGGACGCATCGGCGAGGACCCGCGCGGCGTGCCGAACAATCTGCTGCCCTATGTCGCGCAGGTGGCGGTCGGCCGGCGCCCGCGCCTGCGCGTATGGGGTCGCGACTACGCCACGCCGGACGGCACCGGAGTGCGCGATTACATCCACGTCATGGATCTCGCGGAAGGGCACGTCGCGGCGCTCGAATACCTGGAGCGCCGTGGGCGCTCGCTCACGGCCAATCTCGGCACCGGCCGCGGCTACTCGGTGCTCGAGGTGGTGAAGGCGTTCGAGCGGGCAAGCGGCAAAGCCATCGCGCTGCAATTCCAGCCGCGCCGCGCGGGAGACGTGGCGCAGTCGTACGCCGATGCGTCCCTCGCGGCGCGCGAGCTCGGCTGGCGCGCGCGGCTTTCGCTCGACGAAATGTGCCGGGACGCCTGGCGCTGGCAGTCGCAAAATCCGGAGGGCTATCCGGACTGACTATTTCTTCGGCTCGGGCTTCTTCTCCAGCAGCGCGGCGCGCGGCTTGAGCGTGTCTTCGAGCTTGGACTTCGGTATCAACAGCACGTACTCCTGCAGCAGCTTCTCGCGCGGCGCGCGCTCGCGCAGCTTCTTGATCCGCTCGGCGTCCGCGCCGCTCGCCTCGGCCGGCGCGGAACCGGAAGCGCTGAAGCGCACGTAGTAGTTATCACCCTCCGGACGGCCGACCTTGATGCTGTAGGCGAGGCCATCGAAAGTGCTCGCGTCGATGAGCGCCGGCTTCTCGAGCCCCGTGTCCTTGGCATCGTCGGGCGCGACGTCCGCGAGCTCGAGCATCGAGAGCGAATAGCTCGCCGCATTCGCGCGCCCGCTGTCGAGCTTCTCGTCGGGCCTCGCCCCGGCAAGCTTCCAGTCGGCATTGTCCGCCGCGCGCTCCAGCCGCCAGCGCTCGCCATTCGCGAGCCGCACATCGAGCGTCTTCACCTTTTCCACCTCGAACGAGGTGCGGTCGATCCAGTCGGCGCTTTTCGCGCTCGCCTGGGCAAGCGGATCGGAAACGATGTACACCGTGCCGGCTTCGCCGGGCAGCCCAACGAAGCGTCCGTCAGCCGGCGTCTTTTCCGGATTCTCGACTTCGCGCTTGAAGTACTTCTTGCCCACGACGAGCTTGGCGAGCGGCTTGCCTTCCGCGCCATTCAGCTCGACCTGCGTGGCGCGCGCATCGAGATTCAGCCGCGCGCGGTCCTTCTCGCCGATCGGCTCGCTCTGGCCGACCTTGAGCTCGATCAGCTTGAGGACGAATTCGCGCACCTTGGCGAGATCGGCCGGGAAGCCGCGCCGCTCCGCGATCCCCCAGCCATCGCCCTTGCGCTGCAAGGTGAGCGTCGCCTGCGGCTCGACGATGCGGATGCTGGCAATGTTCGCCACCTGCACATCCTTGAGCAGCGGCCGTCCCAGCGTGCCGACGTTTTCCGGACGCCGCGCGCTCTCCTGGTAGCGATAGACGAGCGCGCCGCCGCCGAGGACGACGAGCAGCGCCACCAGAACCAGCGCGATGCGCGCGTTCATCGCGCCATGCGCCGCCGGCGCGCGAGCGCGATCGCGAGGCCCGCGAGCGCGACCAGCATCGGCATCAGCGCGATGTTCACCACCTTCGTCCAGAAGACCAGCGCTTCCGCATCCTGACGCAGGCTCCGGCGCACCTCTTTCAGCTCGAGGCGCGTCTCGGCGACGCGTTTCCTGAAGCGCTCGAGCTCCGCCTGCTGCTCGGCCGTGAGAATCTGGCCGCCCTTGGCTGCGCCGCCCTGCGCTTTCTGCAGTTCCTGCAGCTTGGCGTTGGTCTTCTGCAGCTCGTCTTCGAGCGCCTGGATCTTGCCGAGGTACTGCTGTTGCGCCTGCGCTTCGAGCTCTCGCACCACCGTCAGCGGGCGGAAGGCGGTGGCGCGGCTCCTGAGCGAAATGAGCTCATTGCCGGCGGCGAACTGCTCGACCATGCCGAGCGCAAACGCCAGATTGCCGTTCGAGGGCACTACGATCTTGCGGCCGAACATTTCCTGCACGTCGACCGCAGCGCCGTCGGCCAGCATGTCGACGTCGGCGACGAGAATCACCGAGTTGTCGCTCGTGCTTTCGCGCAGCGCGGGCGTGTTCGGTTGCGGTTTCTTGTCGACGGTCAGGCCGTCGGGGAAGGCCGTCTTGAACTTGCCGGTGAGCCGCACGGCGAGCGGCAGGGGCTTGCCGCCCGGCTTGAAGCTGCGGGTCGCCTGGTCGCCCGACTTGGTCGCCTCCGCGCTGTCGACCAGCATCGAGTTCGGCGAGCTGTGCACGAGGTCGGTTGCCTTGAGCCCGTCGACCGGCTTTACCTGGAAGGCACCGCCGAAAGCGTAAAGCAGCGTCTCGATCGAGCCGGTGACGACATCGTCGCGCGAAAAAGCCGTGCGGTTCAGCGACAGCACGGTCGGCGTGTAGCGCGCGCCGCCCCCCGAGCCGAACACCACGTCCGAGATCACCTTGCCGGGCTCGTAGCCGATGCCCCAGGCTTTGAAGAGCAGCGGCAAATCGGAGCTCGACGGCATCGGCGGCATGCCCGGCATGGTCGGCGCCTGGTCGAAGTAGGCGTACGGATCGACGAACACGATGAGTTTTCCGCCGCGCAGGACGAATTGATCGAGCGCGTACTCCTGCTCAGGCTGCATGTCCCGCGGGTGGATGAGGAGCAGGACGTTGATGTCCTTGTCGATCTCCTTTGCGGTAAGCGGAACCTCTTTCACGTCGAACTCGCGCTTGAGCTCGGTCGCGAGCACCCACGGCTCGGACGCCTGGCGCGTGTAGGGATTGAAGCGCTCGCCGAGCACCGGCAGCCCGGCCATCAGGCCGATTTTCGGCCGCTCGCTCGACGAGACGCGCGAAATGGCGCGCACGAAGTCGTATTCGAGCAGCCGCTCGCGCTGCGGGGAGATGGCTGACAGGGTCTGCTTGCGGTCGAGCTGGCTTACCGCGGCACCGAGATAGAACTGCTCTCCAGTGACGAGCTGCTGCGGGTCGATGCCGTCGAGCTGCGCCGCGTCCTCCTCCTCGGAGTCGGGCCGCGGGTTGTAGCGCTCGATGATGAGATTCGCCCCGGCGACCGACTTGAACTCGCGCACCAGGTCATCGACCCGCTGCGCGAAGCTGCGCAGCGGCACCGGCACGCTCTCGCCTTGCGACATGTAGAGCTTCACCTTCACCGGCGTCTGCAGGTTGCGCAGGATCTTCTTCGTGCCATCCGACAGCGTGTAGAGCTTGCCGTCCGTGAGATCAATGCGCGCGGGCACGCGCGAAATCAGGTAATTGAGCGCGACGAGGATCAGCGCCAGCGCGACCAGGCCGACCGCGGAATAGACCACATGCTCGTGTCTGCGCTGCACGTCAGCCGGCCCGATGCCCGCGGATGATCACGCCGGTTGCGAACAGCGCGTAGCCGATCAGCGAGAGAAAGAACACCAGGTCGCGCGTGTCGATGACGCCGCGCTGGAAACCGTCGAAGTGGGTCACCACCGAGAACGCCGCCACGGTATCCACCACCGCCGGGCTCGCCCAGCGCGTCAGCAAATCCGTCACCGGGTTGAAGCCGGCGAGGATGAAGAAGAGGCAGATGACCACGGAAAGGATGAACGCGACCACCTGGTTGCGGGTCATCGCAGAGGTCATGCAGGTGATGGCGAGGTATGCGCCGGCGAGGAACAGGCTGCCGATATAGCCGGCGAAGATGATGCCGTTGTCCGGCTCGCCGAGCACGTTCACCGTCAGCACCGCCGGGAAGGTAAGCGCGAGCGCCACCGCCAAGAAGATCCAGCTCGCGAGGAACTTGGCGACGATCGCCTGCCATGTCGCGACCGGCATGGTGAGGAGCAGTTCCATGGTCCCGGAGCGACGCTCTTCCGCCCAGACGCGCATGCCGACCGCCGGCACGAGCACCAGATACAGCCACGGATGCCAGCCGAAGAAGCTCGCCAGGCTCGCTTCGCCGCGCTCGAAGAAGCTGCCGGCGGTGAAGGTGAAAAACCCGGTGAGCAGCAGGAAGATGACAAGAAAGACGTACGCAACCGGGCTGGTGAAATACGCCACCAGCTCGCGCTTGGTGAGTGTCCAGATGATCTTCATGCCTTTGCCCCCAGGGGGGTGGCGCGAAGCGCCGGCGGGGTTCGGTTTTCAGAAAACAAAACCCCCCGCTCGCCTGCGGCTCGCTCCCCCCTCATCAGGGGGGCGAGAAAGAGAGCGTGCCTCATTTCTTCACCGTATCGGGAAGGGTGATGCGGCGGAAAACCTCATCGAGCTCGCCGCGCTCGCTGTACATGCCTTCGACCTTCCAGCCGTGCACGTTGACGAGGTCGACGACCTCCTGGGCGAGCTTGCCGGCCTCCGACTTGTCGCGCGGATAAATGCGGAATGCGCCGTTCAGCTTCTCCACCCGGCCTAGCGTGGCGAGGCGTTCCTCCGTCGCGCCGCGCGCTTGCAGCGTCACGGCGCCGGCGAGCTCGGACATGTTGCGGAGCTCTGCGGGCGTGCCGTTGGCGACGATCTTGCCGCGATCGATGATGATGGCGCGCGTGCAGGCGGCATCCACTTCTTCCAGGATGTGCGTGGAGAAGACAATCGCTTTATTCGCGCCCAGCTCGCGGATCAGATTGCGCACTTCGTGCTTCTGGTTCGGATCGAGGCCGTCGGTTGGCTCGTCCATGATCAGCACCTGCGGATCGTGGATCAGCGCCTGCGCAAGACAGGTGCGGTGCTTGTAGCCCTTGGAAAGCGTGTCGATCGACTGGTGCAGCACCGAGTCGAGAAAGCAGAGTTCGATTACGCGCTGCACGGCTTTCTTGCGCGCCTGTCCGGTGAGACCGCGGAGTTCTGCGGCGAACTTGAGGAACCCCTCGACCGTCATGTCGGGGTACGACGCCGCGTTCTCCGGCAGGTAGCCGATCAGGCGCTTCGCCTCGATCGGCGATTCGGTGACGTCGAAGCTGCCGACCGTGACTTTGCCTGAGGTCGGCGGCATGAAGCCCGTGATCATGCGCATGGTGGTGGACTTGCCGGCGCCGTTCGGGCCGAGGAAGCCGAGCACCTCGCCGCGCTCGACGCGGAACGAGATGCCGTCGACCGCGCGCTTCGGGCCGAAGGTCTTCACCAGGTTTTCGATCGTGATCATCGGACTTGCGCTGCGCGAATCCCGCGACAGGGCGTCATACTTTTCGGCAATAATTGCCGCCCTTGCCCCGGATTCAGGGGCGCGATTCTCGCACAAGCCAAGGGATCAAAACCATGCATGCCTTAAGAAAATCGCTGGCGCTCGTGCTCGCCGCGAGCGCGCTGTTCGCGTTCGGCGCGCACGCGCAGAAGTATCCGGCGAAGCCGGTACTGATCATCGTGCCGTTCGCGCCGGGCGGCGGCTCGGACTTCATCGCGCGCTTTACCGCGCAGCGCCTCACCGACTCGCTCGGCTCGCAAGTGATTGTCGAGAACCGGCCGGGCGCGGGCGGGCTGCTCGGCATCGAGCAGGGCGTTAAGGCCAAGCCGGATGGCTATACCTTGATCCTGATTGCATCGAGCTACACGGTGAACGCCGCGCTTTATCCGCTGAAGTACGACCCGATCGCCGACATCACGCCGGTCGTGCAGATTTCCCAAGGCCCTATGATCGTCGTCGCGAATCCCAAGTTCCCGGCGAAAAATGTGCAGGAGCTGATCGCGCTGGCGAAGCAGAACCCGGGCACCATCAACTTCGCCTCTGCGGGGCAGGGCAGCATCACGCACATGGTGGGCGAGTTCTTTCAGTATCGCGCGGGCATCAAGATGAACCACGTGCCCTACAAAGGTACGGGCCCCGCGCTCACCGACACGATCTCCGGCCAGACGGATATCTTCTTCGCCACCACTGCGACCTCGCTGCCACATGTGAAGTCGGGCCGTCTTAAGGCGCTCGCCGTCACCACCGCGAAACGCCTTCCCGCCGAGCCGGACGTGCCGACCATCGCCGAGTCGGGCGTGCCGGGTTTCGACGTACCGATCTGGCACGGGCTGATTGCACCGAAGGGCGTACCGTCGCCGATCGTCGAGCAGGTGAACGCGGCGGTGAACAAGATGCTGCAGATTCCGGAGACCGCGAAGCAGCTCGAGACCGACGGCGTCGCCCCCGCGGGCGGCAACGCGCAGCGCTTCGCCGAGCAGATCAAGAAAGAGATCGGCGTGTGGAAGGACGTCGTCGCGAAGACCGGCGTGAAAGTGCAGTAGCCGCGCGCTAGCGAGCCGCGTTCTGCATCGCGCGCGTGCGCTGCCAGGCGGGCAGGTCCGCGAGCATTGC
>DASREB010000080.1:0-21883 GCA_035652275.1 Burkholderiales bacterium
AAGTACGATCAGGACAAGCAGCGCTTCATCCAGCTCATCCGCGGCACGAAGTAATCAGCGGCCGAGCTTGCGGCGCAGGATCTCGTTCACCTGCGCCGGATTCGCCTTGCCGCCGCTCGCCTTCATCACCTGCCCGACGAGGGAGTTGAACGCCTTCTGCTTGCCGGCGCGATAGTCGGCGACCTGCTGTGCATTCGCGGCGAGTACCTCGTCGACCAGCTTCTCGATCGCGCTCGCATCACTGATCGGCTTGAGGCCTTCGCGCTCGACCACGAGCTGCGGCGACACACCATTCGCCCAGCTCGCTTCGAAAGCACGCTTCGCCATGTTGCCGGTGAGCTCCCCTCGCGCCACCTGGCCGACCAGCCAGCCGAGATCGGACGGCGAGATGCGGCTATCGGCGATGTCGCGTTCGTCGCGGTTCAGCGCCGCGGCGAGCTCGCCCGTCTGCCAGTTGGCGGCAAGCTTGGGTTCGACCGCCGAAGCCTTGACCAAGGCCTCGAAGTAATCGGCGGCGGCGCGGCTCGCCGTCAGCGCGCGCGCGTCATACGCGGAGAGTCCATATTGACGCACGAAGCGCTCGCGACGCGCCTCCGGCAGCTCTGGCAGCGTTGCTCGGACGCGCTCAATCTGTTCCTGCGTGATGGCGAGCGGCAGCAGATCAGGATCGGGGAAATAGCGGTAGTCGTGCGCCTCCTCCTTGCTGCGCAGCGAGCGCGTCTCGTCGCGCTCAGGGTCGTAAAGCCGCGTCTCCTGCTCGACACGGCGAGCGTCCTCGATGAGCTCGATCTGGCGCCGTGCTTCGAATTCGATCGCGCGCTCCATGAAGCGGAAGGAGTTCAGGTTCTTCAGCTCGCAGCGCGTGCCAAGCGGCGCGCCCGGCCGACGCACCGAGACGTTGGCGTCACAGCGAAAAGAGCCTTCCTGCATGTTGCCGTCGCAAATGCCGATCCAGACGACGAGCGCGTGCAGGGCGCGCGCATAGGCCACCGCTTCCTTGGCACTGCGTAACTCCGGCTCGGAGACGATCTCGAGAAGCGGCGTGCCGGCGCGATTGAGATCGATGCCGGTCATGCCATGGAAATCCTCGTGCAGTGACTTGCCGGCGTCTTCTTCCAGATGCGCGCGAGTAAGGCGGATCGGCTTTTCGCCGCCTCCGGTCGCAATGCGGATCGTGCCGCCCTGGACGATCGGCTGCTCGTACTGGCTGATCTGGTAACCCTTGGGAAGATCGGGGTAGAAGTAGTTCTTGCGCGCGAAGATCGAGCGGCGGTTGATCGTTGCGCCCACCGCGAGGCCAAAGCGGATGGCGTGCTCGACTGCGGCGCGGTTCAGCACCGGCAGCACGCCCGGCAGCGCGATATCGACGGCGGAGGCCTGCGTGTTGGGCGGCGCACCGAAACGGGTGGCGGCGGCGGAGAAGATCTTGCTCTTCGTGCGCAGCTGCGCGTGCGTCTCGATGCCGATGACGACTTCCCAGTTCACCGTCAGCGGGCCTCGCCGCGTAACAGGCGGCAGTGGCCGCGCTTGTCGATGAAAAGCGGCTCGAGATAGGCCTCCGAGCCGCACTGCTCGCTGCAGTTCTCCGCCACGACGCGCACGTAGTCGCCGAGCTCGCGCAGTGTCACGTTGCACCGTCCGGCGCTGAAGCGTAGTCCGCCCTTCAGCGGCTGCTGCTGCACGGCGGCGATGCTGCAGCTATGCCCGCTCGGCGCAACGCTCGAGCGCCAGTCGAACGATTGCAGCCTGCCCGCGTCGATGCGGTAGCTGAGGCTCGACTTGTATTGCGCCTCGGCCGCTTCGCAGTGCACGGCGGCGCTGTAGCCGTCCATCGCCGGAAACTGCTCGCTGAACTCGAAGCGCTCGCGCTCCTGGCCGCCCGGCGCATAGCGCGCACCTTTGAAGACGCCGTTGCGCCACGTGCCGCGCAGCTCGCCGATCGGCGCGCGGCCGAAGAGGATCGCGGTGGTGCCTTCGCGCAGCGTGGTGACGCCGATCTCCGGGCTCGACTCGCCGTCGACGAAGCGGCGCGAAAGCGTCGGCAGCACGATGTATTCGCCCGCGAGCTGCCAGCCGCCTTCCGGCGCACGGCTGGCGTTGAGCACCAGCAGCGCCGGCCGGCTGCCCATCTGGCCGACGAGCTCGCGCGTCTCGCTTTGCGCCGCGGCAACCAGCGGCACGAGCAAGGCGAGCGCTGCCGGCTTCAAAGCGGCGTCTCGCGCGGCACGCGCAGATGCCAGTCGGTCGCCTGCTGGTAGCGGTGTGCGATACCGAGCAGGCGCGCTTCGGAAAAATAATTGCCGCTCAGCTGCAGCCCCACCGGCAGGCCGGCGCCGTCGAAGCCGCACGGGATGGAGAGCGCCGGGACGCCGGCGAGCGGCGCCGAGACGGTGAAGATGTCGTCCAGGTACATCTGCACCGGGTCGTCGACCTTGGCGCCGATCGGGAACGCGGTGCTCGGCGACGTCGGACCGAGGATCACGTCGCAGCGCTCGAAGGCCTGCATGAAATCGCGCGCGATCAGGCGGCGCACTTTCTGCGCCTGGACATAATAGGCGTCGTAATAGCCGTGCGAGAGCACATAGGTGCCCACCAGAATTCGGCGCTTCACCTCCGCGCCGAATCCTTCGCCGCGCGTGCGGCAATACATGTCGATGAGATCGCGGTACTCGGCCGCCCGGTGGCCATAGCGCACACCGTCGAAGCGCGAGAGGTTGGATGACGCCTCCGCCGGAGCGATGACGTAATACACCGGCACGCCGAGATGGGCGTTGGGCAGCTCGATCTCGACCCGCTTCGCGCCGCGGGACTCGTACCAGCGCACCGCCTCCTCGACGGCCGCGCGGACGCCCGGGGCGATGCCCTCGCCGAAATATTGGCGCGGCAGTCCGAGGCGCACGCCGCGCAGATCGATCTCGAGGAAGCGGCTGTAGTCCTCTTTCGGCCGGTCGAGGCTGGTGGAATCGCGCTCGTCGAACCCCGCCATGGCGTTCATCAGGAGCGCCAGGTCCGCCGCGGTCTGGGCAAGCGGGCCCGCCTGGTCGAGCGACGAGGCGAAGGCGACGATGCCGTAGCGGGAGACCACGCCGTAGGTCGGCTTCAGCCCCGAGATACCGCACATGCCGGCTGGCTGCCGAATGGAGCCACCGGTGTCGGTGCCGGTTGCCGCCGGCACGAGCCGCGCCGCCACTGCGGCCGCCGAGCCGCCGGAAGAGCCACCGGGGACGAGCCGCTTGTCCCAGGGATTACGCACCGGACCGAAATGCGAGGCCTCGCTCGAAGAGCCCATCGCGAACTCGTCCATGTTGCATTTGCCGAGGAGCACGGTGCCGGCGCGCTCGAGCTGCTCGACGATGTGCGCGTCGTACGGGCTCACGTAATCGGCCAGCATGCGCGAGCCGCAAGTGGTGCGCAGCGTCCGGGTACAGAAGACGTCCTTGTGAGCGATCGGGATCCCGGTGAGCGGATCGGCGTCGGGCGCATTTCCCTTCCCGGCGCGCCGCTCGTCGGCGCGCCGCGCGGCGGCCATCGCCTCCTCGGTGCCCAGGCTGACGAAGCAGTTGAGCTCGTGCGCCAGCCGCTCGATGCGTGCCAGGCAGGCCCGCGTCAGCTCGACCGAAGAAATCTGCCTCGCGGCGAGCGCGGCCGAGAGTTGCGAGACCGTCGACCCGAGCACTACTCGATCACTTTCGGTACGAGGTAGAGACCCTCGTCGACCACAGGAGCGACGGATTGATAAAGCTCGCGCCGGTCGGTCTCGCGCACCTCATCAGGCCGCAGGCGTTGCCCTTGAGGCAGATGCGGATCTCCGGCGTGCGACATCGGCTCGATGCCGGTGGTGTCGACGCCGCGCATCTGCTCGATCAGGCCGAGCACGCGGTTCAGCCGCTCGAGCACCGCCGCTTCTTCGGCCGGCTCGACGGCAATGCGTGCCAGACGCGCGAGCCGTCGCACGTCGTCGGGGGTTAGCGACATTTCGTTCGGACCAGGGAGGCTCGGGGGAAAATGCCTTATCGCCCGTAGCGTCGTTAGCGTATCATAGCGGCCATTTTGCGGGACCTTGCTGCCAAGGCTAAGGCCCGATTTAGTAAACGAAAAAGCGGAAACTCATAAGGCTCCACCTTTGGCCATGCTCGGATTCCTGCGCAGCTACTTTTCCAACGACCTCGCCATCGACCTCGGCACCGCCAACACCCTGATCTACGTTCGCGGCAAAGGCATCGTGCTTGACGAGCCGTCTGTCGTCGCGATCAGACAGGAAGCCGGTCCGAACGGGAAAAAAACGATACAGGCGGTCGGCAAGGAAGCGAAGCAGATGCTCGGCAAGACGCCCGGCAACATCATCGCCATCCGGCCGATGAAGGACGGCGTGATCGCCGACTTCACCGTCACCGAGCAGATGCTGAAGCAGTTCATCAAGAAGGTGCACGACAACAAGCTCTTTTCGCCCTCGCCGCGCATCATCATCTGCGTGCCCTGCGGCTCGACGCAGGTCGAGCGGCGCGCAATCCGCGAATCGGCGATCGGCGCGGGAGCCGGACAGGTTTACCTGATCGAAGAGCCGATGGCGGCCGCCATCGGCGCCGATCTGCCGGTCGCCGATGCCACCGGCTCGATGGTGGTGGACATCGGCGGCGGCACCACCGAAGTCGGCGTGATCTCGCTCGGCGGCATGGTCTACTCCGGCTCGGTGCGCGTGGGCGGCGACAAGTTCGACGAAGCGATCATCAATTACATCCGCCGCAACTACGGCATGCTGATCGGCGAGACCACCGCCGAACTGATCAAGAAAGAGATCGGCTCCGCGTTCCCCGGGTCCGAGGTGCGCGAGATGGAAGTGAAAGGCCGCAACCTCGCAGAAGGCATTCCGCGCAGCTTCACCATCAGCTCGAACGAAATTCTCGAAGCGCTCACCGAGCCGCTCAACCAGATCGTCTCGGCGGTGAAGTCCGCCCTCGAGCAGACGCCGCCCGAGCTCGGCGCCGACATCGCCGAGAAAGGCATGGTGCTCACCGGCGGCGGCGCGCTGCTGCGCGACCTCGATCGGCTCCTGATGGAGGAGACCGGCCTGCCGGTGATCGTTGCCGATGACCCGCTCACCTGCGTGGTGCGCGGCTCCGGCAAGGCGCTCGAGAAGATGGAGCACTTCGGCCCGATCTTCACGAACGATTAGAGTGTAGGGGGTGGACCATACCCCCCCGCCATTCTTCAAGCGCGGACCGGCGCCTCTTGTCCGGCTTTTCTTTTTCGCCTCGCTGTCTCTCGCCCTGCTGGTCATCGACGCACGTTTTCGCTATGTAGAGGGGTTGCGCAGCTGGCTCGCGCTCGCGGCCTATCCGCTGCAGCGCGCGGCCACCGCGCCGATCGACGTGCTGATGCGCGTCGGCGAATACTTCTCGACGCAGGCGAGCCTCCTCGCCGAGAACGAGCGGCTGCGCGAGCGCGCCGCCGCCAACGCACAGGACGCGCAGCGCTATCGCGCGGCCGAGGCCGAGGCGGCGGAGCTGCGCCGGGTGATCGGCGCGGGCGAGAAATTGCCGGTGCAGGCGACGCCGGCCGAAGTGCTCTACCTGAGCCGCGATCCGTACGCCCACAAGCTCTTCATTGACCGCGGCTCGGTGCAAGGCATCCGGCCGGGCAGCCCGGTCGCCGATGAAACCGGGGTGGTAGGCCAGGTGACGCGGGTGCATTCGCTGGTCTCCGAGGTCACGCTCCTCACCAACCCCGACCAGGCGATTCCAGTACAAGTCGTAAGGAACGGGTTGCGCGCGGTCGCCTTCGGCGGCGGCAATGCCGGCACGCTGGAGCTGCGCTACATGGGTGCGAACGCCGAAGTGCGTGCCGGCGATCAGCTGGTCACCTCGGGGATCGACGGCGTCTATCCGGCCGGACTCGCGGTGGCGACCGTGACGAGCGTGGAACGCGATATCGAGCACAGCTTCGCGCGCGTCGTTTGCAAGCCTGCGGCCGGGGTCGATCGCGGGCGCTACGTGCTCGTGCTGACCAGCGACGCGGTGCGTCCGCCGCGGCCTGACGAGACGCAGGCAGGCAAGGAGCGCCGCAGCGACAAGGTGCGCCGCGCGCGCATGAAGGACAAGGCGTCGGAGAAGCAGGGCGATGATTCCCAGTAGCTCCCAGATCCTGCTGCCGGTGCGCATGAGCACCATCATCGGCTCATTCGCGGCGGCGCTGTTCCTCGATTTCCTGCCTTGGCGCGACCTGCGCCTGGTGCCGGATTTCGTGGCGCTGGTGCTCGCCTTCTGGTGCGTGCGCCAGCCGCGTCTGGTCGGCCTCGGCGTCGCCTGGACGCTCGGGCTACTCGCCGATGCGGGCAACGGCGTACTGCTTGGCCAGCACGCGCTCGCTTATTCGCTGCTCGCGTTTCTCGCAGTCTGGCTTTCGCGGCGTATCCTCTGGTTCGGTCCGATGCTGCAGTCGTTGCACGTGGCGCTCATGCTGCTCGTGGCGCAGACCGCGGTGCTGTTCGTGCGCCTCGCCGCCAACGATCCGTTCCCAGGCTGGCCGATCTTTGTCGGGCCGCTCCTCGGCGCGGCACTGTGGCCGGTGGTGACCTGGCTGCTGTTGCTGCCGCAGCGGCGGCCGCCGAGCGAGCAGGCGATCTGAATGCGCGGTAGCGAAATCCGCAATTCCGAGCAGGAGCTGCACCAGTTCCAGCTGCGCGTCGGCATAGCGGGCGCCATCGTGATCGCTGCGTTTGCGCTGCTGGGTGCGCGCTTCCTCTGGCTGCAGGTGCTGCAGCACGACGTCTACCAGGCAAAAGCCGAGGACAACCGCATCTCGATCGTGCCGGTCACGCCGAACCGCGGCCTGATCGTCGATCGCAACGGGGTCGTCATCGCGCGCAACTATTCGGGCTATACGCTCGAGATCTTCCCGCGCCGGGTCGGCAACATGGAGCGCACCATCGACGAGATCAGCGAGTACGTCGACATCACGCCGCGCGACCGGGCACGCTTCAGGAAGCTCCTTGCCGAGACGCGCAACGCCGAAAGCCTGCCGCTCAAGAACCGGCTCTCGGACGAGGAGGTGGCGAAGTTCGCCGCCAACCGCTACCGCTTCGAGGGCGTGGAGATCAAGGCACGCCTTTTCCGCCAATATCCGTTCGGCGACGTCGCCTCCCATGTGATCGGCTACATGGGGCGCATCAACACGCAGGACCAGCAGAAGCTGGAAGACGACGGCCTCGCCGCGAATTACCGCGGCACCGACTACATCGGCAAGGCCGGCGTCGAAGCGGCCTACGAGTCGGAGCTTCACGGCACGACCGGCTTCGAGCAGGTGGAGATCGACGCCGCCGGCCGTGGCATCCGCACGCTGTCGCGCACGCCCTCGCAGGCGGGCAACAACCTGACGCTCGAGCTCGACATGCGCCTGCAGCAGGTCGCGGAGATCGCCTTCGGCGACCGGCGCGGCGCGCTCGTCGCCATCGATCCTGCGAGCGGCGGCGTGCTGGCGCTCGTCTCGAAGCCCGGCTTCGATCCGAATCTGTTCGTCGACGGCATCGACCCGCAGTACTGGGCCGAGCTCAACGGCTCGATCGACAAGCCGCTCAACAACCGCGCGATTTCGGGCCTTTACCCGCCAGGATCCACGATCAAGCCCTACCTGGCACTTGCCGCGCTCGAGACCGGCAAGCGCCGGCCCTCGAACAGCATCTTCGATCCCGGGTATTTCGACTTCGGCGGCCGGCGTTTCCGCGATGACAAGAAGGGCGGCCATGGCGTCGTCGACATGTACAAGTCGATCGTCGAGTCCTGCGACACCTACTACTACCACCTCGCGAATGACATGGGCATCGACGCAATCGCGCGCTTCCTCGGACCGTTCGGCTTCGGCTCGAAGAGCGGCATCGATCTCGCCGGCGAATTCGCCGGCGTGCTGCCTTCGCCCGAGTGGAAGATGAAGCGCTTCAAGCAGCCGGCCCAGCAGAAGTGGTTCCCGGGCGAGACCATCTCGATCGGCATCGGCCAGGGCTATCACTCCTACACGCCGCTGCAGCTCGCGCAGGCGATGGCGATGCTCGCCACGGGCGGCACCATGTACAAGCCGCGCCTTATCGCGCACATCGATAACCCGCGCAGCGGCGAGCGCCGCGACCTGCCCGCTGAGGCGCTGCACACGGTGGCGCTCAGGCGAGAGAACGTCGAGTTCATCAAGCGCTCGATGGCCGGCGTCGTCAAGGAGGGCACCGCCGCGCGCGCCTTCGCCGGCATCACCTACACCGCCGGCGGCAAGACCGGCACGGCGCAGGTCATCGCGATCAAGCAGAACGAAAAGTACGAGGAGGCGAAAGTCGCCGAGCGCCACCGCGACCATTCGCTCTTTATCGCCTTCGCGCCGCTCGAGAGCCCGCGCATCGCGCTCGCCATCGTGGTGGAGAACGGCGGCTTCGGTGCGCGTGCCGCGGCGCCATTGGCGCGTACGGTGCTCGATTACTTCATGCTCGGCAAGCTGCCGGCCGGCATGGATCAGCCGACCCCGGAAGATGAAGGCGCGGGCGCCGAAGAGGACGAGAGCGACTGATGGAGCTCGCGCGGCTGCCCTTTCGGCGCATCGGCTTGCGTCTTGCCGAGGGCATCGACTCCACCCTGCTCGTCCTGATGCTCGCGCTCTCGATGCTCGGACTACTCGCCCTTTTCTCGGCAAGCTACGAGCAGCCGGCGCGGGTGGCGAGCCAGGTCGCCAATCTCGCCGTGGCGCTCGTCGCCATGTGGCTCGTGGCGCAGCTGCATCCGCAGACCATGATGCGCTTCGCGGTGCCGGCATACGTCATCGGCCTCGCGTTCCTGGTTGCGGTGGCGCTCTTCGGCGACGTCGTGAACGGCGCGCGGCGCTGGCTGCACGTCGGCGTCACGCGCTTTCAGCCTTCGGAGATGATGAAGCTCGCGCTGCCGCTGATGCTCGCGTGGTATTTCCACAAGCACGAGACGGCGCTGAAACTGCGCAATTTCGCCGTCGGCGCCCTGCTCCTCATCGTGCCGCTCGGCCTGATCGCGCGTCAGCCTGACCTCGGCACGGCGGCGCTGGTGGGCGCCGCCGGCTTCTACGTCATCTTCTTCGCCGGTTTGAGCTGGCGCGTGCTCGGCACGCTGGGCGGCATCGGCCTCGCCGCGCTGCCGATCGTCTGGGGCTTCCTGCACGACTACCAGCGAAAGCGCGTGCTGACGCTGCTCGATCCGACCACCGATCCGCTCGGCGCCGGCTACCACATCATCCAGTCGACCATCGCGGTGGGCTCGGGCGGCCTCTGGGGCAAGGGCTGGCTCAACGGCACCCAGGCGCACCTCGAATTCATCCCCGAGCGCCACACGGACTTCATCTTCGCCGTGTTCTCCGAAGAGTTCGGGCTCATCGGCAACGTGGTGCTGCTCGTCCTGTATGCACTGCTGGTCGGCCGCGGCCTGGTGATCGCCGCCAATGCGGCGACGGTCTTTGCGCGCCTCCTCGCCGGCGCCATTTCGCTCATGTTCTTCACCTATGCGTTCGTCAACATGGGCATGGTGTCCGGCATCCTGCCGGTGGTGGGCGTGCCGCTGCCTTTCCTCTCCTACGGCGGCACGGCGCTCCTCACGCTTTTCATCGGCGCCGGCATCCTCATGAGCATCCACCGCTACCGCAAGCTCGTGCAGACATAGCGTTTTTGCGCTTCGCAGCAAATTTTGAAAGCGGCTCCCGCATCATGAAACGGGAGTCACCTAAGCCCATGTAACGCCTTGTTTTTGTAATGGACAAATAGGCCACATGGCGTGTTGCTGCGCGCCATGCGAGCCGCGCAAACTTCTCGCCACCGACACCTCCTTGGAGCTCCCGTGACTCAGCGAGAAGAACAAATCGCAGCGCTCGAAAACGAATGGCAGCAGAACCCGCGCTGGCAGGGCGTGAAGCGCGGCTACAGCGCGGCTGATGTGGTGCGCCTGCGCGGCAGCGTGATGGTCGAGCACACGCTCGCCGCGCGCGGCGCGCAAAAGCTCTGGCGCCTGATGCACGAGCGGCCTTACGTCAACTCGCTCGGCGCGCTCACCGGCAATCAGGCGGTGCAGCAGGTCAAGGCGGGCGTTCCCGCCATTTACCTCTCCGGCTGGCAGGTGGCGGCGGACGCGAACGATTCGCTGCAGATGTATCCCGACCAGTCGCTCTACGCGGTGTCGTCGGTGCCCACGGTGGTGAGACGCATCAACAACGCGCTCGCGCGCGCCGACCAGATCCAGTGGATGGAAGCCGATGGGAAAAGTGCAACGACCGGCTCCGTCGACTACTTCGCGCCGATCGTCGCCGATGCCGAAGCCGGCTTCGGCGGCGTGCTGAACGCCTACGAGCTGATGCGCTCGATGATCGAAGCGGGCGCGGCCGGCGTGCACTTCGAGGACCAGCTCGCCTCGGTCAAGAAATGCGGGCACATGGGCGGCAAGGTGCTGGTGCCGACGCAGGAAGCGGTGCAGAAGCTGGTCGCAGCGCGCCTGGCGGCCGACGTCGCCGGCGTGCCGACCGTGCTGCTCGCGCGCACGGATGCCGAGGCGGCCAACCTGCTCACCTCGGACGTGGACGAGAACGATAAGCCGTTCATCACCGGCGAGCGCACCGCGGAGGGTTTTTACCGGGTGAAAAACGGCTTGGAGCAAGCGATTTCCCGGGGGATCGCGTATGCGGCCTACGCCGACATGGTGTGGTGCGAGACCGGAAGACCGGATCTCGACTTCGCGCGCAAATTCGCCGAGGCAGTGCAGAAGGCGCACCCCGGCAAGATGCTCGCCTACAACTGCTCGCCGTCGTTCAACTGGAAGAGAAACCTGGATGACGCGACCATCGCCAAGTTCCAGCGCGAGCTCGGCGCCATGGGCTACAAGTTCCAGTTCATTACGCTCGCCGGCTTCCATGCGCTCAACTACTCGATGTTCGAGCTGGCGCACGGCTATGCCAGGGGCGGCATGACGGCGTTCGTCGAGCTGCAGCAGAAGGAGTTCGCCGCCGCCGAGAAGGGCTTCACGGCGGTAAAGCACCAGCGCGAGGTCGGCACGAGCTACTTCGACCAGATCACTCAGGTCGTCACCGGCGGCGCCGCGTCGACGACCGCGCTGCATGGTTCCACTGAAGATGAGCAGTTCTTCGACGACAAGAAGAAGCCGAAGCTGGCAGCGGTGTGAGCCGCCTCTCAGCCGACGGAGCGCAAGTCGTCCCGCTGCACGAGCGGCGCTCGAACCTGCCGCAGGACATCGCGCGCTGCATCCTCGCCGGCTTCGACAGGCACTACCGGCTTTTCCGCGCGGCAGCGAGCACCGCGAAGGAGCTTTACGAGCGCGCCGCGTGGCGCGAAATGCGCGCGCTCGCCGCCGAGCGCATCCAGATGTACGACCGCCGCGTGCAGGAGGCGGTCGACCAGCTGCTCGAGCATTTCCCGCAGGCGGCGCGCGACGAGTCGTTGTGGCCGGCGATCAAGCTCGCGTACATCCCGCTCCTGCACGAGCATAAGCAGCCGGAATGCGCCGAAACCTTCTACAACTCGGTCGCCTGCGCCGTGCTGCACCGGCGCTACTACCACAACGAGTTCATCTTCTGGCGCCCGGCCGTCGCCACTGAGCACCTCGAGGGCGAGACGCCGTCTTACGCCTGCTATTACCCGCTGGTGAACGGTCTGCGCCAGACGCTGCGCAACATTGCTACCAGCTTCGACCTGACCAATCCCTGGGAGAACCCGCGGCGCGACCTGCGCAACATCGTGCATGCGCTGCGCCAGCACTTCCCGCGCCCGGTGCGCGCGCACCCGGACCTGCAGATACAGGTACTGCGCTCGCTCTTTTTCCGCAACAAAGGCGCCTACGTCATCGGCCGCATCATCAACGGCCATGAGGAACTGCCTTTCGCGGTGCCGCTCCTGCAGAACCAGCGCGGCGAGCTGTATGCCGACACGCTGCTGATGGGCGAGGACCAGCTGCTGGTGCTGTTTTCGTTCGCACGCGCCTATTTCTTCGTTGAAATGGAGGCGCCGGCGGCATTCGTCTCCTTCCTGCGCTGGCTGATGCCGAAAAAGCCGCGCGCCGAGCTGTACATGGCGGTGGGGCTTGCGAAGCAGGGGAAAACGCTCTTCTACCGCGACCTGCACTATCACCTGAAGCACTCGACCGACCGCTTCGTCGTCGCGCCTGGCATCAAGGGGATGGTGATGCTGGTCTTCACACTGCCCTCCTTCCCGTACGTCTTCAAGGTGATCCGCGACCGCTTCGCGCCGCCGAAGGAGATCGACCGGGAGACGGTGATGGAGAAGTACCTGATGGTGAAGCTGCACGACCGTGTCGGGCGCATGGCCGACACGCTCGAATATTCGCTGGTGGCGCTGCCGCTCGAGCGCTTCGAGGCGGCGCTGGTCGACGAGCTCAAGCGCGAGTGCGGCTCGATGATCGAGTTCGATGGCGACGAGCTCGTCATCGGGCACGTCTATATCGAGCGGCGCATGCAGCCGCTCAACCTTTACGTCGAGGAATGCAAGCACGCCGGGGACGACGAATCGCTGCGCACGGCGTTGCGCGAATACGGCCAGGCGATCAAGGAGCTCGCCGGTGCGGGCATCTTTCCCGGCGACATGCTGCTCAAGAACTTCGGCGTGACGCGCCACGACCGGGTGGTGTTCTACGATTACGACGAGATCCAGCCGATCAACGACGTGCAGTTCATGCGCATTCCGCCCGCGCGCAGCTACGAGGAAGAGCTCTCAGCCGAGCCCTATTGGCGCGTCGGCCAGCACGACGTCTTTCCCGAGCAATTCGATGCCTTCCTGGTGTCCGAGCCAAGGGCGCGCGACATCTTCTACGAGTACCACCGCGACCTGCTCGATCCGGCGTTCTGGCACGCGAAGCAGGAAGTCGTCAGCGCCGGGGAGCAGGAGGACGTCTTCCCCTATCCGGAGGAGATGCGCTTCTCTAGGAAATCTCGCGATTCTCGGAGAGCCGCAGCCAGCCCTTAGCGATCCGGTAGATGATCCAGATCGCGTCGGCGGCCAGGATCAGGAAGCCGACCACCAGCAGGGCGAGGATGCCGCCGAGCACGCCCCACAAGAGGCCCCACCAGAAGGTGCGAATCTGCCAGCGGTAGTGCGACGCGAGCCAGGTGCCGGTCGCGTCGTCCTTCTTGACGTAGTCGATGATCACCGCCGCAATCCAGGTGATGCCGAGGAAGAAGCCCGCGGCCTGTAGTGCATAGACGATGGTGGCCACCGTCTTCAGCTGTTGTTCATCCGCCATCTAGACTCCCTCGATCAGGACGCGCTTTTGCCGCGATCTCAAGCCAGCGGCGATGCGTACGCAGCTCTTCGGCACACCGTAGTGCTCGGCCAGGAATTCGATCAGCGCGGCGTTCGCCTGGTTGTCGACCGCACGCGCCGCGAGCCGGATCTTGATGCGCTCGCCGTGGCGGCCAGCGAATTGCGTGCGGCGCGCACCGGGCTGCACATGCAACTCGAGGATCACAGGGCGGCGGCCGCGGCGCGCAGGTGCGCGATGGGAATGAGCAGTATGTAGAGAATCAGCAGCAGCACCAGCGGCGAGAGATCGACGCGTCCCACGGGCGGCACGTAGCGCCGCAGCGGTCGCAGGAATGGGCGCGTCACCATGTCGAAGAGCGGCCCGAGCGGCGCGTCGGGATTGATCCACGAGATGGCGACCTGTACGAACACCGCGAACACCAGGATATAGACGCTGTAGCGCAGCAGGTCCACGGCGGCGACCGCGAGAATCGCCGCCGCGCCCGGCTCGGCGCCGAGCACGGCCGCCTGCGCCCAGAGGCCGAGGGCCTGGAAAGCCCACGCGAGCAGAAGCGTCGCAAGGTCGAGCCCCGCGAGGCCCGGAATCGCGCGCCTCGCGGGCATTACCGCCCAATTGGTCAGCGCGAGCACGAACTCGCCCAGGGGATTGCGAAACGGCACCCGCAGCCACTGGAAATGAAAGCGCGCGAGCAGCAGGAACACGAGGAACGCGACCACCGTGTCGATAAGAAGCGTGGCGATCTGCGCGAACATTTCAGTCTTTCGCCAGCTCGTCGCCGAGCTCGCCGCTGCGCTGGGTGGCGGCCGCCAGCGCCTGCGCCAGGCGCTCGGCGAGCTTCTCCTGCGCAAAGACGCGCAGCGCCGCTTCCGTCGTGCCGCCCTTGGAGGTCACCCGCGCGCGCAGCTCGGCAGGCGGCTCGGCGCTTTGCGCCGCGAGCTTCGCCGAGCCGAGCACCGTGTGCGTCGCAAGCTTGAGCGCCTCGGCTTTGCCGATGCCGGCGCGCGCGGCGAACGCGGCCAGCTGCTCGATCAACCAGAAGACATACGCCGGACCGCTGCCCGACACCGCGGTGACGGTGTCGAGCAGCCGCTCATCGTTCAGCCACACGACTTCGCCGACCGCGCCAAGGATGCGCTGCGCTCGCTCGCGCTCGGCTGCAGTGACTTCGGGCAACGCGTAAAGGCCGGCGATGCCGGCAGCGATGAGCGCCGGGGTATTAGGCATGCAGCGCACGAGGCTGCGGTGCCCGCCGAGCCAGCGCGAGAGCGCCGCGATGCGCACGCCGGCGACGATGCTGATCACGAGCGCGTCACGCACGGAGGCGGCGACCCCAGCGAGCGCCGTGCGCGCGTCCTGTGGCTTGATCGCCAGTACCCAGGTGTCGGCCTTGGCGCTGGCCGCGTCGGGCGCCGTGCTGACGCGCACGCCGTGCTGCGCGACGCGCTCACGGGCCGACGGGCTGATTTCGATTACCGCGATGTCGTGCGCCGGGAAGCCGCGCGCAATCAGGCCGCCGATCAGCGCGTTCGCCATATTGCCGCCGCCGAGAAAGGTGATGCTCACGCGGCGTGCTTTTCCTTGCGCCGTGCGCCGAAGATCGCCGTGCCCACGCGCACCAGGGTGGCGCCTTCAGCGATCGCGAGCTCTAGATCATCGGACATGCCCATGGAGAGCGTATCGACCGGGAAGTCGCGCGCCAGCGATTCGAAGGCCGAGCGCGCTTCGCGATAGCGCTCGGGCGGCGCGGCGGGTTCCGGCATGGCCATCACGCCGCGCAGGCGCAGACGCGGCAGCAGCGCAATCGCGCTCGCCAGCTCGCGCAATTCACCCAGGCGCACGCCGCTCTTGCTCGACTCCCCGGAAACATTGACCTGAATGAGCACATTCAGCGCCGGCAACGCGGCAGGACGCTGCTCGGAGAGCCGCTGTGCGATTTTTTTCCGGTCGATGGTATGGACCCATTGGAAGCGTTCGGCGGCCACGCGCGTCTTGTTGCTCTGGAGCGGACCGATCAGGTGCCACTCGAGCGCGGGCAACGCGTGCATCTTTTCAAGCGCTTCCTGGACGTAATTCTCACCGAACGCATGCTGCCCTGCGGCGTGTGCCTCGCTGATGCGCGCGATGGAATGCGTCTTCGAAACCGCCAACAAAGTCACTGTATTTGCATCGCGACCGGCGGCGCGCGCCGCCCGACCGATGCGCGCTCTCACAACTTGCAGGTTGTCCGCAATTGTTGTCATAATCGCTTGAACCAGCGAAGAAAAACAACTTCGCACCGTCCGGGAGGGATTTTAATGGATCTCACTGAGCTGCTCGCCTTCGTGGTGAAGAACAAGGCGTCGGACCTGCATCTGTCTTCCGGGCTTCCGCCGATGATCCGCGTGCATGGCGACGTGCGCAGGATCAACGTGCCGCCGATGGAGCACAAGGACGTGCACGCAATGATCTACGACATCATGAACGACGGGCAGCGCAAGTTCTACGAGGAAAACCTCGAGTGCGACTTCTCGTTCGCGGTGCCGAACCTGGCGCGCTTCCGTGTCAACGCTTTCGTGCAGCAGCGTGGCGCCGCCGCCGTGATGCGCACGATCCCGTCGAAGATCCTGTCGCTCGAGGACCTGAAGTGCCCCAAAATCTTCGCCGACATCGCCGACCAGCCGCGCGGCATCGTGCTGGTCACCGGGCCGACCGGCTCGGGCAAGAGCACGACGCTCGCCGCGATGGTGAACCACATCAATGAGAACGAGCACGGCCATATCCTCACGATCGAGGACCCGATCGAGTTCGTGCACGAGTCGAAGAAGTGCCTGATCAACCAGCGCGAGGTCGGTCCGCACACGCTGTCCTTCGCCAACGCGCTGAGAAGCGCCCTGCGTGAAGACCCGGACGTGATCCTGGTCGGCGAGATGCGCGACCTCGAGACCATCCGGCTTGCGCTGTCCGGCGCGGAAACCGGTCACCTGGTGTTCGGCACGCTGCACACGTCGTCCGCGGCGAAGACCATCGACCGCATCGTCGACGTCTTTCCGGCCGCGGAAAAGGAGATGGTGCGCGCCATGCTTTCGGAGTCGATCCGGGCGGTGATCTCGCAGACGCTGCTGAAAACCAAGGATGGTTCGGGCCGTGTTGCTGCGCACGAGATCATGATCGGCACGCCGGCGATCCGCAACCTGATCCGGGAAAACAAGATCGCGCAGATGTACTCCGCGATCCAGACCGGCCGGCAGATCGGCATGCAGACGCTCGACCAGAACCTGCAGGAGCTCGTGCAGCGCAATGTCATCTCGATGGCCGAGGCACGCAGCAAGGCCGCCAACAAGGAAAACTTTGCCGGCTAACGAAGGAAGATAGCCATGGAACGCGAACAAGCCACCAAGTTCATCTACGACCTGCTGCGCGCGCTCATCGCAAAGCGCGGCTCGGACCTGTTCCTCACCGCCGGCTTCCCGCCGGCGATGAAGATCGACAGCAAGATGACGCCCGTCTCGCAGACCGCGCTCACCGGGCAGCACACCGCGCTCCTGGTGCGCGCCATCATGAACGACAAGCAGGCGGCCGAGTTCGAGGCGAGCAAGGAGTGCAACTTCGCCATCGCGCCGCAGAGCATCGGCCGCTTCCGCGTCAACTGCTTCGTGCAGCAGGGCCAGGTCGGCGCGGTGCTGCGGGTCATCACCACCACCATCCCGAACTTCGAGGACCTGCGCCTGCCGCCGGTGCTGAAGGACGTGGCAATGACCAAGCGCGGCCTGGTGCTGTTCGTCGGCGGCACCGGCTCGGGCAAATCCACCTCGCTCGCCGCGATGATCGGTTATCGCAACGACAACTCGCACGGCCACATCGTCACCATCGAGGACCCGGTCGAGTACGTGCATCCACACAAGAACTGCATCGTCACGCAGCGTGAAGTGGGCGTCGATACCGAATCCTGGCAAGCGGCGCTCAAAAACACGCTGCGCCAGGCGCCCGACGTGATCCTGATCGGTGAGATCCGCGACATGGAGGTGATGGAGCACGCCATCGCCTTTGCCGAGACCGGTCACCTTTGCCTCGGGACACTGCACGCCAACAACTCCAACCAGGCCATGGACCGCATCATCAACTTCTTTCCCGAGCAGCGCCGCCAGCAGCTGCTGATGGACCTGTCGCTCAACCTGAAGGCCGTGATCTCGCAGCGCCTGATCCCGAACCGCGAGGGCAAGGGACGCGTGGCGGCGGTCGAGGTGATGCTGAACTCGCCGCTGATCTCGGACCTCATCTTCAAGGGCGAAGTCCACGAGATCAAGGAGATCATGAAGAAGTCGCGCGAGCTCGGCATGCAGACCTTCGACCAGGCACTGTTCGATCTCTTCGAGGCCGGGCGCATCAGCTACGAAGACGCGCTGCGCTTTGCCGACTCGACCAACGAGGTACGCCTCAACATCAAGCTGAACAGCAAGATGGCGAAGGAGAAGGACCTCAACAAAGGCATCGAGCACCTCGACATCGTCTAGCGTCGAGGCACTCCCGAAGGCCGCGCCGGCGGCCTTTTTATTTTTTAGGCAGGCACCAGGAACTCCACCGCCGCGCCGTCCATGCGCGCCTCGACCATGCCGGCCATCTGCTTCGGTTTCAGCTTGGCGGTGGGCTTGAGCTTGTCGTCAATGTGCAGCGCGAAACCGGTCCATTCGATCTTCAGGCACTTGCCGCGCCGCGTCGGCAGCATCGCCAGGCGCTCGCGATTCTCCTGCCAGTACTCGAGGTAGTAGAGCAAGCGCTCGCGATGCTCTTCGGTGACGAGCACGACGTTGAGCTCGCCATCGCCGGGAACGCTATCGTGCGCGAGATGCAGGTTCGGACCCACGTAGGCCATGTTGAGCGCCTCGAACATGACGTAGCGCCCCGAGATGTCCTCGCCGTCGAGTACGCCGGCGATCTCGAGTGGCTCGGTATGCACGGCGCGATCGCGCAAACGCCGCAACGCGCTCTCCACCGGGTCGGCACGCTGCTTGAGATTCTCGCTCGCCGGATTGGCGAGCACCTCGGCGAACAGCCCCGCACCGATGCCCTCGATGAAATAGCGCTCGCCCCACGGCCCGCTCGCGAGACCCGCATCGAGCTTCACGCGCCGTGCGCCCTCCCAGCCGCGCACCAGCTGCTCGAGCGGCCGCGCCACCTGGCCGAGCGAGCGGGCGATGTTGTTCGCGGTGCCCGAGGGCAACACGGCGATCGGGATGCCGCGTCCGACCATGCGGCGCGCCACCTTGCCGACCGTGCCGTCGCCGCCCGCCACCACCACGAGATCGGCCTGCTTTTTCAGCGCGCGCTTCCAGCCCGGCTCTTTCACCGAGCGGTAGCGCACGTCGTGTCCCGCTTCGGTAAGAAGCCGGACCAGCTTCGTGGCCTCGTGCCGGCGCTGACGGCCGGCCGCGGGGTTGTGGATCAGGGTAATGCGCACGCTAATTGCTGCCGCAGGGCAAATGCGCATCCTCATCACCAACGACGACGGTGTCTATAGCCCGGGCATAGCCGCCTTGGCGCAGGTCGCGGCGCGCTTCGGCGACGTGCGGGTGGTGGCCCCGGATGTGGAGATGTCCTCCGCCAGCCATTCGATCACGGCTTCACGCCCCGTAAACTACAAGCGCACGCCGCTGCCCGGAATCGATGCCTATCGTGTGAACGGCACGCCCGGCGACTGCGTGATGCTCGGCACCACGCTGTGGGAAAAGGTCGACGTGGTGCTCTCGGGGATCAACATCGGCGCGAACCTCGGCAACGCCGTGTGGCATTCGGGCACCCTGGCCGGCGCGAAGCAGGCCGCGCTTCTCGGACTGCGCGGCATCGCCTTCAGCGCGCCGGCCACCGACAAGGAGCAGCCCGATTTCGAGCTCCTCAAGCCCTGGGTCGGCTCGGTGCTCGAGATGTTGCTCGCGATTCCCGATCTTTGCCTGGTCAACGTCAACTTCCCGGCGAAGGCGCCGCGCGGCACGCGCTGGACGCGGCAGTCGCTCCGTCATTACGACGGACGCGTGGTGCCGATCAAGGATCCGATGGGCCGCACCCACTACTGGTTCACCGTGGTGCCCGTGGAGGCAACCGAAGAGGGCACCGATCGCTGGGCGATCGAGCAGGGCTATGTCTCGCTGATGCCGCTGTCGCTCGATCTCACCGACCACGCGGCGCTCGAGCGCGTGCAGCACCTGGAGGCCTGGAAGAAGCTCAAGTTCGCCTGATGGTGCGAATCGGCATTTCCGGGTGGCGCTACGATCCGTGGCGCAAGGTGTTCTACCCCGAGGGCTTGCCGCAGCGGCGCGAGCTCGAGTTCTGCGGCCGGCATTTCCCCACGGTGGAGATCAACGGCTCGTTCTACTCGCTGCAGCGTCCGGAGTATTACGAGCAGTGGTACCACGAGACGCCGCAGGGTTTTCTCTTTGCCGTAAAAGGCTCGCGCTACATCACGCACATGCTGCGGCTTTCGAGGATCGAGAAGCCGCTCGCCAATTTCTTCGCCTCCGGCATCCTCAACCTGCGCGACAAGCTGGGGCCGTTCCTCTGGCAGTTCCCGCCGATGTTCCGGTTCAAGCCGGAGCGGCTCGAGGCCTTCTTTCGCCTTCTGCCGCGTACCACCGAGCAGGCTCTCGCGCTCGCCCGGCGGCGCGATGCGCGCATGATCGGCCGCTCGCGGCTTGCCATCGATGCCAAGCGCAAGCTGCGCCATGCGGTCGAAATCCGGCACCCGAGCTTCATGACCGCGGAGTTCGTCCGGCTGCTGTGCAAGCACGGCATCGGCCTGGTCGTGGCCGATACCGCGGGTAAGTGGCCGAAGATGTTCCATGTCACCGCCGACTTCGTTTACGTGCGTCTGCACGGCGACATCAAGATCTACACCAGCGGTTATTCCGACCGCGCCCTCGCCAGCTGGGCGCGGCGCATTCGCAACTGGGACCGAGACGGGCGCGACGTTTACGTCTATTTCGACAACGACGTGAAGGTGAAAGCGCCGTTCGACGCGCTCAACCTGATGCGCAAGCTCGGCTTGCGGTGGCAGCCGTCCGATGCGACCTGCGAGGAGCCGCTACCCCCCGTGCACCAGCCCGGCACCCGCGTGCCGCGCCTGAAGTACGCCTACGGACCGCGCGTCACCGGCGGCAATCCGGCCTGGGATTACCTCGGCCGCCGGTGAGATCCGGCGACGATGTCGAACTGGTAGAGGCGGCACTCGAGCGCGCCGTTCCATAGCGGCGTGCGCCGCGAGGGCTCGAGCCGGATCAACTTCGGCAGGCGCAGATCGGCGGTAAAGATGTGGCAGCGCCAGCCTGGATAGCGCTGCTTCAGCGCATCGCCGAGCTTCGGGTAGAAGCGCGCGAGCTCGTCGGCACTGCCCATGCGCTCGCCGTAGGGCGGATTCATCACCATCACCCCGGCTGGCGCCGGCGCAGCTCGCTCGAGCACATCGGCCTGCTCGAGCTTCACCCAGCGCTCGACGCCCGCTTCCGCGAGATTGCGCCGCGCGGCGGCGAGCGCCTTGGGATCGGTGTCGCTGCCAAAGAGCTGCGGCGTGTGCTCGGTCTCGCGGCGCTCGCGCTTCACGCGCTCCCATCGCGCAGCGTCGAATGGCGTCAGGCGCTCGAAGCCGAAGCCGCGCTTCGCGCCCGGCGCGCGCCCGCGTGCCATGGTGGCCGCCTCGACGAGCAGCGTCCCGGCGCCGCACATCGGGTCCATGAGCGCCTGCGCCGGGGTCCAGCCGCTCAGCATGACGATGCCAGCCGCCAGGTTCTCGCGCAGCGGCGCTTCGCCCGCGCCGCTGCGCCAGCCGCGCTTGAAGAGCGGCTCGCCGGAGGTGTCGAGATACAGCGTCGCGCGCTGCGCCTCGAGGAACGCATGCACCCGCACATCAGGCGCTGTGCGCTCGACGCTCGGACGCTTGCCCTGCGCCTCACGGAAGCGGTCGCACACCGCGTCCTTGATGCGCAGGGTGGCGAACTCCAGGCTCTTCAGCGGGCTCTGCTGCGCCGTGACGTTGACGCGCAGCGTACGCTCGACACGGAAATAGCGCGGCCACTCGATTTCGCGCACCGCGCCGTAGACGTCCTGCTCATTGCGATAATCGAACTGCGCGACGCGCCAAAGGATACGCGAGGCGATGCGTGACCAGAGGTTCGCGCGATAGCACGCATCCCAGCCGCCGGCGAAGGCAACGCCGCCGGCGACCGCGCTGGCATTGATCTCGAGCGCAGCGAGCTCGCGCACGAGCAGCGCTTCGAGCCCGCGCGGACAACTGGCAAAGAAATGTTCAGACCGGCTTGAAGACAACGACCAATACCGCGGCGACGAGGACCAGCACCGGAAATTCGTTGAACCAGCGAAGCCACATGTGGCTGCGGCTGTTTCGGTCGGCGGCGAAGTCGCGCAGCAGCTTCCCGCACCACAAATGGTAGCCCGCAAGCAGCGCGCCGAGCGCGAGCTTGGCGTGCAGCCAGCCGCCGGCGCCGCGGAACCAGCCGAGCCATAGCCACAGGCCGAAGGCGATGGTGAGCACGGCGCCCGGCGTCATGATGCCCCAGTAGAGCTTGCGCTCCATCACCTTGAAGCGCTCGCGCGAGGCGAAGTCGTCCGTCATGGCGTGATACACG
>DASREB010000081.1:0-8242 GCA_035652275.1 Burkholderiales bacterium
TCGCCGACGTGGTTTACCCGCATCAGCGCGGCCGCGTGGGCGCGCGCCTTGGCGTCGAGGTCGCTTTCCGGCTTTTGTTCCGCTGGTGATGGCCGCGCGGCGTTGGCTACACCCGCCACTGCGCGCAGCGCGCGGTCGAACTCGGCGATGAGCTTGTCCATGCTGCCGAGCCTAGCAAAAAAACGGGCGCCCGAAGGCGCCCGTTGGGTTGCTGCGTGTCGGCTTTTCTTAGAAGCGGTGCGTCATGCCGACGAACGCCCAATTTACGTCCGAGCCAAAGACCGGCGTGTTGCTCTGCCCGAGTTGGTTGGGCGGCATGCCCGTCCAGGTGAACTGAGCATTTCTTTGGTTATCGATCTTCGCCCATTCCACACCGAGGCTCGTGCGCTTGGAGAAGCGATGCTCGTAACCGATGCCCCACATCTTGGCGCCGGTATCGCCCACGGTGATCGCACCATCCATGTCTTTCGCCTTGGCATAGAACGCCTTGATCGCGCCGAGTCCGACGGGAACGGAAATCGCGCCGGCCCATTGCTTCGCCGTGATGTCACCGTCGCCCGCGCACAGCGCTGGCAGGAAAGCCGCGCCGTTGGCGCCACCGCCCATAAAGCCGCACTGGTACTTGTTGCGCTCGTAGGCGAGACCGACGTCGACAACGCCGAAGTTGAAGCCGCCCATAACCGTCCAGCCCGTGTCGTTCTTGCCGATGGTGGTGAAGTCCTTGTGCCGGTCATACGCGGCGCCAACCCGCGCGCGCCCGCCCATGCCCGACCACTTCAGCGAACCGGACCACATCGACGGCTCAGCAGTGAGGCCTGTGCCGTTGGCCAGAGTAACCGTCTTCAGTTCGGGTACCTGGTACATCAGGTCGAACGTGACGCCACCGAGCGTTGGCGAGGTGTAACGGATCATGTCCGACGCACGCCGCCAGAACGGATGGCCCACGCCACCGCCGCCCACAACCGCATCGCACTCCGGAGTGCCTGTGGCCGGCACGGTGCTGCCGCCGGGAGGAATCAGGTTCGTCGTGCAAGGTCTGCTGCTGATCAGAGCCGCGGGAAGCCCGGTTGCCGGGTTCGGGGCTACGCCGGTGGTCTCACGACGGCCGATGATCGACGTCACCGGACCGAACACGCTTACTTGACCGACTGCCCACAGCGAGTTGAGGTCCGCCCACGGCGTAGTCCACTGGCCCACGAACACGTTGCCGAAACCGCCCTGGATGCCGGCCGCGGAGTTGCGCGACGCCACCACGACCGCCTGGGTAGCTTCGCGCTCGAGCGGCGCGTTCTGCTCGACCTGGAACCAGGCCGTCAGTCCGGCGCCGATGCTTTCTCTTCCGCGAACGCCGAAGTTGGACGACGGTGCCTGTACGTCGAATTTAGATATCGACGGTACAGCGACCGACGCCGCATTGCTGCGCGCCGTGAAGCCATCGTCGTACTTCACCCTGCCGAACGTCGGATACAACGTTCCGTACACTTCCACGCTCGCTTGCGCGAGCGCCAGGCCGGGCGCGGCCAACGCACCGGCGACTGCCATCGTTAAAAGTTTCTTCTGCATGCTTGCTCCTCTCTGGTTTAAACCAGGCGAGCGCGCCGAACTGGCCCCCCCGCCAACCCCTCAGTCGAGAAGTCCACGGCAGTGTGCCGAATTCCATATAGCGGGACCAAGAAACGGGGTGAATCAGGGGCCTACCTGCGAGAGGGCGTTGCAAATTGCCAACAGCGGTTGCTGCAGCGCAGCAGCAACCTAGCGAAGGAACAAGCCTCGGAGCGCGGCCCCCGGATCGGTCGCGCGCATGAATGCTTCCCCCACCAGGAATGCCCGAACGCCGGCCTTGCGCATGCGGGCGACGTCATCGCTGCTCAGGATGCCGCTCTCCGTTATCACCATTCGGTTGCGCGGAACGCGCGACAGCAAGTCGAGCGTTGTTTCCAGCTTGGTCTCGAACGATTTGAGATTGCGGTTGTTGATGCCGATGAGCGGCGTTTCGAGCGCGAGCGCCGCGTCGAGCTCACCGGCGTCGTGCACTTCGACGAGGACAGCCATTGCCAGCTCGTGGGCGAGCCGCTCCAGTTCGCGCATCTGGTCTTTTTCGAGGCAGGCGGCGATGAGCAAGATGCAGTCCGCGCCCATCGCGCGCGACTCCCACACCTGATACGGTTCGATGACGAAATCCTTGCGCAGCACCGGCAACGAGCAGGCGGCCTTGGCGGCGGCGAGATGCGCCGCGCTGCCTTGGAAAAACTGCGCGTCGGTGAGCACCGAGAGGCAAGCCGCGCCGGCGCCGTCATAGCTGCGCGCGATCGTTGCCGGATCGAAATCCTCGCGCAGCACGCCGCGCGACGGGCTCGCCTTCTTTATCTCGGCGATCACCGCGGGATCGCGTGCCCGCAGCGCACGGATGAAGTCGCGCGGCGCCGCGGCGGCTTTCGCCTTGCGCTCAATGTCGCGAGCGCCACCTTTGGCGGCCGCAATCTCGGCGCGCTTTACTTCCAGAATGCGGTCGAGGATGGTCACTTCTTCACGTGTTTGGTGAAGGCGATGAATTCCTCCATCTTGTGCTTCGCCGCGCCGCTCTTGATCACCTGACTCGCGCGCTCGACGCCGGCCTTGAGACTGTTGGCGAGCCCGGCGACGTAGATGGCGGCACCGGCGTTCATGGCGACGATGTTGTGCGCCGGGCCCGGCTGATTGTCGAGCACCGCCTCGATCATCGCCTTTGACTCTTCGACCGTGTTTACCTGGATCGCACGGCGGTCGTAGAGCTCCAGGCCGAACTGCGACGGATGGAGGTTGTACTCGTTGATCTCGCCCTTCACGAGCTCGCCGACCATGGTCTCGCCCGAGATGGAGATCTCATCGAGCCCGTCGATGCCGTAGACCACCATCACATGCCGCGAGCCCAGGCGCTGGAGCACGCGCACCTGGATTCCGACCAGATCGGGATGGAACACGCCCATCACCTGGTTCTTGGCGCCAGCCGGGTTGGTGAGCGGCCCGAGGATGTTGAAAAGCGTGCGCACGCCCAGCTCCTTGCGTACCGGCGCCGCATATTTCATCGCTGCATGATGCGCCGGCGCGAACATGAAGCCGAGGCCGAGCTTCGCCAGTGCCTGGCCCGTCTCGGCGGGCGTAAGAGTGATGTGCGCGCCCAGCGCTTCCAGCACTTCGGCGCTGCCCGAAGAGGATGACACCGAGCGGCCCATGTGCTTCGCCACCTTGGCGCCCGCTGCGGCGGCGACGAAGGCCGCGCAAGTGGAAACGTTGAAGGTATGCGCGGCGTCGCCGCCCGTGCCGCAGGTGTCGACGAGATGGCGGTCGTCCGCCGCCTCCACCGGCGTCGCGAGCTCGCGCATCACCTGCGCCGCCGCCGCGATCTCGCCGATGGTCTCCTTCTTGACGCGCAAGCCGATGATGAAGCCCGCGATCTGCGCCGGTGTCAGCTCGCCGCGCATGATCTGGCGCATGACATGCAGCATCTCGTCGTGGAACACCTCGCGGTGCTCGACAGTCCGCTGAATCGCTTCGGCAACGGTGATCTGCTTCATAGCTTTGCCCCCTCGTTGAAATTTTGCAGCATCCGGTGGCCATGCTCGGTGAGCAGCGCCTCCGGATGAAATTGCACCCCTTCGACGGCGAGACTCCGGTGCCGCAGGCCCATGATCTCGCCATCCTCGGATTCCGCCGTGATTTTGAGGCAGGCGGGCAGCGATTCGCGCTCGAGCGCCAGCGAGTGATAGCGCGTCGCCTTGAACTCAGCGGGTAGCCCCCGAAACACGCCCTCGCCGTCGTGACGCACGATGGACACCTTGCCATGCATTACGCGCTTCGCTCGCACCACCTTGCCGCCAAATGCCTGCCCGATCGCCTGGTGGCCGAGGCAAACGCCGAGAATTGGCACCCGAGCGGCAAGGCGGCGGATGACCTCCAGCGAAATGCCGGCACGCTCGGGTGCGCTCGGCCCCGGCGAGATGACGATGGCACGCGGGGCGAGCGCCTGCACGTCATCGAGGCTGATCTCGTCGTTGCGCGCGACCCGCACTTCGGCGCCGAGCTCGGCCAGGTACTGCACGAGGTTGTAGGTGAACGAGTCGTAGTTGTCGATCATCAGCACCATGGCCCTGCTACCTCGTCTCGCTTGCCGCGACGGCGGCCGCACGCAACAGCGCGCGCGCCTTGTGCTGCGTTTCCTGCCACTCGGACTGCGGATCGGAATCCGCGACGACGCCGGCAGCCGCCTGCACATGCAGCTTGCCCGCCTTGACGACAGCCGTGCGGATGGCGATCGCCATGTCCATGTCGCCGTTGAAGCCGAGGTAGCCGACCGCGCCGCTGTACACCCCGCGCTTCACCGGCTCGAGCTCATCGATGAGCTGCATCGCCCGCACCTTCGGTGCGCCGGTGACCGTGCCCGCCGGGAAGCTTGCTTTCAGCACGTCGATGGCATCGCGTCCGGGCGTGATGCGGCCCTCGACATTCGAAACGATGTGCATCACGTGCGAGTAGCGCTCGATCACCATCTGCTCGGTAACGCGCACGCTTCCCGGCATGGCAACGCGGCCGACATCGTTGCGGCCGAGATCGATCAGCATGACGTGCTCGGCGCGCTCCTTGGGGTCGGCGAGCAGCTCCTCGGCGATGGCCGCGTCCTGCTGTGCATCCGCGCCGCGCGGGCGCGTGCCGGCGATCGGCCGCACCGTCATCGTGTCGCCTGCCAGGCGCACTAGTATCTCGGGCGACGCGCCGACGACATGGTGATCGGCGAAGTCGAAGTAGTACATGTACGGCGACGGGTTGACGCCGCGCAGCGCGCGATAGAGCGACAACGCCGGCGCCTGGAACGCGAGCGAGGCCCGTTGCGACACCTGCACCTGCATCAGCTCGCCCGCCATGATCTCGTTCTTCGAGCGCTGTACCGCGTCCAGAAACACCGCTTCGCTCATCGTGCGCTCAAGGGCCGCCGCCACTGGCGGCTCCGGCGCCGGCTGGGCGAGCACCAGCGCCTCCGGCAGCGGCCGCGCCAGCCGATGGCGCAGTTCCTCCAGTCGCTCACACGCTCGCGCGTAAGCGCGCGGCTGGCGGGGATCGGCGTAGACGACGAGATAGAGCTTGCCCAGCACGTTGTCGACGACTGCCAGCTCGTCGGAGACAAGCAGCAGGACGTCGGGCGTGCCGAGCGGATCGGGCTTCTGTGCGCCGAGGGCGTGCGGTTCGACATGCCGGACCGCCTCATAACCAAAATAGCCGACGAGGCCGCCGCCGAAGCGCAACCGCTCAGGCAGGGGCGCCGTGCGCTCGCGCTTGAGCCACCCGCGTGCGTATTCGAACGGGTCGCCGTCGTACTCCTCCATGCAGACGTCCGCGCCGCGTGCATCGCGCAGCAGACGCCGCACGCTCGTGCCACGCGCCTCGATGCGCTCGGCACACGCAAGGCCGATGAAGGAGTAGCGGCCGAAGCGCTCGCCGCCGACCACCGATTCCAGCAGATAGCTGTAAGGCCCGCCCGCAAGCTGGATATAGACCGCAAGCGGCGTGTAAACGTCGGCCCGCGCCTCGGCAAGCACGGCGATGCGGGTGAAGCCTTGGGCGGCGAGCCGGTCGAACTCGTGCTGCGTCACGAACTTCTCCGTTGGGTGTTGGGGCCTGCGCGCGGCTTGGTTCTAGCGCATCGCCGTGCCGCGCGGCGACGCGTGGGGATCTAGCGGCGCCAGCGGCGCCAGCTACGCCAGGAGAGAAGCTCGTGCTTTGGTCGGAGGAACTGCACGCGCGGCCACTATAGCACGGCGAGATGCTGGCGCATCTCGCGGATGGTGGCGGCGTAATCCTTCGAGCCGAAGATCGCCGAGCCGGCGACGAAGGTGTCGGCGCCGGCACGCGCCACGTCGGCGATGTTGTCCGCCTTGATGCCGCCATCGACCTCGAGCCAGATCGGCTTGCCCGTGGCCGTGATACGCCGGCGCACCTCGCTGATCTTCGGCAGCACCGAGGCGATGAATTTCTGGCCGCCGAAGCCGGGGTTCACCGACATGAGCAGCACGAGATCGAGCTTCTCCAGCGCGTGATCGAGATAGGCAAGCGGCGTGGCCGGATTGAGCACGAGCCCGGCTTTGCAGCCGTTCTCTTTAATAAGCGAGAGGGTGCGATCGACGTGCTCGCTCGCTTCGGGATGAAAACTGATGATGTTGGCGCCGGCCCTGGCGAACTCGGGAATCAGCGCATCGACCGGCTTCACCATGAGATGCACGTCGAGCGGCAGCTCGACATGCGGCCGCAGTGCCGCGCACACCAGCGGACCGACGGTGAGATTGGGGACGTAATGGTTGTCCATGACGTCGAAATGAATCAGATCGGCGCCCGCACGCGCCACCGCCTTCACTTCGTCGCCGAGGCGCGCAAAGTCGGCTGACAGGATGCTCGGTGCGATGCGGTACGCCACTTTCGCGCGAGTTTACAATGGGCCCATGGCGGAGCAAAAACAATACGACGTCGCGGTCAGCGCGCAAACGCAATATCTCGCCGACCAGTCCGACGAGGCGAATGGCCGCTTCGTCTTCGCTTACACCATCACCATCCGCAACGAAGGCAGCGTCGCTGCGCAATTGATCAGCCGCCACTGGGTCATCACCGACTCGCAGGGGCTCGTGCAGGAGGTACGCGGCCTCGGCGTGGTCGGCGCCCAGCCGCTTTTGCAACCGGGCGAGAGCTACGAGTATACGAGCGGCGCCTCCATCGCGACGCCGGTCGGCACGATGCGCGGCACCTACCAGATGGTCGCCGAGGATGGCACGCGCTTCGAGGCGACGATCCCGCAGTTCACGCTTTCCGTACCGCGCGTGCTGCACTGACTCACTTGGGTTTTTTCGGCCAGGTGAGCCAGACGATCGCCAGCGCAATGGCGAGCGCAACGCCGATTTCGAGATATACGACCCACATGACGCGTCTCGCATTGATTTTACTGATTGCGGGCTGCGCCCAAGTTCCGCCGCAGCAGTGTCCCTGTCCACCGCCCAAGCCGGCGCCCGAGCGCGCGCAGTACATTGAGTGGAGCTACGCCGCCTTGCCGGGCTGGGATAGCCTCGCCCTCGAGCCAAGCCTGCGCGCCTTCATGGCAGGCTGCGCGCGCGCCGCCGGGCCCCTGATCAACACATGCGCCACCGCCTCCTGGGTGCCCCCCGGCGACGAGGCGGCCGCGCGGCGCTTTTTCGAAAGCGCGTTCACGGCCTATGCGCTTGTCAGCTCCGAGAGCGGCGACACGGGCACGGTCACCGGCTATTACGAGCCGATCATCCGCGGCAGCCGCACCGCGAGCCCGGTCAACCGCTTTCCGATCTACGGCGTGCCGGACGATTTGCTGGTGGTCGATCTGTCGGCGGTGGCACCGGACACCCGCAATGTGCGCCTTCGCGGGCGCCTCGACGGCCGGCGCGTCGTGCCCTATTACAGCCGCGCCGAGATCGACGCTCGCATCCCGGCGCTCGGCGATGCCCGGACCGCCGCGCTGCGCGCACCGGTGATCGGCTGGGCGGCAGATCCGGTCGAGCTTTTCTTCATGCAGATCCAGGGCTCAGGACAGCTCGAGCTCGAGAACGGTGAACGCGTGCGGCTTGCCTTTGCCGACCAGAACGGCCATCCGTATCGCTCGGTCGGACGCTACCTTGTCGAGCGCGGCGAGCTGACGCTCGATCAGGCGTCGATGCAGGGAATCAAGGCGTGGGGCGTCGCCAATCCGCAGAAGCTGCAGGATGCGCTCGAAACCAATCCGAGCTACGTGTTCTTTCGCGAGAGCGCGGATCCGCGCGGGCCGATCGGCGCGCTCGGCGTGCCGCTGGTCCCCGAATACAGCATCGCGGTGGACCGGCGCTTCGTACCGCTCGGTGCGCCGGTCTTTCTGGCCACCACTTATCCGCTTTCCGACGACCCGCTCATGCGTGTCGTTGCCGCGCACGACACCGGCGGCGCAATACGCGGCGTGGTGCGCGCGGATTTTTTCTGGGGCACGGGCGAGGCGGCCGGGACACTTGCCGGACGCATGCGACAGCCGGGCAAGATGTGGCTTCTCTGGCCGCGAGGCGAGCCGCTGCCGCGGCAGGACTAGCGCTTCGCGTCGAGGACGTCGACGAGATCGGTGCGGCTCAAGCCGCCGGTCACGCGCTCGCCGTTGGCGAGCACCAGCGTCGGCGTGCTGTTCACGCCCAGGCTGCGCCCGAGCTCGAGGTTCTTGGCGAGCGGATTGGCG
>DASREB010000082.1:0-11494 GCA_035652275.1 Burkholderiales bacterium
TGAAGGTGGTGCACGTCGATGCTTCGCAGCAGTTCTTCACCGCTCTGCGTGGCGTCGCCGACCCGGAAGACAAGCGCAAGATCATCGGCCGCCATTTTGTCGACGTGTTCCAGCGCGAGGCGGCGAAGATCCGCAATGCCAAGTGGCTCGCGCAAGGGACGATCTATCCGGACGTGATCGAATCGGCCGGCGCGCGCAGTGGTCCGAGCGGCAAAAAAGCGCAGACCATCAAGTCGCACCACAACGTCGGCGGCCTGCCGGAGACGCTGCACCTGAAGCTGCTCGAGCCGCTGCGCGAGCTCTTCAAAGACGAGGTGCGCGAGCTCGGCCTGGCACTCGGTCTGCCGCGCGAGATGGTGTTTCGCCATCCGTTTCCCGGCCCGGGACTCGGCGTGCGAATCCTGGGCGCGATCGAGAAACCTTACGTCGAGCTGCTGCAGCGCGCCGATGCAATATTCATCGACGAGCTGCGCGCTTCCGGCTGGTACGACAAGACGGCGCAGGCGTTCGCGGTCTTCCTGCCGGTACGCGCCGTCGGTGTGATGGGCGATGGGCGCACGTATGAGCACGTCGTCGCCCTGCGCGCAGTGCAAACGACCGATTTCATGACCGCCGAATGGGCGCCGCTACCGCACGAGCTGCTCGCCAGGATTTCGAACCGCATCATCAACGAAGTGCGCGGCATCAATCGTGTGACTTACGACATCTCCTCGAAGCCGCCGGCGACGATCGAGTGGGAATAGTCCTTGCGACGCGCTAGTACAGTATTTAACGTTTCGTCGTATGGCGAGTCGCGCGTCCCGTGGCTTCACGCTGATCGAGTTGATGATCGTGGTGACGGTCATCGGCATCCTGGCGAGCATTGCGATTCCCGCCTACCAGAACTACACCATCCGGGCGAAGATGTCGGAGGTGGTCCTCGCGTTCAGCAGCTGTCGCGGCGCCGTAACCGAGGTGTATCAGGGTGGCGGCAACGGCGCGCCGGGCGCGAACAATTGGGGCTGCGAAAGCGCGGTGGCGACGACCAAGTACGTCGGCGCAGTGTCGACGACCGACAACGGCATGATCTCCATCACGGTCCAGAGCCTGGGCGCGCTCAGTGGCCAGGTCGTCACCATGACCCCGCTGGCGAGTGCCACCGTAACCGCCGATGTGACCACCGATATGGGCAAGGGCATCTATGGATGGCGATGCGGCGCCACCTCGGATGGGACCACCGTCGATCCAAAGTACCTGCCGGGCAGCTGCCGCTCCTGATTTGCTTCACCAGTGACTAGCACGGACCAGCTGCATATGCGCCGGGCGCTGGAGCTCGCGCGCCGCGCGGAGCAGGACGGCGAGGTGCCGATCGGCGCCATCGTGACGCTCGCTGGCGAAATTATCGGCGAAGGCTGGAACCGGCCGATCGCGGCGGTGGATCCCACGGCGCACGCGGAGATCCAGGCGATGCGCGCCGCGGCGAGAAAGCTCGGCAACTATCGCCTGAGCGGCGCGGAGCTCTATGTGACGCTCGAGCCGTGCGACATGTGCGTCGGCGCCATGTTCCACGCGCGCATCGCGCGCTGCGTGTACGGCGCAACCGATCCGAAAAAGCTCGTGCTGAAGAACCAGGTCGCCATCCAGGGCGGCGTGCTCGCGCAGGAATGCGGCGATCTCCTCAGCCGCTTTTTTGCCGCACGCCGATGAAGATCGAGATCGACGCCGCCAAGCAGGAGCTGCGGCTTCTGAACGGCAAGCGCGTGGTGCGACGCTACCCGGTGTCGACGGCGAAGCGCGGACTCGGCGAGAAGAACGGCAGCCTTTGCACGCCGCGCGGGCGCCACATCGTGCGCGCGAAGATCGGCAGCGGCCAGCCCGTCGGAACGGTATTCGTGCGCCGGCGGCCGACCGGCGAAGTGTGGTCGCCCGAGCTGCACGCCAAGTACCCGGGGCGCGACTGGATCCTGACGCGGATCCTCTGGCTTTCCGGCTGCGAGCGGGGGCGAAACCGCCTGGGCGATGTCGATACGATGCGCCGTTACATCTACATCCACGGCAGCCCGGACACCGCCGAGATGGGAAAGCCCGGCTCCATCGGCTGCATCCGCATGCGGAATAACGACATTGCCGAGCTGTTCGACCTCGTGCCGCCGTATACGGCTGTCGAAATTACAGAAGGCAAGGCTTGACGCACTGCGTCAGGCATTCGAAATGGTTGCCCACGCCGCTCTGGCGGGACTACAGTAGGCGCGCAAAGCCCACCATCGAGGAGAGGAAATGATCCGTCTATCCATCAACGGGAAGACGCAGAACGTCGATGTCGACCCGAATACGCCGCTGCTCTGGGTGATCCGTGAGTATGTCGGCCTCACCGGCACGAAATACGGCTGCGGCATCGCGCAGTGCGGTGCCTGCACCGTGCACATCGACGGCGCGGCGGTGCGTTCGTGTTCCTTCCCGGTCAGCGGCGCCGCGGGCAAGAAGATCACCACCATCGAAGGCTTGGCGCAAAACGGCAAGCTCCACAAGGTGCAACAGGCCTGGCTCGAGCACGATGTGCCGCAATGCGGCTATTGCCAGTCAGGCATGATCATGGCCGTCGCGGCGCTGCTGAAAGAGAAGCCGAAGCCCACCGACGCCGACATCGACGCTGCGATTACCAACATCTGCCGCTGCGGCACCTTCCAGCAGGTGCGCGAAGCAATCCACATGGCAGCCAACGCTGCCGCCCCGAAGGTCTAGGGAGGACGCCATGCAAATGAATCGCCGCACCTTCATCGTCTCTTCCGCCGCCGTCACTGGCGGACTGGCCCTCGGCTTTCGCTTGCCTTTCGGGGGTCCGAGCATCGCGCGCGCGCAGGACGGCTCGCCCGAGGTCGGCGTCTGGGTCGCAATCGCACCCGATGACACCGTGAACATCCGCGTGGTGCGCTCCGAGATGGGGCAGGGCACCATCACCGGCCTTGCGCAGCTCGTCGCCGAGGAGCTCGAGTGCGACTGGTCCAAAGTGCGCATCGAATATCCAACGCCTGGCGAGAGCGTGAAGCGGAAGCGCGCCTGGGGCGACTTCTCCACCGGCGGCAGCCGCGGCATCCGCGAATCGCACGAGTACGTGCGCCAGGGCGGCGCCGCCGCGCGCGTGATGCTCGTCCAGGCGGCGGCCAATCAATGGAAAGTGCCGGCCTCCGAGTGCACGGTATCGAAGAGCGTAATCACGCATGCGCCCTCGAAGCGCCGCACGAGCTATGGCAAGGTGGCCGAAGCCGCCGCGCAGCTGCCGGTGCCGAAGGACGTGCCGCTCAAGGATCCGAAAACCTGGAAGATCGCCGGCAAGCCGATCAAGCGGCTCGATACGCGCGACAAGGTGAACGGCCGCATGGTCTACGGCATCGACCTCAAGATGCCCGGGATGCTGAACGCCGCGATCAAGGCCTGTCCGGTGTTTGGCGGCACGGTTAAAAGCTTCGACGCCGCTCAGGTGTCCGGCATGCCAGGCGTGCGCAAGGTAGTACAGGTGGGCGACGACGCGGTCGCCGTGGTGGCCGACAAGTGGTGGCAGGCGAAGACCGCGCTCGACAAGCTGCCGATCGTCTGGGACGAAGGCGAGAACGCCAAGGTCTCGAGCGGCACGATCGCGGAGATGCTCAAGGCCGGCCTTGACGCCGACCAGGCGTTCGTCGGCAACAAGAACGGTGGCGATGTGAAAAGCGCGCTCTCCGGCGCGGCGAAGCGCGTCGAGGCGGTGTACGCGTATCCGTTCCAGAACCACGCGTGCATGGAGCCGATGAACATCACCGCGCGGTACACGCCGGACAAGTGCGAGGTCTGGGGGCCGACGCAGAACGGCGAGGGCGCTTTCGCGGCGGTGCTGGATGCCTCCGGCTTGCCCGCCGACAAGGTCGATGTGTACAAGACCATGCTCGGCGGCGGCTTCGGCCGGCGCGGCGCCTATCCGAACGATTACGTGACGCAAGCCGTGCTGATCGCGAAGCAGATGCCCGGCACGCCGATCAAGCTGCTGTGGTCGCGCGAAGAGGACATGCTGCACGGCCGCTACCACCCGGTGATGCAATGCAAGCTGGTGGGCGGTCTGGATGCGAACGGCAACCTGAGCGCGCTGCACATGCGGCTCTCCGGCCAGTCGATCCTCGCTGCCGTGCGGCCGCAAGTCGTGCAGGAGCAAAAGGGTCGCGACCCGCTTTCCTTCCAGGGCGTCTTCGAAAGCGGCGAGCACGCCTTCACCTACGACGTGCCGAACCTGCTCATCGACCATGCGATGCGCAACACGCACGTGCCGCCGGGCTTCTGGCGCGGCGTGAACATCAACCAGAACGCGGTGTTCATCGAATGCTTCATGGACGAGCTCGCGGACGCGGCCGGGCAGGATCCGCTCGAGTTCCGGCGCAAGCTTCTCGGCAAGAGCCCGCGCGCGCTCGGTGTGTTGAACGCGGTGGCCGAGAAGATCGGCTGGGGCAAGCCGGCGCCGAAAGGCGTCTATCGCGGCCTCGCGCACCTCAAGGCCTTCAACAGCTACGTGGCAGGCGCGGCCGAGATCTCGGTCAGCGACGGCAACAAGGTCAAGATCCATCGTATCGTCGGCGCTACCGACCCCGGCTATGCGGTGAACCCGGCGCAGATCGAGCGCCAGGTGGCAGGCTCGTTCGTCTACGGCCTCTCGGCACTCTTCTTCCAGGAGTGCACGGTGAAGGACGGGCACATCGAGCAGACGAACTTCCACGAGTACAACTCGATGCGCATCGCGCAGATGCCGAAGGTCGAGACGGTCCTGCTGCCGACCGGCGGCACGGTCTGGGGCGGTATCGGTGAGCCGACGATCTGCGTCGCCGCGCCAGCCGTGCTGAACGCGTTCTACCGCGCAACCGGCAAGCGCATTCGCAGCGTGCCGCTCAAGAACCACGGGATTGAGCTCGTGTGATTGGTTGGACGCTCGTGCTGTTACTGCTGGCCGGTGCACGAGCCGATGAAATACCGAACCCGCTTGCGGGCGCCAAGGGCGACCCGCAGCGGGGCCGGGCGATCGTCGCGAACCGCCAGGCTGGGCTGTGCCTCCTGTGCCACAGCGGCCCGTTTCCCGAGGAGCGCTTCCAGGGCAATCTTGCGCCTGATCTGCGCGGCGTCGGCTCGCGCCTTAGCGAGGGCGAGATCCGCCTGCGACTGGTCGATCCGGCGCGCGCCAATCCGCAGACCATCATGCCGGCGTATTACAGGACCGATGGCCTCACGCGCGTGACCCCGTCCTATCGCGGCAAGCCGGTGCTGAGCGCCGAGCAGATCGAAGACGTGGTCGCGTATCTGGTGACGCTGAAATGAGCAGTCGCCGCCAATTCCTCGCACTCGCCTGCGGCACGGTCGCCGCCAGGCAGTTGTACGCGCAGCTCGATCCCAACATCCAGGCGAAGCGCAAAGCGGCGCTCGAGGCAGCGATCGCCAAAGTGGTGAGCGATGCGCCGCTACGCGAAGGCAAGGTGAAGCTCGACGTGCCGCCGCTCATCGACAACGGCAACACCGTGCCCATCATGATCACGGTCGATAGCCCAATGAGCGCATCGAATCACGTGAAGACGATCCACCTCTTCACCGAAAAGAATCCCCAGCCGTACGTGATCACCGCGCATCTCGGCCCGCGCGCCGGCCGCGCGATGCTGTCGACACGCGCACGCATCGCCGATACAGGCCGCGTGATCGCCATCGCCGAGCTTTCCGACGGCACCTTCTGGTCCGACACCGTGTCGGTGGTGGTCACGCTCTCGGCCTGCCTCGAGGACGGGCTCATCTGATGGCGCGCGTGGCGGTCACCGTACCGGCAAGCGCCAAGCGCGGCGAGATCATCGAGATCAAGACGCTCGCCCAGCACACCATGGAAACCGGTTTTCGCCGCACGCAGACAGGGGAGCTCGTGCCGCGCGACATCATCACCGAGTTCGTCTGCCGCTATAACGGCGTCGAGATCTTTCGCGCCGAGCTGCGCCAGGCGATGGCAGCGAACCCGCTCATCGCCTTCACTACGGTGGCCACCGAGAGCGGCACGCTCGAGTTCACCTGGACGGGCGACAACGGCTACCTCGCCAACCAGAAGGCGGAGATCAAGGTCGTTTGAGGGTCGCGGCGCTCCTTCTCGCCGCGTTTTGCGCCTGCCTTCAAGCCGGCGAAATTCCCCTCAGCGAGCGCCGCTCCGGGTACGAGTTCATGAGCCGCGAGAGCCGCGCCATGCAGGACGACGAAACAACCAACCCCGCGCTTTTCAGCCTGATGGACGGCGAGTCGCTGTGGAATCGCAAAGAGGGTGAGCGATCGTGTGCCAGCTGCCATGGCGACGCGGCGCAGAGTATGAAGGGCGTAGCCGCGCGCTACCCGGCCGTGGCGCACGGCAAGCCGATCAACCTCGAGCAGCGCATCAACGCCTGCCGCACCGAACAGCAGCGCGCGCCCGCGTTCGCGTACGAGAGCAAGGAACTCGTCGCGCTCACCACATATGTCGCCCGCCAGTCGCGCGGCATGCCGATCGCCGTCGAGGCGACCGACACGACGCGGCCGCAAATAGAAGCCGGTCGCGCGCTCTACCAGCGGCGCCAGGGCCAGCTCAATCTCTCCTGCGCGCAGTGCCACGACGACAACTGGGGAAGACTGCTCGCCGGCAGTCCGATACCGCAGGGCCATCCGACCGGATACCCGATTTATCGTCTCGAGTGGCAGGGCATGGGCTCGCTCGAGCGGCGGCTGCGCAACTGCATGATCGGGACGCGCGCCGAGCCGTACGCCTACGGCTCGCTCGAGATGGTGCAGCTCGAGCTCTACCTCATGTGGCGCGCGCGCGGCATGAAGCTCGAGACGCCGGCGGTGCGGCCTTAGAGCAGCGCCGCGATCCGCTCGCGACTGGGCTGGAGGATCACGCCCTTCTCGCAGATGATCCCGGTGATGAGCTCGGCGGGCGTCACATCGAACGCCGGATTGCGCACCCGCACGCCCTTCGGCGCCCAGCGCACCTTGCGGTAACCCAGCACTTCATCCGCCGGCCGCTCTTCGATCGGGATATGCGAGCCGTCAGGAATCCGCGGATCGAATGTCGAGAGCGGCGCCGCGACGTAGAACGGGATGCCGTGGCGCTTCGCCATTACTGCCAGGCTATAGGTGCCGATCTTGTTTGCGACGTCGCCGTTGGCCGCGATGCGATCCGCGCCGACGATAACCACATCGACATCGCCGCGACTCATGAGATGTCCCGCCATGCTGTCGGTAATCAGGGTGCACGGGATGCCTTCCTGCAGACACTCCCACGCCGTGAGCCGCGCGCCCTGCAGATAGGGACGCGTCTCGCACGCGATCACAGTAACCTTCTTGCCCTTCGCGGAACGCACCACGCCGAGCGCCGTGCCATGGCCGGCGGTGGCGAGCGCTCCGGTGTTGCAATGAGTCATGACGCGCGCGCCGGCGGGGATCAGCTCGGCGCCCCGCTCGCCGAGCGCCCGGTTCACGGCCACGTCTTCCTCGTGAATGGCGCGTGCCTCGGCTGCGAGGTCGGTCGCGTTCTTCATGCGCTCGAGCGCCCAGAAGAGATTGACCGCCGTCGGGCGGCTCTTGCGCAGCACTTCGTACGCCTTCAGCGCGCCTTTGCCGAGCAACACGCCGTAAGCGGCGGCGACGCCGATCGCCGGCGCGCCGCGTACCACCATGTCCCGGATTGCTGTTGCGACCTGCTCGGCGGTGCGGCAGACGACGTAGACCTTCTTGTCGGGCAGCAGGCGCTGGTCGAGGAGCTCCAGCCGATCGCCACGCCACTTGAGCGGCACTACTGCTTTTGACCCGTCGCGAGCCGAAGGCGAGCGGGGGGTTTTCGTTTGATGCCGCACCCCCCCCTGGCGCTTCGCGCCACCCCCCTTGTCAGGGGGGCGAGCCCGAGTCGTCATACCACTCGCTCGTTCCCGCCATCGACGGGAACTTGGGCAGCAGTCGTTTTCGCAAACAAAGGCCCGCACATCTCGGCGGCGAGCTCTGCGACGTCCTTGGACGACACCTCGGTGCGCAGCAAATTGTTTTTCTTGTATTGCTCGACCGTCATGTTGTACGCGCTGGCGCGCGACGCGAGCACTTCATCGGTCCACAGTGCGGTGTCGAACACCTGGTTCGGGTGCAACGTGTTGATGCGAATTCCGTCCTTCGCCCATTCAAGCGCCGCGACACGCGCCAGCTGGTTGAGCGCCGCCTTGGAAGCCGAGTAGGCGGCGGCACCCGGCCCGGGCGCGGGAACGTTCTTAGAGCCCACGACGACCACGCGCCCGCCGCGCGGCGCGAGCTTCAGCAGCGAATGGCACGCCTGCATCACCAGCAGGTTTGCCTCGACATTGACGGTCATGGCGCTGCGCCAGCTTTCGGCGGCAATGGCCGCGATCGGCTGCGACGACGGAAAGATGCCGGCATTCAGCACCAGCATGTCGATGCCGCCATAGCGCTTCAGCGCCGCATCGAGCGCTGCATCAATCGCTTTGGCATCCGTGAGATCGCACGTGATGCCGAGCACATCAGGCCGCTGCCACAGCGATTCGATCGCCGGATTGCGATCAAGCGCCACCACGGCCGCGCCACGCTTGAGGAATGACTCGACACACGCCTTGCCGATGCCCGAGGCGGCGCCGGTAACCAGCACCACCTCGCCGGCGAAGGGAGGAGGGGAGCCGGCCTTGCGCAGCTTCGCCTGCTCGAGATCCCAGTACTCGATGTCGAAGGTGTGGCGCTGGTCGAGCGCCCGCCAGCCGCCGAGTGCTTCCGCGCGGAGGATGACATCGATCGTGTGATCGTAGAGCTCGTCCACGATCGCCGTGTCCTTCGCGGTGCGGCCGGCGGCCGCCAAGCCGAGCGTCGGGTCGAGTGCCATGCGCGGCGCGGGATCGAGCATGGTTTTCTTCTCTTTCGCCGCGGAGGCGAAGCGTTGGAAGTAGTCGCGGTAGCGCTCGGCATAACCGGCGACGTCGCGCCCGAGCATCGGGAAGGGCTTCGTGCGGATCACATGATCCGGCGTCGCAGGACCCTGTTGCGACAGCCGCTCGAGGTCGGCGCGCTGCGCGAAGCCCAGAAATTTCGGGCTGTCGTTGACCCGCACGATGAGCGGAAAGCCGGCCTGGTCGGACACTGCGCGGCGCAGTTGCGCGATCTCCTCGCGCTTCACGCTTGCCGACCGCGGCGCCGGCGAGGCGACATGCCAGGCCTTTTTGCGCTGCAGGTACTCCTCCGCCATGGAGACGAGCTCGATCATGCGTTCGTACGACTCGCGCGCGTCCTTGCCGAAGGAAAAGATGCCGTGCGAGAGCAGCACCATGCCGATCGTCTGCTTGCCCGCCTGCCGCGGGAACTCGCGGGCGCAGTACGCCGCGAGATCGAAGCCGGCCATGATGTACGGGATGACGACCACGCGCTCGCCGTAGATCTCGCGCACGCGTTTTTCACCCTCCGGTGCATTGGATACCGACAGCACAGCGTCCGCATGCGTATGGTCGACGTACGGATGCGGCAGGATCGCGTGCAGGATGGTCTCGACAGAGGGCGCCGGTGCTCCGGCACGCAGCGTGTGCGTGTTGAGCTCGTTCACCATCTGCGGATCGCTGAGACACGGGAGCGCGGCCAGGCGCTTCACGTAGCCGAGCGTCACCGGCGTGAAGCCGGCGGCCTCGATGGTCTCGAGATCCCAGCCGCTGCCCTTCACGTAGAGGATGTCTTCCTCCTCGCCGAAGAGGTTCTTCTCGCGCAGCTTCACCGATGTGTTGCCGCCACCGTGAAGCACGAGCGACTTGTCGCGGCCGAGCAGTCGCGAGGTGTAGACGCGCGGTCCGAGCGGGCCGGGATACTGCGCGGCCTCGGCGTCGCTCCAGAGGGTTTTCATGCGGCGATTATACTTTTCGCGCGATGCTCAAAATCGAGCTGCTGGATTGGCCAGCCGCGCAGGAAGAAGCGAAGCGCATCCGCTTCACCGTGTTCGTCGAAGAGCAGCGCGTGCCGGCTGACCTCGAGATGGACGAGAACGACGCCGAGTCGCTTCACGCGCTCGCGTACGCCGACGGACAAGCGATCGGCACCGGGCGGCTGCTCCCCGATGGACACATCGGGCGCATGGCGGTGCTCAAGCAGTGGCGCGGCCGGGGCGCCGGTAAAGCGATGCTAGGTAGGCTGATTGACGCGGCGCGTCGGCGCGGACATCGCGAAGTCGCGCTTTCCGCGCAGGTTCATGCGCTAGAGTTCTATCGCGCTGAGGGTTTCGAGCCGCAAGGCGCGGTTTACGAGGAGGCGGGCATCCCGCACCAGGCGATGCGGCTGCGCCTCCTTTGAGGTCTACATTCGGAACTCGAAATGGACGGTTTCGCCATCGGCGCCATCCGGAGCGAACGTGCGCTCGGAGTAGCGAAGGTCGTTGCCGGCATCGAGGAGCACCGTGGAGCAGCGCGTGCCGTATTCGGGATTCACGATCTTCGCCGTCGCCAGCACGGTGAAGTAGGGCTCCACGGCGGGGGGCGTATCAGTGATGCGCTGCTTTAGCGGCTGCACGTCGGGCGAGTCGAGCAGCAGGTTGCCGAGAGCGTAGTACCCGGGCTCAAGGCGCCGCGGTGCACCGTCACGGTTCGATATCCACCAGAGCTCCTGGCGGTCGCAAGCGAGGAGGTTGAAGCCGCTGTAGCGCGACGCGCGCCCGCCGACATCGGCCATGTAATGAGCGGCGCTCATCGCGCCCGCGAGGAACGTGCTGACAAGCGCGCCGCGTGATTCGGCAGCCGAAGGCTCGCGCGCGCCGCGATAGTTGGTGACCGCCGCGAAGCGGCCGCTGCGGCTTACACCCATCCACGTACCCATCGCCTGCAGATCGCGTCCGGCGAGGATTTCCGGCCGGTCCCGCCAGAACGCGGCCGGTGCGGCCCGGCGGCCGTGGAACTCGTCCCGGTTCGCGGCCACGAGCAGCGGGTAGCGCGGATGCGCCCGCCAGCCAAGAACGATCAGGCACATACAAAACGCTCGGTGCGCCGCTGCACGCCGAGCTTGGCGCCTTCGCCCTCGAGCACGCGCTCGAAGGCGGCCTCGTCCTTCACGCCCTCGTAAATCTCCATATAAGTAGTCGGGTCGTCACGCCGGTGCATCCAGCGGCCCTGCACGCCGCACTCGCGCTCGATGAGCGCAAAAAGCCGCTCGACGCCGGCGCGCAACTCCGCCAGCCGGGCAAGATCCACTTTGTAGTAGACGTAGTAGTTCAGACGGGCACTACCGCCAGTACCTCGGCGCCGCCCTCGGCCGGCGCGGCATCGACCACGGTGCCGCCGTTGAATTCCTGGCCGGGCGCGAGCGCGACGCCTGCGGGTGCGCGAGCGTGGACCATGCGTCGCTTCACCTGCCCACGGTACTGGGCGCGCGCGACGATCTCCTGCCCGGGATAGCAGCCCTTCTGAAAGTTGATCGCGCCCAGCGCCTCGAAGTTCACCATCTGCGGCACGAACTGATCCTGCGTCGCGCGGGTGATCAG